>JASHOI010000193.1 GCA_030041195.1 Streptosporangiaceae bacterium | reverse complement strand
GAGCTGTCCGGCGGCCAGCAGCAGCGCATCGTCATCGCGATGGCGCTCGCCAGCGAGCCGCAGCTGCTCATCCTCGACGAACCGACGACCGGTCTGGACAGCAGGGTGGAGACCGAGATCATGGCGCTGATCGACCAGCTGCGCGCCGAACTCGACTTCGCCAGCCTCCTGATCAGCCACAACCTGCCGCTGGTGGCGGCGCACTGCCAGCGCATCGGCGTGCTGCGCGACGGGGTGCTCGTCGAGGAAGGGCCGGCCGCTGAGGTGCTGCTCGCGCCGCGGCATCCCTACACCCGGGCGCTGATCGCCGCGCTGCCCGACATCAACGCGGCGCGCCGCGAAAGGCCGCGGGCCACCGCGGTCATGGACCGCACGGCGCCGGCAGCCGCGGAAGAACAGGCCACGGCGCTGGACGAGCCCGTCGTCACGGTGTCGAACCTGACCAAGCGGTACGACCGCAAGACCGCGCTGCGGGACGTGTCCTTCACGATCGGCCGGGGTGAGGTGCTTGGCCTGGTCGGCGAGTCCGGCAGCGGCAAGACGACGCTTGGCCTGTCCCTGGCCGGCCTGACCCGGTACGAGGGCACGATCCGGTTCCATGTCGCCGACCGGCGCCGGGGCCGGAAGGTGCTGCCGCGCGTCCAGGTGGTCTTCCAGGGCGCGGACGCGTCGCTGAACCCGCGCCGCACCGTGCGCCGCGTGCTCGCCCGGTCCATCGAGCTGCTCGGCGGCGCCCAGACCGTCGAGGAGCTCGCGGCGCGCACCGGGGTGGCGGAGGAACTGCTCGACAAGCTGCCGCACCAGCTCTCCGGCGGGCAGAAGCAGCGGGTGACCATCGCCCGCGCCTTCGCCGGGCACGTGCCGCTGGTGATCTGCGACGAGCCGACCTCGGCGCTCGACGTGTCCAGCCAGGCGCGGCTGCTCGACCTGCTCACCGAGCTGCAGCAGCGGACCGGGGTCTCGTACCTGTTCATCTCGCACGACCTGGCCGTGGTGCGCCAGGTGTCCGACCGCATCGGCGTCCTGTTCGACGGCGAGCTGGTGGAGCTCAAGGACGCCGAGAAGGTCTTCACCGAACCCGAGCATCCGTACACGCAGTCACTGGTCGATTCCGCGCTCTCGCTGCGGCGGCCGCGCACATCCTGACGCCGAAAGGCAAAGCCGCCGAAGGACGGAAGGTGAGGTCCCTTGCCGATCGAACTGCGATCGTGGATCAACCCGCAGTCGTACAGCAACAGCTATTCGACGGCGGGAATAGCGCGGGAGGCGGCCTATTTCACGCCGGTGCCCGAGCCGGTCACCGCCGACCCCGATTACATCAGCTCCGAGGCGCAGGAATACGAGGCCGCCGGGTACGATGCCAGCATCATCCCGCAGAGCGCCACCTGGCCAGATGTCACGGTCACCGCTGCCTGGGCGCTGGCGCACACCCAGCGGCTGCACGTCGTGCTGGCGCACCGTCCCGGCACCCAGGCCCCGACGGCCGCCGCACGCGCGGTGGCGACGCTGGACCGCGTCTCGGCCGGCCGGGCCGGCGTCCACCTCATCCTGGGCAGCAGAGGCGGCAGCGACCTGCCGCGCGACGGGGATCTCGCCGGCCGCGAGGCGCGGTACCGGCGCGCTGCCGAGTACCTCGAGATCTTCACCGGCGTGCTCACCAGGGAGGAGCCGTTCGACTTCGACGGCGAGTTCTACCAGGTGCGCGGCGCGTTCTCCGGCGTGAAGCCGGTGCAGTCGCCGCGGCCGGTGATCTCGCTGCCCGCCGAGTCACCGGAGGCGATCGAGCTCGCCGCTCGCTTCGCCGACGTGCTGGCCTTCCACGGGATCTCCCGTGCCAAGGCGGCCGAGAAGATCTCCCAGGCGCGGGCCGCCACGGCGGCGGCAGGCCGGAACCCGGGCTTCTGGATCAACCTCAACATGCTCGTCGGCGAGACCGACGAGCAGGCCCGGCTGCATCTGCGCGACCTGGAGCAGTCGATCAGGCGGCTGCAGGAGTTCCGGTCCGCCGGCGAGGGCCCGGCGGTCCGTTCCATCCGCGAGGACCGTTTCGCCGACACCAGCCTGGCCAGCACGTCGTGGGAAGATGACGTCCTCTACCTCGGCCTCACCGTGCTCTCGCGCGCGACCCCGACGCTGGTGGGCTCACCCGCCACGATCGCGGACGCCGTTCTCGCGTATCACGATCTAGGCGTCGGCATCGTCACGCTCGGCAGCCACGTCACCAGCCAGCGAGACTCCGAACTGCGCCAGGAGACGCTGCGGCTCATCAAGCAGGCCGTCGCCGGCCGTGACACCGCCGCGCGGCACGCAGCATGAGCGAGCGGAAGGCACACTTCACCGCGTTCCTGACCGGTGTCGGCTACCACGAGTCCTCGTGGAAGCTGGCGGACCCGGCGGACCTGGCCGGTCCCGCCCGGTTCGGCGTGCTCGAGCGAGCGGCGCTCGCCGCCGAGCGCGGGCTGCTCGACGCGGTCTTCTTCGCCGACTCCCCCGGGCTCGCGATCTTCCGCGCCCGGTATTTCCCGCAGGTCGGCTTCGACCCACTCGAGCTCCTGGCCGCACTGTCCCGCACCACGAAACGGATCGGGCTGATCGCGACCGCGTCCACGACCTACAGCGCGCCGTACGATCTGGCGCGCCGGCTCGCCACCATCGACCACCTGTCCGGCGGCCGGGCGGGCTGGAACATCGTGACCACGCGGTACGCCGGGGCGGCCGGCAACTTCGGGCTCGCGGCACACCCCGACCCCGCGGACCGGTACGCGCGGGCCGAGGAGTTCGTGGACGTGGTCACGCGGCTCTGGGACAGCTGGGATGCTGACGCGGTCGTGAGCGACCAGGAGAAGGGCATCTGGGCGGACACCGACCTGATCAAGCCGGTCGACTTCCACGGCCGGTTCTTCAATGTCAGCGGCGCGCTGACGCTGCCTCGCTCCCCGCAGGGCAGGCCCGCGTTCGCCCAGGCCGGCTCCTCCGGGCCGGGCATCGAACTGGCCGGGAAGAGCGCCGACCTCGTCTTCGCCGCGCAGCCGGACATCCGGTCCGGGCGCCGGTTCCGCGAATCGATCCGGAGCGCCGCCCGCCGCCACGGGCGGGACCCGGACGACGTGCTCGTGCTGCCCGGCGTGGCGTTCGTGCTCGGCAGCACCGAGGCCGAGGCGCGGGCGCTGCGGGCCGACCTGGAAGACCGGGTCGACCCCGAGTTCCGCTGGCGCAACCTGGCCCACAACGCCGGGCTGGACGCCGGGCTGATCGACCCGGACCAGCCGCTGACCGAGGCCGCGATCGCGGCCGCGAGCCACACCAGCCGCACCGATGAGGTCGTGCGCCGCGGCCAGGAGACCGGCAAGACCTTCCGCCAGCTCGCCGACGAGCTCACCGGCCTGCCCGGCGGCCTGGAGTTCACCGGGACGCCGGAGCAGTTCGCCGACCTCATCGGGGCCTGGATGGCCGAGGGCGCGAGCGACGGCTTCACCCTGCAGCCGACGACACTGCCGGGCTCGCTCGCGCGGTTCACCGAGTACGTGGTGCCGATTCTGCAGGCCCGGGGCCTGCACCGGGCCAGGTACACCGCCACCACCCTGCGTGGGCACTTGCGGGATGACCGATGACGCGGCTCCGCATCGCCATCCACTCCGACCTGCGCGAGCACGGGGACCAGGCGGCCGTGTACCGCGAAACGCTCGACCTGTTCGCCCGCGCCGAGGAACTCGGCTTCGACACTGCCTGGGTGCGCTCGTACAAGTTCCGCCGGACGGCCGGCGCCCCCGGATTCAGCTTTCCCGGCGGGCTGCCCTCGCCGTTCCCGTTCCTCGGCGCGCTCGCCGCCCGGACCTCGCGGATCCGGCTCGGGACCGCGGTGGTGCCGCTGCCGCTGGAGAACGTGGTCCGCGTCGCCGAGGACGCCGCGGTGGTGGACGCGATCAGTGGCGGGCGGCTCGAGCTCGGCGTCTCCAACGGCGGCCGGCCACCGATCGCCGCCGCGCTGGGGATCGACCTCGGCACAGATCCGGAACGGAAGAAGGCCGCGTACCTGCGGACGCTCACCGACCTTGGCAGCATCCTGGACGGAAACCCGGTCAACGGGACGGATCAGCAGCTCAACCCTCCGGCCCCGGGCCTGGCGGCCCGCATCTGGGAGTCCGCGCTCACCGAGCAGACCGGCGCGGACTCCGCCCGGCGGGGCCACGGGGTGCTGATCGGGACCACCCAGACCGTTCCGGCCGAGGTCACAGCCGCCGCCTACCACGGCTGCCTGCCGCCCGGCGCCGACCCGCGCGTCGGCCTGGTGGTCCACGTCCACCCCGCCGCGGACCGCCGCAGCGGCCTCGCCGAGCTCGCGGACGACGTGGCGACCGTCTACACCTGGGGCAAGGACTGGCTGCCGCCGGCGGTGACGCTGGCCGAGAAGGCCGCGGCCATCAACGTGCACTACGGGACTCCCGTGCAGATCGCGGAGTCGATCAGCGCGTTTCCGGCGTTTCCGCTCACCACGGAGCTCCAGTTCTCGGTCGCCTACGGGACCACAGAGCACAGCCAGCGGCTGGCGGCGATCGACGCCGTCGTCGGGGAGATCGCGCCGCTGCTGGGCTGGAAACCAGAAGAGACATCATGACCGGGCGCGAGAACGGCGAGCCGCTGACCCTTGCCTCGTACGCGATCCTGAACGAGCCGGGCGACCAGGCCCGCAACTACCACGGCGCGCTCGGCCTGTTCGCGCACGCGGAGCGGCTGGGCGTCGAGGGCCTGTGGGTGCGCCAGTTCCACCTGCGGCGTCGCGGCGTCCCGCCGGTGCCCGGCGGCGGGCTGCCCTCGCCGTTCGTCTTCCTCGCCTGGCTGGCCGCGCGGACCAGCCGGCTTCGGCTGGGCACGGCCGCCGTCACGCTGCCGCTGGAGAACCCGCTGCGGGTCGCGGAGGACGCCGCGGTGCTCGACGCGCTGAGCGGCGGGCGGGTCGAGCTCGGCGTGGCCAACGGCGGCGGCGCGCCAGGGCTGGCGGAGCTCTTCCGGCCTGCCGCTGAAGGTACCGACCCGGCCGCCCGCAGAGCGGCCTACCAGGCCGATCTGGCCCGGCTGTCGGCCGCGCTCGATGGCGCCCCGCTGAACGACTCGGGGGCGCGGCTGAACCCGCCGAGCGCGGGCCTTGCCGACCGGATCTGGGAGGCGACGCTCACCGAGGAAAGCGGATTCGAAACGGGCGCCAGGGGGCACGGCGTGCTGATCGGGACCACACAGACGGTGCCCGCCGAGGTCACCGCCCGGGCCTACTATCGCGGACTCGAGCGGTACGCGGCGCGGACCGGTCCCCGCCGTCCGCGCGCCGGGCTCGCGACCCTCATCTATCCGGCCAGGAGCAGGGAGATCGCGCTGCGCGAGGCCAGGGCCGGGATCGAGGAGAAGTACGAGTGGGGCAGGGGCTTCCTGCCGCCCGCCACGACGCTCGCCGAGAAGGCCGCGTCCATCAACCTGCACTACGGGACCGCCGAGCAGATCACCGAGTCCATCCTGGCCCGGCCCTGGTTCCGGTACGCGACCCAGCTGATGGTGCAGACCGAGCTGTTCTACGCGAGCTACGCGCACCGCGCCGACGCGCTCGAGCTGTTCGCCAGCGAGGTCGCCCCGGCTCTGGGCTGGGCGGGCGCGACGCAGGCCGTGGCCTCCGGCTAGCCGGGTCCGGCGAAGACCTCGCTGGCAAGAGCCGCCAGCAGTGCCGGGCTTTCCGGCGATTCCGCATCGGGCGGCCCCGGGGTCCGCTGCAGCAGTCCGTCGACCACCTCGTAATAGCCGATGGAACGCAGCGGCGGGGAGTAGACGTGCACCGTAACCGCGCCTGCGTCGTGGTTCATCCGGTGAATGCCGGTGGCCGGGACCGAGAACGAGTCGCCCGGCCCGTACCGGCGGACCCGGCGGGCCCCGTCAATCGGCAGACCCTCGTTGGTCACGCTCCCGCTGAGCACGTACACGCCGGCCGCGGACCCGTCGTGGTCGTGGAACCCCGTGTCACGCGCGTCTAGCATCACGTTCAGCCACGCGATGGAGTCCTCATCCTGCCAGAGCACCGACTCGCCGGTCCCGGTCCCCAGCAGCGCGGGCACGTCCACGATGGCGGCGGCTCGCGCTGCCAGGGCGGCGCACTCGGACTGAGACAGCGCGGCCACTAGCGGCCGGCCGAGTTCTCGGCGAGTTCAGCGACGTACGGCTTGCCCTCGCGCCACGCGGCGACCTGCGCGGGCCGTCCGAACACCTTGAGGTAGTTCTCCACATTGTCCTTGATCAGATCCCACTGGGTGACCGGCTCGTAGTCGGTCTCCTCCCCCGGCTCGACGAACGGGGCCAGCGGCTCGAGCACCTGGTCCAGGGCCGGATAGTAGAAGACGGCCACCGACCGGCGCTTCTGCGTGCCGCCGGCCACCACCCGGTGCCGGGCCGGGCGCAGCAGCCCGTTGGTCCAGCGGGTGAGCAGCGTGCCGGAGAAGACCTGCAGGGCGCCGGGCACGATCGGCACCGGCAGCCAGTCGCCGTCGGGAAGCTGAATCTGCAGTCCCTCGTAGTCGCCCCCCTGGGACAGGATCGTCACCGCCGAGCCGTCGGCGTGCTCGAGCAGCAGCAGCTTGTCCTCGTCGTTGCCGGTGTCCGGGTACGTCCACGTCGGGTAGTTGTTCACGGTAAAGGTGAGGTACGGGAGCGGGCTCACCGGGAACGTGGTGTCCGGCAGCCCTTGCGCGTTCGCGTACAGGCCGAGCACCCGCTCGGCGACCGACCGCCCCGCCGCGATGTAGCGGAACGTCAGGTCGCGCAGTCCCTGGTCGTCACCGGGCCACACGTTCTCGTGGGCGTACAGGCCGAGGTACTCCTCGGCAAGGCCGGCCGCCGTGGCCTGCTCGGCGTTGTCGAACTGCCCGACGTTGAAGCGCTCGAGCTCCAGGCGGCCGAAGTCATCCGGCCACTGCCGCCATCCCCGGTACGGGTGGCCGGTCGGGCTGGCCAGCCCGGCCTTGAGCTCCCTGGGCAGGTCGAGCAGCCGCCCGATGCGCTGGTCGAATTCGGTGATCAGCGACTCAGGCACCCCGTGGTTGATGACCTGGATGATGCCGATGGTCTCGGTAGCCTCCTTGACCGCGTCCAGCAGTTCGCCGGGAACGCGCGGAGTGGTGGCGGCCGCAAGATCGATAACGGGGATGGGGGAACTCATGGCGGGACCCTTCGCTCGGTTGCTCGGCACTGATGCTGGCTTTGTGCTGGAGGTAGACGCGGCCGGCTAGGACCACTTGGTGACTGGGCGCTCCTGCGGCGCGCCGTCAACGACGATGTCGGTCTTCTCGTTGTAGAAAGCGAGCAGGTTCTCGATCTTCGGCGTCTCGGGTATCGGCGCCGGGTAGCTCCACACGATGTCCTCGTACAGCTCGCCGCCGGCCCGCACCGACCAGTAGACGGCCTCCCCCTTGTACGGGCAGCGGGTCCGCCTCGGACTCGGCTCGAGCAGGTCGAGCCGCACGTCGAGCTTGGGCAGGTAGTAGCGGACCGGCAGGCCGGTCTCGAACAGCAGCCTTGGCCGCCGGCTCTCTGCCAGCAGCACACCGCCGACCAGGACCTGCACGACCCTCGAGGAGTTCAGCACGTCGACCCGGTGGTAGGGGTCGCGTGCATGCTTGAAGACCTCATCGTCCTCCTCGTACCAGGCGTCCGCCCGGTCCCAGTAGAACGCCACATAGTCCTTCAGCTCGGGCACCGAGTCGATCGGGTCCGGATATGCCCACACGGCGTTCTCGTACCGCTGGCCGCCCGCGGCCACCGTGTAGTACGAGGCGTCGCCCTTATACGGGCAGTGCGTGTGGTGGCTGGTCGGCTCGAGCAGGTCAAACCGGACGTCGTCGCGGGGGAAGTAGTACACCGGCAGGTGCCCGGTCTCGAACAGGTACAGCGTCCGGCTGCTGTCAGCGACCGCCTCGCCGCCGAACAGCACACGCACCCGCCGCTGGTTCGGCTCGGTCCGCACCCGCGGGGCGCCGGCGGTCTCGCTGATGACTCGTTCCGCTGCCTGTGTCACGGCTGCTCCTCTGGCTGGACTAGCTGGTCAAGTGCTGTGGCGAGCGCCGCTGGCTGGGTGGCGGCGACATCGGCGCCAGCACCGGAAATCGTAATGAGCTGGGCCCCCGGCGCGCGCTCTCGCAGCGACGCGAGGCTGGGTGCGGGCAGCGGGCCCGCCCGGTCGCCACGGATGAGCGCGGCCGCGGTGCGGAGCGCGGCGAGTTCCGGCCACAGCGCTTCGTCAGCCGCGCTGGCATCGCCGGCGCCCGCTGCGGGGGCCGGCAGGTTGCCCGGATGATGACGCCACGCCCACGACCCGTCCTTGTCCTGGCTGAGCTCATACCGGATCTCGCGGCGCACAGACTCCGCGCTGTGCTCCGGCCGCCTGACCTCCAGCACGGCCAACGCGTCCGCCGGGCTGGCGAACCGCTCGGGACCCGGCCATCCCTGAGCTGGCCCGGGCTCAGGGCCGGGCAGCGCGCCCAGCAGTACCAGTCGCGGCACCAGCCGCGGCTGACGCCTGCGCAGCGCGAGCGCGGTGCGCCCGCCGAGGCCGCTCCCGACGACGAGCCGTGCGCGCGGCGCGAACGACCGGATGGCCTCCCCGATCGCGGGCGCGAGCTTGGCGGGTTCATAGCGGCCATCGCGTCGCCAGTCGGAACGGCCATGGCCGGGCAGGTCGATGGCGACCGATGGGCGGCCAAGAGCCAGCGCGACCGCGTCCCAGGCACGGGCGCTCTCGGCGATGTCGTGCAGGAACACCACCTCAGGCTGGCCGTTGCCCCAGAACACCGCGCTGACGTGCCCGCCCGTGGGAACGTTGACCCAGGCCCGGCGGACCAGGGGCAGCCCGTCGCCGGCGACGCCCGCTTCCGCTGCCGTCTGCTCGACGAGCGCGAACTCGTCGTCGAGCTCCGTAAACTCCCCAGACTCAACGGTCATGTCTCCAGCGTCGCGGAATCTTCAGCCATTTGTCAATAATTTAGATCATTTTTATAGGAAATGTGGTCAAACCCGGTGGCTTTACGGGCTGAAGGCGAAGTCCTCGATGATCGCGGCAAGCTCGAGCGGCGTGTCGCCCTGCAGGCTGTGGCCGGCTTGTTCGACGTGAACGACCTGAGCGGACGGCAGGCGTCGCAGCAGTTCGCGCTCGACGTCGTCGTCCAGCACCGAGTCGGGCCGCATGCCCCGGGCGAGGAGCAGCGGCACGGTGATCGACGAGAGCTCCTCCCACAGCTGTCCGTAGCGGGTACCGGCCGCCGGGCTGGCCGGGGCCGCGGGACGGCGGTGACGTGCCCAGCGCCACACCCAGGTGCCGTCCGGCTGCTGTTCGGCGTTGTGCAGGATGCCCCGGCGCAGAGACGACCGGGACCGGCCCGGGTTGAAACGGGCCGTCCGTTCCAGCAAGTCGTCCAGGCTGGCAAAGCTGGCAGGACCGTTGACGAAATCGGTGATGTGCTGAGATCGCTGCGCCGTTACGCCCGGCAGGACATCGACCAGAACGATCTTGCGGACCAGTTCCGGCGCCTGGGCGCTGAGTGCGATCGCCGTGAGCCCGCCAAGAGACATGCCCACCACCGCCTTGGCGGCCGGCGCGAACTGGCGGATGGCGGCCGCAACATCGGCCGCGTTGCCGTGGACGTCCAGCTGGCCTTCCGGGCGTTCTCCGGGGCCATCCGAGTGGCCGTGCCCGGGGAGGTCGATGGCCACCAGCGGACGGTCGAGCGCCATCGCGACGGTGTCCCAGGTATGCGCGTTCTGCGCCCCGCCGTGCAGCAGGACCAGTTCCGGATCCCGGTCTTGCCACACCAGCGCGCTCAGCCGCCGCCCTCCGGCCACGTCCGCGAAAACCCGGCGCACGGCCGGCGGGCGGTCAAAGGGCAGCCCGTACTCTTCCGCGTTCTCGTGGAACAGCCCGAACTCGTCGTAGTCGGCCCGGTCGGTCACGGCTTCTCCTGCACGGCCCCGCTCTTTTCCGCGGCCTCGTCGCGGCCGGGAAGGTTGAGCATGCCGTAGGCCCGGCCGGGTTTGAGCCGGACGACGACTCGCCGTTCGGTCACCATGGCGGCGCGGTAGGCGTCCCAGTCCTCGTGCTCGCCCGACAGCGCGCGGTAGTAGGTGATGAGCTCGCCGACCGTATCGTCATACGGCTGGGCCGCCACCGGTGACAGATCCGCCGCGCCTTCGAGCACGGCGTAGGCGAAGAAGTCCGCGCGGGTGACGTGCAGCGCCGCCCACGGCTGCCTGAGGAGGTTGTGGTACTTGGCTCGGTCCGCCGTGATAGAGATGCGGATGACATGATCGTCGCCGATGGAGTGGACGACGTTCGACAGCTGAGGAAGGCCATTCCTGCGGATGGTGACCAGGACGGACCAGCGGCTGGTGCGGGCGAAGTCAATGGCGTCACGAAGTTCCACGCTGCCCAGTATGGCCACTCGGCATACCGGGCTGGCTATTGCCTATATTTTCTGTCTGATTAGTCGTAAAAAGGTATGATCAGGCCATGAGCACGGTTGGATCGCAGAGCCGGACGCCGATCCGGGTCGGCGTCATCGGAGCCAGCCCGTCCCGGGGCTGGGGAACCGCCGCCCATCTTCCCGCGCTTCGGGCGCTCGAGGAGTTCGAGGTCACCACGGTGGCTACCACACGCCTGAGCACGGCCAAGGCCACCGCGGAGGCCTTCGGGGTTCCGCTGGCTCTCGCCGACGACGCCGAACTGGTGTCCCGCCCAGAGGTGGACGCGGTGGCGATCACTGTGAAGGTACCCGAGCATGACGGGCTGATCCGTGCCGCGCTGGCGGCCGGCAAGCACGTGTTCTCGGAATGGCCACTCGGGGTGGACCTTGACCAGGCGGCCGCCTTGGCCGATCTTGCTCAGGCGAGCGGCGTGCGGCACATCGTCGGACTGCAGGGCTACCAGGCTCCCGGGGCGCTATTCGTCCGGGAACTGATCGAGAACGGCGACATCGGGGAGCCGCTCACGGTCAGCATCGTGGCGGCCGGTGGCCCGGCCGGACGCCGGATCCCGCAGGCCAACGTCTACGCCACCAACGCGGCCGCGGGGGCCACGGTGCTCAGCATCTCGACCGGCCACATTCTGGCTACCCTGGCCCGGGCGGTCGGGGAGCTGCGCCAGGTGTCGGCCGTGGTGGCGTCGATCAACAAGCAGACCACGGTCATCGAGACCGGGCAGACCATACCGGTGACCGCACCCGATCAGGTCGTCGTTGCCGGGCGACTCGATGGCGGCACGGTGGCGTCGATCGCGGTTCAGGGCGGATCGGCGCCGGTCACGCCCGGGTTCGAGCTCCGGATCGTCGGCACCGAGGCCACCCTGGTGATCCGGCCGGCTGCACCCGGCGGCATCCACATCACCGACTGGGCCATCTCGCTCAGCAAGGCCGACGGCTCGGCCGCCGGCCTGACGGTGCCTCAGCGGTTCAGCCCGATACCCGCGACGGTGCCCGCTGGGCCGCCGCGAAACGTCGCTCTGCTCTACCGCGAGTTCGCGCGGGCGATCACCCACGGCCATCCGGCCGTGCCGGACTTCACCACCGCCGTCCGCTACCACCGGCTGCTACAGAAGATCCAGCAAGCGTCGGACACCGGCATCCGCGAGGACACCGCCGGCTAGGCCTCGCGAAAAACCCGATGGCACGACGCAATCGGCAGCCCTAGCGTGTGAACGTGACGGACGCTGCAGAGCTGATCCCCCTGGACGAGGACTCTTACTACCAGGACCCGATGGGGCTGTTCGCGCGGCTGCGCGAGTCCCGCCCGGTCGCCCCGGGCCGGATGCCGGATTTCGGGCGGGTATGGATCATCACGCGCTACGCGGACGTGCGGGCGGCTCTGACCGACCCCCGGCTGGCGAACAAACCCCACGGCGGGTCGATGCCGGGCGGGGTGGCGGGCGTCCACGCACTGCTCAACATCGACCCGCCCGACCACACCCGGCTGCGCCGCCTGATGCAGAGGGCGTTCACGCCGCGCCGCGCCGCGCAGCTGCGGCCGCGCACCACCGAGATCGCTGCGAGCCTGCTGGATGAGTTGACAGCCGGCGGTGACGTCATCGATCTGCTCGGCGGGTACGCCCGGCCCCTCCCGATCACGGTGATCAGCGAGCTGCTGGGCGTCCCGGAGACGGACCGCGGGTGGATCTGGGTCACCGTCACCGACTACGGCAAGGGCGGCGAGGAACTCCAGCGCGTGCCGGAGGAGCTGGGCGCCTACTTCACCGGGCTGATCACCGCCAAGCGCGCCAAGCCCGGCAGCGACCTGCTGTCGGCGCTCGTTCTCGCCCACGACAACGCCGGTCAGGACGGCGCCGAGGCCGCGCTGACCACCACCGAGCTGCTCTCTGCTGCGTACCACCTGGTCATGGCGGGCTTCGACACCACCGTCAACCTGATCGCCTCCGGCACGCTGGCACTGCTGACGCATCCCGAGGAGATGACCCGGCTGCGGCAGGACCCGGCACTGCTTCCGGCGGCCGTCGAGGAACTGCTCCGGTTCACGAACCCGGTGAACCACGTGACCCCCCGGTTCGCCACCGAGGACCTGCCGATCGGTGACGTGGTGATCCCGGCGGGCGAGCCGGTTCTCATCGCGACCAGTTCCGCCGACCGGGATCCCGCCCAGTTCCCCGACCCGGACCGCCTTGACATCGGCCGCGACTCCGGCAGCCACGTCGCCTTCGGCCACGGCATCCACTACTGCCTGGGCGCTCCCCTGGCCCGGATGGAGGCCGAGGTCGCCCTCGGCGCCTTGCTCACCCGCTTCCCGGAAATGTCGCTCGCGGTTCCGCCGGAGGAACTCCGCTGGCGTCCGGTCAGCCTCATGAATGGCCTGGAGTCCCTCCCCGTCCGCCTCGCCAGCTGACTGAATACCCGGTCGACGTCAGCTTCCTGTTACGGCCACCGTGGCCGCCAGCGCCACCGCACCCGCCAAGAACACCAGGCCGGCCACTGCTATCAGCAGCCACCAGACCAAGCTCTTGATCACAACCGGGCCCTTCGTCGGTGATCAGGCCGCAGCAGCCCGCACTCGGTGCGGCTGCCGTCCTGCGCATTCCAATGGGTCTGACCTGTATAGTCAAGTAAGTCGATCAAAATTATCGAATTTTGTTACCGCGGGTGAGGGCAACTGGCCGATCCGCAACAGATTCGTGACCGGTCGCGACGCCCCGTCAGGTTGTCACGAGGCGCACATCCGCCTGGTTCACCTGCCGACGTCGTGTCAGAGATCCGGCACTGCCGGCGCTGGTCCTGCTGGTGGCGGCGGGGGCGCCGTCTCCCGGGAGCCCTCCAGTGCCTTGATCGCGAGCGCGGCGAAGCGCCGGGACGCGGCGGCTGCTGTGGCCGGGGAGGCGGCGCGGATGCCGTCATTGGCCATGAGGATGATGATCAGGTCATCCAGGACGAAGTCGGGGCGCAGGCGCCCGGTATTCATGGCCCGGCGGGCCAGTTCGGCGACCGAGCGCAGCGCGTAGTCGCGGCTCGCCGCGAGATCCATCGCGCCCGGGAACGCCGACATGAAGGCGGCGGTGAAGCCGCGGTCGCGCGCGTGCAGCTCGCAGATTTTCTCGATCACCAGGCACAGGCCGTGCCACGGATCGGGGTCAGCGGTCCCCTCGTCCACGATCGCGTGGCAAGCACCCAGCTGCTCGGCGAACGCCTCGGTGACCAGGATTTGCTTGGTGGGGAAGCGGCGGTACACGGTGGCCGACCCGACCCCGGCGCGGCGGGCGATCTCCCGCACCGGCACGTTCAGGCCCTCGGCCGCGAACACCGCCCGGGCGGTGGCCAGGATCAGCTCACGGTTGTCCCGGGCGTCAGAGCGCAGGTTGTGAGGCAAACGACCGGTCATCGGTTTCACTTTAGCCAGCCGGACGGCAGCGTCCGTTAGCGTCGGCGGGCATGAGAGCAGTGGTGATCCGGTCCTTCGGAGGTCCGGCGGGCCTCGCGGTCATCGAGGCGCCTGACCCGAGTCCTGCTGCCGGGCAGGTGCTGCTCGCCACCGAGGCGATCGGTGCCGGCGGGGTCGACGCCGTCATCCGGCGCGGAACTCTTGCTGCCTACGGCTTCAGCGAAGGTCACGTACTGGGCGGCGAGATAGCGGGCACCGTGACCGCGGTCGGCGACGGCGTCGCCGCGTCATGGATCGGTCAGCGCGTGTGGGCGTTCACCGGTCTGGGCGGCGGCTATGCCGAGCGCGCGGTCGCCCCGGCCGAGACTCTCGTGCCCCTCCCGGCGGGCATCTCGGCCGCCGACGCGGTGACGCTCGGCAGCTCCGGGGTGGTGGCTCACTTCGGCCTTCGCCAGGCCCGCTTCACCGCTGGCGAGGCCGTGCTGGTGCGCGGCGCGGCAGGCGGCATCGGCGTCATGACGGTCCAGCTCGCCGCGCGCGGCGGGGCCAGCGCGGTGGCCGTCACCACGTCATCGCCCGCGCGAGGCGACCGCCTGCGAGTGCTCGGCGCCACTCATGTGCTGGACCGCGCGGGCGAGGCAGGCGAAGACGCTCCTGAAGGCTACGACGTCATCATTGACGTCGTAGCCGGCCCGGCCATGCCCTCTTTCTTCGCGCGGCTTAACCCGAACGGCCGCCTCGTGGCCGCCGGCGTGGTCGCGGGCTACCCGCCGGCGGACTTCGGCATGACGATGTTCGCGGCGTTCCAGAAGTCGCTGTCGTTCGCGACCTTCAGCGCAGACAGCGTCACCTGGCCCGCCCGGCGCGCAGCGATCACCGAACTGCTCACCGCCGCTGGCCGCGGCGAGCTGCGCGTGGTCGTGCACGAGCAACTGCCCCTGGAGCAAGCCATGCTGGCACACCAGAAAATGGACACTGGCGAGGTATTCGGCAGGATCGTCCTCACGCCCTCGAGGGGCTAGGCGGCGGATACGGCATCGATGCCGGCAGGCCGGCACGGCATCCCGGGGCTCGCCCAGCACGGCCCGGATAACAGCGGATGACGACCGTGCCATCAGTCAAGTGACGTGCTTGACAAAATAGATCGACTTTCTAGAGAATTCCCGGACAACAGGCAGGTCCTTGAATCCCGGGCGGACACGGCAGGCGGTGCACGCGTCGAACGAGGACCACACCGCGCTGCTTCCGGGAGGTCACATGCTGCCCCGTCTCGACGGCCTCACCCGTTGAACCGCGCCGGCGGACCGCACGAGGCTTGCAGCGGTGCGTGTGCCCAGATTGCTCCCGGCCTACCTGGATGCGAACGATGAGCCATCCTTCGAGCGCCCGAGCCGACGACAGTTGGCCGGCTGATCCGGGCGCCGAGGCCGTTTCCGTTGTAATGCCGGTCAGAAACGAGGAACTGTACCTGGAGGAGTCGGTTCGCAGCGTGCTCGGCCAGGACTACGAGGGCGCACTGGAGGTCGTGCTTGCGGTCGGGCCCTCCCGGGACCGAACCCTCTACGTTTCGCAGCGCCTAGCCGCCGCGGACCCTCGGGTCATCGTGGTGCCCAATCCGACCGGCCGGATCCCGTGCGGCCTCAACCTGGGGATCAAGGCGTCCAGGCACTCGATCGTGGCGCGGGTCGACGGCCACGCCGTGCTCCCGCAGGGATACCTGAACGCCGCCGTGCGCGCGCTGCGGCAGACCGGCGCGGACAACGTCGGGGGGATAATGGCCGCGGAGGGCGTGACAGCGTTTCAGCAGGCGGTGGCCTGGGCGATGACGTCCCGGTTCGGGGTGGGTGCAGCCAAGTTCCACACCGGCGGGCAGCCGGGGCCGGTTGACTCGGTCTACCTGGGCGTGTACCGCAGGGCCACGATCGAGCGGGTGGGCGGCTACGACGAGTCCTATCAGCGCGCCGAGGACTGGGAGCTCAATCACCGGATCCGCCTGGCCGGCGGGCTGATCTGGTTCCTGCCCGAGCTTCGGGTCAGCTACAGGCCGCGGACCACTCTGCGCACACTCGCCGCGCAGTACTTCGGTTACGGCCGCTGGCGGCGGGTCGTGTCGCGACAGCATGCGGGCACGGTCAACCTGCGCTACCTGGCACCGCCCGCCGCGGTCCTGGCGATGGCCGCGGGC
>JASHOI010000192.1 GCA_030041195.1 Streptosporangiaceae bacterium | reverse complement strand
GGATCGGCCAGCGGGGCGTCGTCCGCCAGGGGCTCCCGGGGAGCCGTCGCCCCTGGCTGCGCGGTGGCCGCGGTGGCCACTCAGGCCTCCACGCCGAGGATCCGCAGCACCTCCGGCAGCGCGTCCTGCACGCGGGACTGGATCTGTTTCTCGTCGAGGCTGGCGAGCGGATGCGGCAGGGCCACGAACTCGAACCCCGGGAAGCCGTAAACCTGCGCCATGGCCTGCGCCGATATCAGGAAGCTGTCCGTGCAGATGCTGACCGCGGGCACCCCGGCCCGTTCGAGCAGGATCCCGTCGGCCACGGTGGCCGCGCTGCACGAGCCGCAGTCGCCGACGCCCGCAATCGCGAAATCGCAGGTGTCCCGGATCCGCTGGATCACATCCTCCTCGGCGGGCGTGCCGAAGTAGCCCTTGGCGCAGGCGACCGACGTCGCCACGCCGTATGCGCGCTCGAGTTCCCGCGCAACGGCAGCCAGCGCCACGCCAGCGTTCGGTTTGGTGTTGTCCAGCAGCCCGACGGTCAGCCCGCGGAGGCTGCGCAGCCGCGGGGCCAGAGTGGTGTCGACGGTCCGGCTGTCGTCTCCCGTCGGGTCGAGCAGCTTCTCACGTCCGGTCATGCCTGCCTCCCGTCGCGAGCCCAGTCCACCGCCACCTCGATGTCAAGCGCGGCTCCCGCCAGGCGGCAACCGGCCTGGCCGTGATCTCGATCTGCGCGAGAACCTGATCCTGCCGGCTGGCGGCTGGCGGCCGATCGGCAGACAGGAGGCCCGAACATGGCAGTCAACGTGCACGCCGACGTGATCGGCTCGCTGCTGCGTCCCCGCTACCTGTGGGAGGCACGTGCCGCGGTGGACGCCGGGCAGATCTCGGCAGCCGAGTTCAAGCGGATCGAGGACCGTGCGGTGGACGCGGCGATCGCGCTGCAGGAGGGCTGCGGGCTCGATGTCGTCACCGACGGCGAGCTGCGCCGCTTCTCGTTCCTCGACCAGCTGCTCGGCGAGATCGAAGGCGGCACCGACAAGGAGGGCGCGGCCGTCCGCTTCCACGCCCAGGACCCCAGCGAGGACTGGGACTGGCATCCGCCGGTGACGATCACGGGGAAGATCCGGGCGCGGCGGCAGATCACGCTCGAGGAGTTCGCCTACGCGCGCGGCAGGGCGCGGCGGACGGTGAAGGTCACGCTGCCCAGCCCGCTGGTGCTGTACGGCGCGTGGTCGCCGGAGCTGTCCACGGCCGCCTACGCGGATCCCTGGGAGATGTTCGCCGACGCCGCGACGATCATGCGTGAGGAAGCGTCGGCGCTGGCCCGGCTCGGCTGCACCTATATCCAGATCGACGCGCCCGACCTCGGCACCCTGGTCGACCCGGAGAACCGCCAGCTGCGCGAATCTCTCGGCATGCCCACCGAGCGCACGCTCACCGAGGGCGTTGACATCATCAACTCCGTCGGCGACGTGCCCGGGGTCACGTTCGCCCTGCACCTGTGCAAGGGCAACTACCAGAGCAAGTGGATCGCGGCCGGCGGCTACGACTCAACAGCGGACAAGATATTCAGCCGGATGAGCAACTTCGACGTGTTCCTGCTCGAGTACGAAGACGAGCGCTCCGGGTCGTTCGAGCCGCTCGTGAACGTACCCGACGACAAGGTGGTGATCCTGGGCCTGGTGTCCAGCAAGCGCGCGGAGGTAGAACCCGCCGAGACGCTCATCGCGCGGATCCGGGAGGCGGCCCGCTACGTCGATCTCGAGCGGCTCGGGCTGTCCACCCAGTGCGGGTTCTCCTCGGTCTCCATCGGGGCGAACCTGATCACCGGCGACACCCAGCAGCGCAAGCTGGAACTGGTTGGCGAGGTGGCCCGCCAGGTCTGGTAAGCGCACCGGGCCGCCGCTCAAACGTGGCACAGCAGCCCGCCGTCGACCACCAGCGTCTGCCCGGTGATGTAGGACGCGTCCTCGGAGGCAAGGAACGCGACCGCCGCGGCCATCTCCTCCGGTTCGCCCTGCCGGCGCAGCGGGACGGTGCGGTCGATCAGCGCCTTGACGTCGTCGGCCGTCATCTTGTCGTGCTCGAACTGCGGGTCGTTGAACCCGGTGTCAACCCAGCCCGGGCACACGCAGTTGACCCGGACGCCGTACGGCGCGAAGTCGATGGCGAGCGAACGGGTCATGTTCACGACCGCCGCCTTGGACGCGGTGTAGGCGGCCAGCGCCGGCTCCCCGAACAGGCCGCTGATCGATCCGGTGGTCACGATCGCGCCACCGCCGCTGTCCCGCATGACCGGCGCCGTCTCCCTGATGACCAGGTACATCCCGGTGACGTTGACGGACAGGATGCGGGACCACTCGTCGAGTCCGGTCTCCAGCACCGTTCCGGCCCGCAGCCGCCCGGCGTTCGCATGGAGCACGTCGATCGTGCCCAGGTCGGCGGTGACGCGCTGCACGGCCGCCGTGACGCCGCCGGGGTCGGTGACGTCGCAGTGGTAGTAGTGGCCCGTGCCGCCAGCACCGCCGCACTCGGCCGCTACCTGTTCACCTTGCTCGTCGCTGACATCGAGGACGGCCACGTGCGCGCCCTCGGAGGCGAAACGCAGCGCGGTGGCGCGGCCGATGCCGTGTGCACCGCCGGTAACGACGACCACCTTGCCGGGGAACCTGTTCATGGTCTCCTCCTGTCGGCTTCACACTGACGGGCTAAAGCGGTGAAATTGGTCCAATGGTTTGACTTCTAGCCGTATAGCCACGATAGTTCGATCAAGCCGGAGGACGCACCGAAAGGCGTCACGTGAGCAGCTCCGAGTTTCCGGGCCACGCCCGGTCACGGGTGCTGAGCAGCCGCGTCCCGGTCACGCACCCGTGCGCCCACGCCGTGGGACCTCAACCAGAATCTCGGGGCCACGGCGATGATCCGCTCACTCTGTTACCGGCGGCGAGCCCCAGGGCCGCAGATCGGTAAGCGGAACGCACCCCTCACCGTTCGGCTCGCGGTAGCGCGCGCGGGATCCGCTTTTCTCATCGCCCCGCCGAAAGGAAGTGGTCTGGATGGCTGCAGGCGCACCGGCCGCGCAGCATGTTGGCCTTAAGGAGAATGCGGTCAGCTTGTGGGGCGACTTTGTCGTCTCGATCGCGAACGTGGCGCCGTCGAGCAGCGTTGCCTACACGCTGGCTCTGCTGGTCGCTTTCGCCGGCCATGTTTCCCCGCTCGCCGTGCTGGTGACCGGCATCGCGATGTTCTTCGTTGCGACCGGTTATGCCAGCCTGAACCGGTGGCGGGCACACGCGGGTGCGCCCTACGTCTGGGTCGGCGAGGCGATCTCACCGGCTGTCGGCGCGGGCACCGGGTTCCTCAACGTCTTCGTCTCGACGTTTGCCAACGTCGGCAACATCACGCTGGCCGGCGCGTACCTGCTGTTCGTGCTGTTCCCCACGCACACCTTCTCGAAGCCGGTGACCTGGGTGGTTGCCGCGGCCATCATGGGTGTGCTGGTGTACCTGTCGATCCGCGGCATCCGGCCGTCGGTGCACGTGCAGACGGCGTTCATCGTCATCGAGTACTCGGCGATGATCTCGTTCGTGGTCCTCGCGCTGATCCACGAGGCATCCGGGGCCGGCGGTGCCAGCCTCCCGTCGCTGTCGGACTTCACGATCTCCAAAGCGGTCGCGGGCGTCGGCGGCTTCAAGGGCCTGGCCGAGGCGGCGGTGCC
This sequence comes from Streptosporangiaceae bacterium, assembly GCA_030041195.1. The sequence continues at coordinate 13,662 of JASHOI010000192.1, read as the reverse complement.
GTGCGGGTTCCTCTATCTCGGCTGGGAAGCGACCGCCGTGCTCGGCGAGGAGTCCACCCGCAAGAAGATCAACCCAGGCCGGGCCATGCTCATGGGGACGGGGTTCCTGACGATCTGGTACACGTTCCTGATCGTTGTCTTCGAGGGCGTGTCGAGCCAGGCCAACGTGCTGAAGAACGGCACGGACGTGCTCGCCTACGCGGGCACGCTGCTCGTTCCGGGATTCCTCGGCCGCGCGCTCCCGCTCGCCGTTCTCGTGGCCGTGATCGGCACCTGCCAGATTCAGATGATCGAGCCGAGCCGGGTGCTGTACGCGATGGCCCGCGACCGGATCATTCCGCGCGTGTTCGGCTTCCTCGGCCGGGCGCACCAGACGCCGTGGGCCGGGCTGCTCATCCTCGCCGCGATTCCGCCGCTGCTCCTCATCCCGTACCTCGCGAACTCGTCGGCCAACACGGCGATCGGCTACGTCATCAGCGCGGACGGGATGTTCGGCCTGTTCATGTACTTCGTGATCGCGGTCAGCAGCGTCTGGTTCTACCGTGCTTACCTGCGTCGAAGCGTCCTGATGTTCGTGGTCCTCGGCGTGGTGCCGATGCTTGGCGGGCTGTTCATGGGCGCGATCTTCTTCTACGGGCTGACCACGCAGACCACGGTCGTGGCCGTGGTGTCGGTCGTCGGCGTGGCGCTGGCCTTCGTCCTCGGCGCCATCGTGGTGTGGCGGGCCTCCCCCTCCGCGCCGTTCTTCACCGAGTTCGAGGAGCGGCGGCGGTCGGGCCGGATGGCGGGGACGGACGAGACAGAGCCTGTCGCCAGTCAGGAGCTGATGTAGCCAGCCGTGGTATCCGTCCCGGCCGGAAGATGATCGAGGTACCGGATGCCGTGCTTCATGTAGACGCGCGGGTTGGTGTCCAGATACCGGGCCCATGGCGGGTCGGGCTCTCCGCGAAGGACCGCGTAGCGGGCAAGCGCGTAGCCGAACATCTGCTCGGTCATGTAGCCGAGCCGTCGCGCCTGCCAGCCGCCGATGCGCTGGAAGCCCTCGCTGGGAAGCAGGCCGAAGTCGAAGGAAGCGTTGGCGGTAAAGATGCCCATTCCGAGGTAGACGGTCGCCAGGTCGGTCAGCGGCTCGCCGTCCTTTCGGTCGGGGCCGATCCGGCGCTCGCCGAGCAGCCGGACATGCCCGAGTTCGTGCGCGATCACCGCGAGCAGCCGCGCGGGCTCATCGGCATTGGACCGGTCGATCGTGACCGCCAGCCGCCCGTCCGGCGCGGCACCGCCGTAGCTGCCCGCCGCCCCGCGGCCGGAACTCGCGCAGGGGAGCACCCGAGCCAGCCTCCGCGCCTGGCCCAGGTCGTCGGCGAACCGCACGTCCAGGTCGGCCTGCACGCCCATGTAGCGCGCCACCGCCCGCACCGCGGCCCGCACGTCCTCGTCGCTGCCCGAGAACGGCGGCGGGAAGAAGTCGCTGGTCGGCAGCACCACCGCGGCGCTCAGCGGCGCGTCGCCAAACTGGCCGCGCAGCCACTGAAGGTTCTGCTCGATCCAGATCCGCTCGCGGTCTTCCACCGGGCAGCGCATGCGCGGATTCTAACGATGCTCAGCCGCGGTTCGGGCTCTGCCAGGTGCCGGGATCGCGGGCGGCCTGGTAGACGGCGTTGACGTCCGCGTCAGCGAGCACCGCCGGCTGCTTCCGCAGCCATGCGTGCAGCGCACGTGGTGATGGCAGGACGGCGACATCACGCGGGCCGCCCCGATGGACCGAGAACCGGCGCGCGCCGGTGAATACGATGGCCGGCTGCACGGGGACCTCGATCCGGGTGGCACGGCTCAGGAGCCGAGCCGCACGCTGCGCCTCAGCGCGGGATTTGCGCAGGTAATCCACGGTCTTCCCGCCAACGGTCATGCCGTATTCGCCGACCCACACCCTGGCTTTCGTCGTCTTGGTATTGACGGTCACAGCGCCAAATGACGCGACGATCACATGATCAATGTCGGTGCCGGACCGGCTCACCGGTACCGCGTGCAGCACGTGCCAGCCATTCCGTGTGGCCCACCGGTTCAGTTTGCGCCCGACGTCCCGCTCGCCTTTTGCGCCTATGGCGAAGTCTTCGGCCTCGGTACGAATCCCCAGCGCCTTGGCCGCGGTGACGGCGAACGGGTGCCTGGCGCGAAGCTCCTTTGCGCGAGCCCGGGCCGCCGCGCCTGGCACATTGCTGGCCAGGTCTGGCCCGGCAGGCTGCGCAGCCGCTGCCGGGATGGACGCGCTGGTCAGGCGCCCTTCTTCTAAGAGCCGTCGGCACTCGTTGCGAACGGCTGACCAGAACTCGCCCGCCAGCGCCGGATCATTCAGCTTGAAGCGCCCCGACTCAGGGTCACACCAGCCGAGTTCCGCGCCGCCCGCGGATATGTAGATTCGCAGGCGGCCGTGGCGTTGCCAAACCCTCGCCGTCGGCATAGGCGACATACAACGACTTTAGCCGCGGGCATCGACAACGACGGTGCGGTGCGCCGCGGTGCGGTCGAAGTCCAGCAGCATGGCCTGTGCTTCCGGCTCGACGACGGAGACGGTGATGTCGTCTCCGGCAAAGGCGCCGATCGCTTCCGGTGAGTCCCAGAACGTGTGGGTGGTCAGCTCGACGGTCCCGGTCCCGTCGAGGTCGCGGCGGAGCAGGTACGCGCCCGCGAATCCGGGCAGCCTGCGCAGCTCGGGCAGCAGCGTGTCGGCAAAGTAGCGGCTGTAATCCGCGGCGCCCGCACTCACGGCAGTCGCCGACCAGGTCCTGGCGATCATTTCCCCATTCTGTCAGCCCGTCGTCCAGGGCCGGAGTTTGTGTGGGTTGCGCACCGCCCAGATGTGCTTGATCTGGCCGCCGGCGATGTCGAACGCGAAAACCGTCGAGGTCATGCCGTCTTGCAGGGCGACCAGGCCGGGCTGGCCGTTGACCGTGCGCTCGAGGAACGTCACGCCGGATGCCATGCCGGCGAGATTGACCAGGTAGCGCGCCACCTGCTCGCGCCCTTCCACCGGGCTGAGCGCGGCCCTGACGAGGCCGCCGCCGTCCGCGGTCATCGTCGCGCCGGGGTCGAGGAGGCCGATGAGGGCCTTGATGTCCTGGCCCTCCCATGCCCGCTTGAAGTCCCTGACGAGGCCGGCCTGGCGGGCTGTCGGGGTCGCGGGAGCCTGCGCCGCGCCGATGCGGCGGCGGCCTGACGAGGCCAGCTGCCGGCACGCCTGCGGGGTCCGGCCGGTGATCTCGGCCACTTCGGCGAACGAGTAGCGGAACACGTCGTGCAGGATGAACGCGACCCGCTCGGCCGGGGTCATCGACTCCAGCACGACCAGGAACGCCATGCTCACCGACTCGTCGAGCGTGACGCGGTCGGCAGGGTCGGCCGGGGTGCCGCTCCGCGGCCCGGTGATCCACTCGCTGGGTTCGGGCAGCGGCTCGGGGAGCCACTCGCCGACGTAGCGTTCGCGCCGGGCGCGTGCCGAGCCGAGCAGGTCCAGGCAGATGCGGCTGGTGACGGTCGTCAGCCAGGCGCCGGGGTTCTGGATGGCGTCTTGCTGCGGGCCGGTCATCGCGTACCAGCGTGCGTAGGTTTCCTGGACCGCGTCCTCGGCCTCGGCCAGCGAGCCGAGCAGCCGGTAGGCGAGGTTGATCAGCTGCCGCCGCTCGCTCATGATCGCGCTCAGGCCCGGGTCGGGCCTGCCGTGCCCTGGCTCGGATTCGATGTTCATGGTGCCGCCAGTTTCGCTGGTCTTATCCGCCCTCACCAGTTCGACGGGACAGCGCACCGAACTGTGAGGCGGCGGCGAGCAGCGGTCTGGACAGCCAGGAACGCGACGCCATCGGCTCCGGGGCGTCGCGTAACGGCCCGCTTCCAGCGGTGAGCCCGGCAGCAGGTGGTACTTTGGCGCGGCCAAGCTTCACCGAAGGAGTGAGCCATGACCGATCCGGCTGCGCCCAGCCGCCTTCCGGCCGGCGCCACCGCGGAGGGCGACGGCGTCACGATCGGGCATGGCCCGATTCGCATCGATGCCTTCATCGACTTCATGTGCCCGTTCTGCCGGCGGTTTGAGCTCTCGGCAGGGCCGACGCTGGCCAGTCTGGTGGCCGACGGGCAGGTCAGTCTCGTCTACCACCCGATGAACTTCCTGGACCAGGCGTCGACGACGAACTACTCAACGCGCGCGGCCGCGGCATCCGGCTGCGCCGCCGACCGGGAACGGTTCGTTGAGTACGCGCACGCGCTGTTCGTCAGCCAGCCTCCCGAGGGTTCCGCGGGCCTGTCCGACGCCGAGCTCGCCGACGCCGGCCGCGCGGCCGGGCTCGACGGGTCGTTCGCCACCTGCGTGTCCGACGGGCCGTACCTGGACTGGCCGTCGTATGTGACCGCACGCGCCACCGCGCTCGGGGTCGAGGCCACGCCGACCGTCCTGGTTGCGGGCGCCGCCGTCACGCCCGAGGCGCGGCCGATTGCCGCCGCGGTCGCCGAGGCAGCCGGCGGGCGCTGAGCGGAGGCTGTCCCGGTGGGGTACACGCCCGCGATGTGGCTCACGTTCGGGGAGACGCTCGCCGCCGTTGCCGGTGCCCTGACCGGCTTGCTGTTTGTCGCGGTCTCGGTCAAGGCTGACGTGCTGGCCGGGTCACGCCGGCTCGCCTCCCGCGCGGCCCAGACACTGGTGCTGTTCATGACCTCGGTGCTCGCCGCGGTGGTGCTGGTGGCTCCGCAGCCGTCGGCGGCCTTGGGCGGGGAGCTGCTGGCTGTGGCCGGCACCTCGGGGATGGCGCTGCTGATCCTGGACCGCCGCGCCGGTCACAGCACCCAGCGGGGTGTGGCCCGCTACATCGAGAGGTTCTCGCCCAACACGATCACCGCCGTGCTCGTGGGCGCTGCCGGGCTCACCTTGCTGCTGCGGGCCGGCGGCGGCTTGTACTGGCTGATCCCAGCCGCTGTGGCGAGCCTGCTCGGCGGCGTGATCAACGCATGGCTGTTCCTCGTCAGGCTGACCAGCTAGCCGGGCTCGGGGCCGCGCACGACGAGCACCGAGACCGGTGCCCGGTGCAGCAGGGCGGTGGAGACCGAACCAAGCAGGTACGGCGACATCGGGCGGTGGCCCCGGGCGCCGACGACGACGGCAATCGCCCCGACCTCGTCGCTGACCGCCAGCAGCTCCTCGGCGGGATTGCCGCTGCGAACCTGGAAGGACCAGCGCTCCGGGTAGCTGCTCATCTCCGCCTTGACCGCGGTCTCCACCTGGGCCGCGATCCCGTCGAGGACGTGGCGGAACTCGGTCTCCGCGCTGATCGGAGCCACGTCGGCAAATGACCACCAGTAGGGCTGGTGCTTGACGTGAACGACGTAAAGCTCGGCGTGCATGGCGGCGCCGAGGATCTTTGCCCGCCGCAGGGCGGCCATGCCGTCGTCGGAGCCATCCACGCCGACGACCGCTTTGTGCGGAGCTTCCGATATCGGTTCCTCGTCCACGCCTGGGACTGTAACAGGCAGCCGAAACGCTCCCCGTCCCCAGGCCGCGCCCACCGCGTTCAAGATCCAAAAATCTAGGAGGCTGGGCGGCAGTATTTGCACGCGAGCCTCCTATATCTTTCACCGATCCCCGCGATGGGCGGCCGGGCGTCGGATATGCACGGTATGTCGAATATTGGCGCGTGGGAGCCGCGCCGATCCGGGCGAACGGCTGCGGCGAGGACTCATCCCAGGTGGGCCGGGTATCAGAGCACTTAACAGAATGGTCACCTTAAATCACGGTCCGTGTCTACCTGGGGAGGGTCCTTGAAGACGAGGCTGGCCGATGTGGCCGTGCCGGAAACGGAGTCGCGGGCCCCGGAGCCGGCGTGGCACACGTTCAGCGTCGAGCAGGTGCTGGAGGCGGAGGAGGTATCCCCGCAGCGCGGCCTCGGCTCCGAGGACGCGGCGGCGCGGGCCGCCCGGTTCGGGCCCAACAAGCTGGCCGCGGCCAGGGCGGAGCCGCGATGGCACGCGTTCGTCCGCCAGTACTACGACCCGATGCAGATCGTCCTGCTCGCGGCCGGCCTGCTGAGCCTCTATCCGCTCAGGCAATTCGGCACCGGCCCGCTGCTGATCGTGCTGACGCTGGTCAACGCCGTTCTCGGGCTGCAGCAGGAGGGCGCTGCCGAGACCGCCGTGGCCGCGCTGCAGAACATGATGATCATCACCGCCCGGGTGCGGCGCGACGGCCAGCAGGCGGAGATCCCCGCCGAGCAGCTGGTCCCCGGTGATGTCGTCTTGATCGAGGCGGGCGACATCGTCCCGGCCGACGGCAGGGTGCTGCAGGAGGCGATGCTCGAGGTCGCCGAGTCCGAGCTGACCGGGGAGAGCATGCCGGTCTCGAAGGACAACGCGCCGGTCGGCGACCCCGATACGCCGCTGGGCGAACGAACCGACATGGTGTACATGAACACGTCGGTCACCCGCGGGACCGGCGAGTTCGTGGTCACCGCGACCGGGATGGCGACCGAGGTCGGCCACATCTCGGGGCTGCTGCAGGCGCAGCCGACGGTCAGGACCCCGCTCACCCGCCAGCTCGACCGGCTGTCAAAGCAGCTGCTGCTGATCGCGGGGATCGCGCTGATCGCGTCGGTGGCCGTGAACCTCTCCCGCGGCTACACCTTCAACGCGATGTTCAACGCCGCGGTCGCGTTCGCCATCGCCGCGGTCCCGGTTCAGCTGCCCACGGTGGTCACGGCGATCCTGGCCTGGGGTACCCAGGCCCTGGTCAAGGCCGGAGCGATCATGAAGCAGCTCCGCTCGACCGAGACGCTGGGGTGCACCTCCGCGATCAACACGGACAAGACCGGGACGCTCACGCTGAACCAGATGACCGCGGTCCAGATGGCGATCGCCGGGCACCGCTATGCGATCGAGGGAAAGGGCTACTCGACCGAGGGCCGCATCAACCGCGTTGCCGGGCAGGCCGAGATCCCGCTGGACGAGTTCCTGATGCCGATGGTCCTGGCCTCCGACGCGGTGCTGAGCGACGGCGAGCTGATCGGCGACCCCACCGAGGGAGCGCTGATCGCGCTCGCCGCGAAGGGCGGCGTCGATGCCGTCTCGACCAGGCAGGTGTACCCGCGAATCGCCGAGCTCCCCTTCGACGCCGAATACAAGCTCATGGCGACGTTCCACAGCCTGACCGACGAATCAGGGAACCCGGTGATCCGCTGCTTCGTGAAGGGGGCGCCCGACCAGCTGCTGGCCCGCGCCACCACGGCGCTGGATCCGGACACCGGCGGGCCGGTCCCGTTCGGCAGCCACGCCCGCGAGCTGTACCTGGCCGAGAACGACCGGCTCGCCGAAGACGGCCTGCGGGTCATCGCCACCGCACGCCGGGATCTCGACCCCGCGGCCTTCGATCCCCGGGCCGAGCTGCTCCCGCTGGTGACCGATCTGGAACTGCTCGCGCTCGTCGGGATCGTCGACCCGCCGCGCCCCAGTGCCAGGGCATCGGTCGCCCAGGCGAAAGCCGCCGGAATCGAGATCCGCATGATCACCGGCGATCACGCGGTCACCGCCGCTGCGATCGCCAGGCAGCTCGGCATCGACGGCGAGGTGATCACCGGAACCGAGTTCAGTGCCTTGAACGATGACGAGGCCGCGGATCGGATCGCCGACGTCGGTGTGATCGCCCGCGTCACCCCCGAGCACAAGGTCCGGCTGGTGGACGTGCTCCGCCGCAACGGCCAGATCGTCGCCATGACCGGCGACGGCGTCAACGACGCGCCGGCGCTCAGGAAGGCCGACATCGGGGTCGCGATGGGCAAGGCCGGGACCGAGGTGGCCAAGCGAGCCGCGGTCATGATCCTCACCGACGACAACTTCTCCACGATCACCAGGGCGGTGGAGCTCGGCCGCGGGCTCTATCACAACCTCGCCCGGTACATCCGGTTCGAGATGGGGTGCATGTTCGGCTTCATCATCACGTTCCTCGGCGCGAGCATCTTCGACATCGCACACGGCGAGCCACTCAAGCCGCTGCAGGTCCTGTGGGTGGCGTTCACCACCGTGACGATCCAGTCCATCGGGCTCGGCTACAGCAACTTCCCCGAGGGGCTGATGGAACGCCGGCCCCGGCCGCCCAGCCAGCCGATCCTGAGCCGGGGCGTCCTCGGCTGGCTCGTCTTTGCCGGGCTGGTGATGGCGGCCGGCACGCTGAGCCTGGTCAGCTGGGCGCAAGACGCGCACACGCTGACGATCGCGCGGACCATGGCCCTGGTCGTGTTCTCACTGTTCAACTTGTTCTTCTCGATCGAGGCAAAGGACGAGCGGGAGTCGGCGTTCTCGCTCGGCACGTTCTCCGACCGGACGTTTCTGCTGACCGCCGGGATATCCCTGTTCCTGGTCGTGATGGCGACGATCCTGGGGCCGTGCCAGGCGATCCTGAAGACAACCGAGCTCGACGAAGACCAGTGGCTGCTGTGCGCGGGCGTGGCGCTGTCGATCATCGCGGTCAGCGAGATCCGGAAGGCGGTGCTGCGCTCCCGTTACCATCGCCACGGCCGCTTACACCGGCGGCACGACGCTCACGCGCGCGCCGACCACCTCCGGCATTATCGGTTCGTTTTCGTCCGGCAATCACCGGACGAAAACGAACCGGGGGTGATGGTCCGCGATAGGGGCGGCGAGAACCGGGCTCTGGCTAACCTCGTGGTGGTGCACGCGGGGACGTCACGGCGCGCGCGACACGGCCACCGCGGCGGCCTGATGCGCAAGCTAGATGTGATCTCGCGAAGCGACGTCGGTCACCTGGCTGGAGCCACGCCGGCCGCGGCGCGGGCGATCGCGTCGGCCAGGCGTCCGGCGGTGAGCTCCGCGGGGGCGGTCGGCAGCACCATGTGGCTGACCACGAGCCGGACGATTGATTCCGCGGCGAACGCGCGCCGCTCGGCGCCGATCCCCGGCAGGTGCTCCAGCGCCCACTCTTCCAGGACCGCCGTTGCCGCGGTGAGCACCATCTCCGCGCGGGTGGTCAGGAACGGCAGCAGCGCGTCCGGGCCCCCGCGGGTGCTGGTCAGGATGGCCTTTATCAGCGGGTCACTCGCCGCGTCGCGCAGCACGTACAGGATTGCGGCGTACGCCCCGGCCCGCACGTCGTCACCGTGAGCGAACAGGCTGGCGCGCACGCCGGCGATGAAGCGCTCGGCCTCGCGCTGGGCGAGCGCCTCGGCCAGCCCGGCCTTGCTGTCGAACTCGTTGTAGACGGTCTGGCGGCTGACTCCGGTCCTGGCGGCGACCTGGCCCATGCGCACGCTGTCCCAGCCGTGAACGATCGTCAGGTCCCGGGCCGCGTCGATGATCGTGTCGCGCAGGTGCTGGCGCGCGATGTCGCGGTACCCGGGTGGAGTGGTCATCAGCCTGGGAGTCTAACCGCCCAGTGATTTTACAAAAATGACATTATTGTAAATATCCTGGGCAGATGGGATAGTTATGTCCACGACGATTTACCGGAGGCCGCCGTGCACAAGCCGCTCAGCGCCCCCGCCTGGCGCGACCCGCACAAGTACGCCTGGCCCCTCGCCCTCGTCGTGCCCACGCTGCCGTTCGCCGGGTTCGCCGCCTGGGCTGGAACCGGCGGGGCCGCCTGGGCCTGGTGGATCACGCCGGTTTCCGTGTTCGGGCTGGTCCCGGTCCTGGACATGGCCCGGGGCGACGACCGGACCAACCCTCCGGAGGAGATCGCCCAGCAGCTGCAGCGGGTCCCGTACTACCGCTGGCTCACCTACCTGTACCTGCCCGCGCAGTATGCCGCTCTGGTGTTGTGCTGCGCGGTCTGGGCCCGCGGCGGCCTCGGCGTGGCCGGGATGGCCGGGCTGGTGCTCACGGTGGGCATCGTCAACGGCATCGCGATCAACACCGCACACGAACTGGGGCACAAACGGGAGGCGGCCGAGCGATGGCTCTCCAAGATCGCCCTGGCGCCCACCGGCTACGGGCACTTCTATGTGGAGCACAACCGCGGGCACCACGTCCGGGTCGCCACGCCCGAGGACCCGGCCAGCGCCCGGATCGGGGAGAGCTTCTGGGAGTTCTGGCCGCGCACGGTGCTGGGCAGCCTGAAATCGGCGTGGCGGCTGGAGACCCGCCGGTTCCGCATCCGCTCGCGCTCCCCGTGGACCTGGCATAACCACATCCTGAACGCGTGGGCGATGACCGCCGTGCTCGCGGCCTGCCTGGTCGCCGTCTTCGGCCCGCGGACGATCCCGTTCCTGATCCTGCAGGCCATCGTCGGGTTTTCCCTGCTCGAGGCCGTGAATTACCTCGAGCACTACGGCCTGGCCCGGCAGCGGACCGCCGCCGCCCGGTACGAGAAGGTCACCCCACGGCACAGCTGGAACAGCGACCGGATCGTCACGAACATCTTCCTGTTCCAGCTCCAGCGACACAGCGATCACCACGCCAACCCGCTGCGCCGCTACCAGGCACTGCGCAGCTTCGACGAGTCCCCGCAACTGCCCGCCGGGTACGCCACCATGGTGGTCGCCGCGCTGATCACCCCGCTGTGGCGGCGCATCATGGACCCGAGGGTGCTGGCACACTACGGCGGCGACCTGTCCCTGGCCAACGTGCATCCCCGGGCGGCGGGCCGGCTCCGGGAGCGGTACCCGGGGCTGGCGCCGCGAGCGCCCGACCCGCCCGTGCCGGCCGGAGAGCCGGGCTGACTCTGCGTCTTGCCGTTTGCGACCCTGGGCCGTGCGGAACAGATCCGGCACGGAACGGAGGTCTTGGGCATGGCGAGCACATGGGCCGGCGGGCTGCCGGAGATGCCGCTGCGGTGCGTGGTGGCCGGCGGCAGCCTGGTGGGGCTGTCCGCGGCGATCGCGCTCTCCCGGCTAGGAGCCGAGGTGATCGTGGCCGAGCGCAGCCCGGCGCGGGCGATCGACGGCGGCGGCGGGCTGGGCGTGGACACCCCCCTGCTCGGCGAGGTCACCGGGATCGGCACGGACCCGCCGGTGCTGCACGGCGCCGACCGTGACACCTCGGCGTGGCATCTGCTGCAGGCGTGGCTGGAGGACCACGCCACGCGTCTTCCCGCGGTGAGCGTGCGGCGCGACACGGAGGTGACCGCCGTGCTGCCCGGCGGCCCCGGGCAGGCCGCAGCCGTCCGCACGGCTCGGGGCGACGTCTTCGAAGCCGATCTGGTGGTTGGTGCCGACGGCGCGCGCAGCACGGTCCGGCGCGCCGTCGACCCGCAGCACCCCGATGCCCGGTACGCCGGAGTGCTGCTGTGGCGCGCGATGGTCGACGAGCAGGCCATGCCGCCCGGCGTGGCGCTGCCGCGGGCCCGCGAGCCGGGCCGCGAGGTGTACGCCGGGCCGTACCGGCTGGTGACCTACCCGGTCCCCGGGCCACGCGGCGAGACCGTTGTCGGGCACCGCCGCCTCAACCTGGTCTGGTACGACCCCCAGCAGCGCGACCTGCTGCACGAGGCCGGCCTGCTGGACGGCGACACCGTGCATGGCACCCTGGCGCCCGGCGCGCTGCCCGACCCGGTCCGGCGGCGCCTGGCCGACTTCGCCGCGGCCCGCTGGCCCAGCCCGTGGCGCGAGGCGCTGGCGCTCGCGCTGGCGGACGGAACGGTGTTCGGCACCCCGATCGTGCAGTACAAGCCCACCCGGCTGGCAGCCGGCCGGGCCGCGCTGGCCGGAGACGCCGCGCACGCGGCCAGCCCGATGGTCGGCGGCGGGTTCCGGCAGGGCCTGTACGACGTGCGGGCCCTGGCCGAGGCGCTGACCCAGGTCGGCTCGCCCGCCGGCATACCCGGCGCGCTGGCCCGGTACCAGGACATGCGCCTGGCCGCGGCGGTGCGGCACGTGACGATCAGCGAACAGGCAACAGCGGCCTACCTGGCCCGCGCGGGTCAGGCATAGACGGTCTTGAGCTGCTGGTATGCGGCAATTGCCCCCGGACCGAGCTCGCGGCCGATCCCGCTGCACTTGACCCCGCCCCACGGGCCGGCCGGGTCGGGCAGGTAGCCGTTGATGCCCATGGTGCCGGTGCGCACTCGGCGGACGACGGCCCTGGCGCGGTTGGGGTCGGCCGTCCAGACCGAGCCGCCGAGCCCGTAGTCCGAGTCGTTGGCGATCCGGACGGCGTCGTCAACGTCTGTGTACTCGATGACCGACAGCACCGGGCCGAAGATCTCCTGCTGCGCGATCGTGGACTTGTTGTCGACGTCGGCGAAGATCGTCGGCTCGACGAACCAGCCCCGGTCCAGGCCTGCGGGCCTGCCGCCGCCGGTGACCAGTCTGGCGCCGTCGCTCTTGCCTTTGGCGATGTAGCCCTCGACGCGGTCCCGTTGCCGCTGCGACACCAGCGGGCCGATGAGGGTGGCCGGGTCGAGGGCGTCGCCGACCTTCAGCGAGGAGGCGAACGCGGCAAAGATGTCGACGACCTCGGCGTAGCGGGACCGCGGGGCCAGGATCCGGGTGCCGGCGTAGCAGGTCTGCCCGTTGTTGACCAGCGTGGCAGCGAACAGGTCCTGGCCGATCCTGGCCAGGTCCAGGTCGGCGTCGTCCAGGATGATCGCCGCGGACTTGCCCCCGAGCTCGAGGCTGACCGGGCGAAGCAGCCGGCCGCACACCTCGGCGATCTGCCGTCCTGCCGCGGTCGATCCGGTGAAGGCGACCTTGTCGACGTCGGGGTGCTGGACGAGGTAGGCGCCGATCTCCCGGCCGCCGGGCACAATGCCGATCACGCCGGGCGGGACGCCGGCCGCCTCGACGGCCTCGGCGAACACGTAGCCGTCGAGCACGGTCTCCGGAGCAGGCTTGAGCACGATCGTGCACCCGGCGGCGAGCGCCGGCGCGTACTTGAACGAGGCGAGCGTCTGCGGGTAGTTCCACGGCACGATCCCGGCGACCACGCCCGCCGGCTCGCGCCGGATGATCAGATCGCCGCCGAGGAACCGGGATGTCTCCTCTTCGACCGGTGAGCCGGCCATCAGGCCGGCCACGTACCGCAGCGTGCCCACCGGGGTCATGCCCTCGATGACCGGCGACAGCGCGATCGGCATGCCGTTCTGCTCGCTGACCACGCGGCCGATCTCCTGCGCCCGGGCCTCCAGTTCGGTAGCGAGCCGCTCCAGTACCGCGGCGCGCTGCGCGGGCTCCCACTGTGACCACCCGGACGGGTCGTCGAACGCGCGGCGGGCCGCGGCGACCGCGGCGTCGACATCGGCTTCGGCTGCCTCGGGTGCCTCGCCGATCGGCTCTCCGGTTGACGCGTTCCGGACGGCGATCCTGGCGGCCGAGCTGGGGCTCACCCACTCACCGCCGATGAACAGCTTGTCGTGGCTGGCGGACATCCAGACCCCTTCCTAGCCCTCGGACGGAACGGACATCACGTGGGTCTCGGTGAACTCATGCAGGCCCGGCCGGCCGAGTTCGCGCCCGATGCCGCTGGCGTTGAACCCACCGAACGGTGCCCGCTCGTCGACGGCGGTGGCGTTGTGGTTGTTGAAGAAGGTGACCCCGGTGCGGAGCCGGCTGGCGACGGTCATCGCGTGCTCGGTGTCGGCCGACCACACCGAGGAGCACAGCCCGGACCATGTCTGGTTGGCGAGCTCAACGGCCTGCGCCTCGTCGTCGTAGGGAATGACCGGAAGCGCTGGCCCGAACT
>JASHOI010000191.1 GCA_030041195.1 Streptosporangiaceae bacterium | reverse complement strand
CGGGCTGAGCGCGCTGCCCGGCCTCGGCCCGTGGAGCGTGGAGACCATCGCCATGCGCGGACTCGGCGACCCGGACGCGTTCACCGCCGGGGATCTCGGCGTCCGGGCCGCGGCGCGGCTGCTCGGACTGCCCGGCACGCCAGCGGCGCTCACCAGGCACGCCGCCGCCTGGCGGCCCTGGCGCGGGTACGCCGTCCAGTACCTGTGGGCGACCGGCGACCACGCCATCAACCGGATCCCCGCTGACGGCCCGGCGGCGCCGCGGCCGGCCCGGGTGGTCCTGCCGGGAAGGAAATCAGCGTGAGCCCTAGCGCGCGGACCGGGAGCCGGTCGCATGTGCTGGTGGACAGCCCGGTCGGGCCGCTCACCCTGGTCGCGGTCGACGGGGTCCTGGCCGGTCTTTACATGACCGAGCAGCGCCACCGTCCGCCCGGCGAGGCGTTCGGCGAGCCCGCCGAGGACCCGGACGGCCCGCCGTTCGCGGCCGCCGCCGAGCAGCTGCGGCAGTACTTCGCGGGCACGCGGACCGCGTTCGGCCTCGAGCTCGCGATGGACGGCACCGTGTTCCAGCGGCGGGTATGGGCGGCGCTGCAGGACATCCCGTACGGGCAGACCGTTTCCTACGGGCAGCTGGCCGACCGGATCGGGCAGCCGTCGGCGTCGCGGGCCGTCGGCCTGGCCAACGGGAAGAACCCGATCGGCATCATCGTGCCCTGTCACCGGGTGGTGGGCGCCGACGGCGGCCTGACCGGCTACGGCGGCGGGATCGAGCGCAAGCGCTTCCTGCTCGCGCACGAGCAGCGGGTCAGCGGGCAGACGCTGGCGTGACCCGGGTGCGGCACCGCCCCTCGGCGGTCTCGAAGCCGGTGCCCGGGACGGCTACCAGCAGCCTCACTGCGGCGCCTGCCAGGTTGCGTACGCCCGGACCGGGAACGTGCCGAACCCGGCGACCGGCGCCGGCACGGCGCTGAACCGGAATCCCGAGCCGGGCAGCGCACCCAGGTTGGTCAGGTGCTCGCAGACCGGGATGCCCGCCGCGAGCAGCTGTGAGTGCGCCGGGCGCTCCGGGTCGCCGGTGTCATCGATGTTGATCGCGTCGATGCCGACCAGCAGGGCCCCCGCCTCGACCAGGTGCGCCGCGGCCTCGGCGGTCAGGAACGGGTGCTCGCCAGCGTAACCGCCGGTCCCCCAGTTCCGGTCCCAGCCGGTGCGGACCAGCACGGCCTTGCCCCCGAGCTGGTAGGGAAGGAAGTGCGCCCGGCCGACCGCCCGCGTCGCGGCGCCGGTCACGTCGACCACGACGCCGTCGAGCTCGGCGAGCCGGTCCAGCGGCAGCGCGGCCAGATCCTCCCGGCCCGGGTAGCGATGCAGCGGGCTGTCCACGTACGTGCCGGTGTTCCCGCACAGGGTGATCTCCCCGATCGCGAACTGCACGCCGGGCGCGTAGCGGCCGGGCGGCTGCCGCGCGCTGACCGAGTCGGGCAGGATCTGCGGCGGCGGCAGCCCCGGGACCGTGATCATCCCCTGCTCGATCGGGTGGCTGAGATCGGCCCGGCGCAGCGCCGTGCCTGGCGTCCCGGGGGTGCCCGCGGCCGGGGCGGCCGGGGCGGCCCGCTTGTGCCGCTCGCTGAAGATCCGGTGGCTGCGGATCGTGACCCGGTCGGCCATCAGCAGCCCGAGGTCGGCGATCAGCGCGGCGCCGAGCTCGTCCTCGGTGAGCCCGGGACCGGGGATGTCGATGCGGAAGCCCTCCCCGCGCAGGCCGCCCCCGTTAGAGAAGGTGATCTCGAAGTCGAGTTCGGCGCGGTATTGCGCCGCCGGATCGGTCACTCCTAGGCTCCTGCAGGCCGCGCGGCTGGGTAGGGTTCAGTCCTCCGCCGCAGGTGCTGGCAGCCGGCGCAGGATTTCCCGCGTCGTGTCCTTGACCCCGGCCATGTCGGTCTTGAGGGTTGCGACGTCGGTCTTGAGCTGGGCGACGTCGGTCTTGAGGATGGCGATGTCGGCCTTGAGCTCGACCCGCAGCTTGGCCAGATCGGCCCTGATCTGGCGCTGCCCCTCGGCCAGGGCCCCGGCCTGGCCAGGTCCTGCCCAGGTCTCCAGATTATTGACCCGCACTTCTAACGTCCCCAGGCGTTCCTCGATGGTTGCCATGTCGACGACCGTAACGTCGCCCTCCGACAGAATCGCACACCCACCGGATCCGCGTGCCCCGATCAAGACACGGCCGCCGGGGTGAAACAGAACATCACCGGCGAATCCCGGAGCGGCCCGGCGGCACAACGACGTCACTATGCTCAAGTCGGCTGGCACCACCACCGTCCGCAACTAGACAATAGATGCTAATTCGGCAAAAATGGTAATAGATCAGGTCCGCAATAGCTTCGAGGAGCCCAACAGTTTCGTCGGCCGCGAGCGTGAGCTCGATGAGCTGCGCCGGTTCGTGCGGTCGACGCGCGCCCTGACGCTCTGCGGCCCCGGCGGCATCGGGAAAACGCGGCTGGCCTTGCGGGTCCTGGCCGAGATGGCCGACGACTTCCCCGACGGGGTGTGGTTCATCGAGCTCGGCGACCTGCGCCAGCCAGACCTGGTGGTGTCGCGGGTCGCTTCGGTCATCGGCGTCGACGAGGAGCCCGGCCGGCCGCTGCTGGAGACGCTTGCCGACGCGCTCAGGCCGCGCCGGCTGCTGCTGGCACTCGACACCTGCGAGCACCTGATCGACTCGTGCGCCCGGCTGTGCCACCGGCTGCTGGCCAGCTCGCAAGGGCTGCACGTGCTCGCAACGAGCCGCGAGCCGCTGCGGATGGCGGCCGAGGCCGTGTGGCAGGTGCCTCCGCTGTCCCTGCCGCCATCCGGCGCGCCCGAGGCACCCGAGGAGCTGTGCCGCAACGAGGCGGTACGGCTGTTCGGCGACCGGGCCGAGGCCTCGCTGCCCGGCTTCGCCGTTGGCGTCGGCAACGTTTCCGCGGTGAGCGCGCTGTGCCGGTCGCTGGATGGCGTCCCGCTGGCGATCGAGCTCGCGGCCGCCTGGGTGCGGGTGCTGTCCGTGGAGCAGATCGTGGCACGGCTGGACGACCGGTTCCGCTTGCTCACCAGCGGTGACCGGACCGCTCCTCCGCGCCAGCGGACGCTGCGTGCGGCGATCGACTGGAGTTATGACCTGCTGGCTGAGCGGGAGCAGCTCATGCTCCGCAGGCTGTCGGTCTTCGCCGGATGGTCGCTGGAAATGGCGGAGCAGGTCTGCTCGAGCGATGACATCCCCGCCGCGGACGTTCTTGACCTGCTCGCCGCGCTGGCCGACAAGTCACTCGTCGTGGTCGACAGCGGACTGCGCGGGCAGACCAGGTACCGGATGCTGGACACCATCCGCGAATACGCGGCCGCGCGGCTGGCCGCCGCCGGTGAAGCGCCGATGCTGCGGCGGCGGCTCCGGGACTACACGCTGGACGAGACCGAGGGCCTGATGCGGATGGGGATGGCGCAGGTACCCGCACCATGGGCCGTTACCGTGCAGACGTTCCGCCGGTTTGACTCCGATCTCGGCAACCTGCGGCAGGTGCTCGGCCAGTGCCTGGCCGACCGCGACGCCGAGATCGGGCTGCGTATCTGCACGGCCACGGGGCCGGTCTGGATCGTGCGGGGCTCGTTCGCCGAGGGAGGCGAATGGTTCGACTCCCTGCTCGGCCTCAGCGGCCCGCAGGTTCCCGCCGCGGTACGCGGCCCCGCGATCGTGGGGTGCGCGCAGCTCGCGCTGGCCAGCGACCCTGTCGGGGCCCGGGAACGGGCCGCGGAGGGGCTCGAGCTCTGCCGCGCGGCTGGCGTGGACTTCTGGACGGCGACCGCGCTCAACCTGCTCACCGAGGTGGCCCTGCACGGCGGCCGGGGTGGCGAGGCGGCGGAGCGCGGGGACGAGACGCTCGCGGTGGCCCGCACGGCAGGCGACCGCTGGAACGAGGGATACGCGCTCGGGACCATGGCCGCCGCGGCCGGGCAGCGCGGTGACCTTGCCGAGGCGCAGCGGCTGGGCGAGGCCGCGCTCGCGATCATGCGCGGCATCGACCAGCAGTGGGGGGTCGCCAGGACGCTGCTCGGCCTCGGCGACCTGGCCCGGCTGACCGGTGATGCGGACGGCGCGCGGCGGCGCTACGAGGAGGCCCTGGCGATCCTGCGCGAGATCAACGCCCGGCCGGAGATGGCCCGATGCCTCGCTGGGCTCGGCAGGATCGCGATGGACCAGGGCGAGATCGCCGCCGCACACCAGCACCTCACCCAGAGCCTTGAGCTGAGCCGCTCCACCGGAAGCCGTATCGGCACGATCCGGGGAGTTGAGGCGTTCGCGGCCCTGGCCATCGCCGAGAACCGGCCGGAACGGGCCGTGCGGCTGGCTGCCGCCGCGGCCGCGCTTCGGGCTGCGGCGCATCTTCCGCCGCGGCCTCCGGCGTGGACAGATCGTTACCTGGCCGTGGCCAGCGACCTTGGCCAGGAGGCGGTCAGCGGGCTATGGGATCAGGGCTCGGGCCTGGACGCCACCGCCGCGGTCGAGCTGGCGCTCGAGGATGGCCCGCCGCTGGCGGCCGACGGCGCGGCCGCCGCCCCGCCCGGGTCCGCGGCGAGGCTGG
>JASHOI010000190.1 GCA_030041195.1 Streptosporangiaceae bacterium | reverse complement strand
GCTGCGGCAGGAGCTCACGCTGCCCGGGGTCGGCCAGACCGTGGTGCTGACCAGGACCGCGGCGCGGGCCACCCCGATGCCCGACGGCGAGGACCTGGCCAGCCTCGCGGCAACCGGCTGCACACTGGTGCTGCACCTCGCGGTGCAGCACGCCGGCAGGGTCGCCGCGGAACTGCTGCCGCACTACGGCCCGGACTGCCCGGCCGCGGTGGTGGCGCGGGCAACCTGGCCGGACGAGGTCGTGCTGCGCTGCCCGCTCGGCGAGCTCGCTGAGCGGGTGGCGGCGGCGGGCATCCGCCGCACCGCGATCATCGTGGTCGGCAGGGTGCTCGCGCGCGGCGGCTTCACCGACAGCCATCTCTACTCGGCCGGGCGCGACAGACGGGAGGCGTGACCAGCATGCGACGGCTGCTGATCATCGGCATCGGCGCGGGCGATCCCGAGCAGGTGACCGTGCAGGCGATCAAGGCGCTCAACCGGGCCGACGTGTTCTTCGTGGCCGACAAGGGCGACGACAAGAAGGACCTCATGATCGCGCGGCAGCAGATCTGCGAGCGCTACATCGAGAACCGCTCGTACCGGGTGGTCGGCATCCCGGAGCCGGAACGCGACCGCACGTCCCCGGCCTACCGGCAGGCCGTCGAGCAGTGGCGGGCAGAACGAGCCCGGATCTGGGCCGGGGTGATCCGCGACGAGCTTCCCGACGGCGGCTGCGGCGGGCTGCTGGTCTGGGGCGACCCGGCGCTGTACGACAGCACGCTGGCCATCGTCGAGCAGGTCATCGGCGCCTCGGCGATGGAGATCGAGTATGAGGTCATCCCGGGGATCAGCAGCGTCCAGGCGCTGGCCGCGGCGCACCAGGTGAGCCTGACCCAGGTTGGCAAGCCGCTGCACATCACCACCGGCCGCAGGCTGGCCGACGAGGGCATGCCGGCCGGCCGCGACGACGTGGTGGTGATGCTCGATGCCTCCTGCTCGTTCACCGGCGTCGACCCGGCCACCGAGATCTACTGGGGCGCCTACCTCGGAACCAAAGACGAGATCCTGCTGTCCGGGACCGTCGGCGAGGTCGGCGGCCAGATCCAGGCCGCCCGGAGCGAAGCGCGGGCGCGCAAGGGCTGGATCATGGACACCTACCTGCTCCGCCGGCAGGCTTGACTCTCACCTTGGGGGAGCCCGCACACTCACCTTGCCGGGGCGAATCGGCCCGGCGACGAGGGAGTCACCGTGGCAGAAATCAGCATCGGAGAGTTCGCACGACGGTCCCGCCTTTCGCTGAAGGCGCTCCGCCTCTACGACGAGCTTGGCGTGCTGGTGCCTTCGCGCGTCGATCAGGCGTCTGGCTATCGCTACTACGACGTCGGCCAGGTCGATGAGGCACGCCTTGTGGTGATGATGCGCCAGCTGCAGTTGCCGCTCGCCGCGATCAGGGAGCTGCTCGGATGCGATCCGGTTGCTGCCGCTGAGCGGATAGCGGCGCACTGGCGCGAGGTCGAGTCCGCGCACGACGCGCGGCGCGAGCTCGCCGACTACCTCGTCAACCGGCTGAGTGGAAAGAAGTCCGTTATGTACGAAGTCGCCACACGAGAGATGCCCGAGCGGAGCTTGCTCTGCCTGAAGCGGAATGTCGACGAACAGGGCGCGTGGGCGCTCGGCAAGGAATTCATCGCGGTCCTGCGCGAGCGACCGCTGCCGAAGATGGAGGGGCGTGAGGGCGCGATGTTCACCATCTACTGGGGTGAAGTGAGCGCCGACAGCGACGGCCCGGTCGAGATGTGCAAGCCGGTCCCTGAGGAAAAAGCGAAGGCGCTCGCATCGCACTACCCGGAGTTGAGTTTGCGGACCGAACCCGCACATCGCGAGGCGTACGTGGCGCTGCCGAACGACGCGCTGCCGGCTGGCCCGGGCGGGAACCCAGGCGTGCAATGGCAGCTCGCGTCGGAAGCTTTGCGTGCCTGGGCGGAACATGGCATCAACCAGGATCTCGAACTTAAGCCCGAAGATCTCGGAGTTCGGGTCACCTACCTTGCGCGCGAGCCGGTCACTGAGACGAGCGCCCCCTACTGCGACTTCGCCGTGCCGTTTCGCGTAAAGCGATGATCGAAGCCCATGGCCTGGTGAAGCGCTATGGCTCCACCGTGGCCGTCAACGACCTGTCGTTCTGCATCCGGCCCGGCATGGTCACCGGGTTCCTCGGCCCGAACGGCGCGGGGAAGACGACCACGATGCGGATGATCTTGGGCCTGGACGCGCCGACGCGGGGCTCGGTGACCGTGGGCGGCCGCAGCTACCGCGACCTGCCGGCGCCGATGCGTGAGGTGGGTGCCCTGCTCGACGCCGCGGCCGTGCACGGTGGCCGCCGGGTCCGCGACCATCTGCTGTGGCTGGCGCACAGTAACGGCATCCCCCGCGGCCGGGTGGACGAGGTGCTCCGCATCGTCGGTCTGGAGGGTGTGGCCCGGCGCCGGGTGAAGGGCTTGTCGCTGGGCATGGGTCAGCGGCTCGGCATCGCCGCGGCGCTGCTGGGGGATCCGGCGGTGCTCATCTTGGATGAGCCGGTGAACGGCCTGGACCCTGACGGCATTCACTGGGTCCGGACCCTCATGCGGGCGCTGGCCGCCGAGGGCCGCATCGTGCTGGTCTCCAGCCATCTGATGAGCGAGATGGCTTTGACCGCCGACCACCTGCTGGTGATCGGCAAGGGCCGGCTGATCGCCGATACCAGCGTGGACGAGTTCGTGCGGTCAAGTTCTCAGCAGTCGGTGCACGTGCGCAGCCCCCAGGCGGCCGAGCTGGCCGCCCGCTGCCGCGAGGCCGGCGCCACCGTGGCCGGCCCGGGCGCCGGGACCGGGCCCGACGTCATCGAGATCACCGGGATGGACAGCGCCGAGGTGGGAAGGCTGGCCGCCGCGCACGGCATCGCGCTGTCCGAGCTCATCCCGGTCCGGGCCTCGCTGGAGGAGGCGTTCATGGAACTGACCCAAGACAGCGTGGAATACCACGCGGCCGGGGCGGCCCGATGACCGCCGCCACGACCGCCCTTGCCGGCCCGGACCGCCGGGCGGCCTTCCGCGCAGCCACCTTCGCCGACGTGCTGCGCTCGGAGTGGACCAAGCTCCGTTCGCTCCGGTCGACGTTGTGGGCGCTGGGCGTGACCGTCGTGCTCGGCGTGGGCCTGGGGGCCGCGATCAGCGCGGCCGCCGCCCACGGCTACGCCAAGCTCAGCGTCTCCGCCAAGCAGGGCTGGGACCCGGCCGCGATCAGCCTGACCGGGATCGCCATCGCCCAGCTGGCCATCGCGGTGCTCGGGGTGCTCTGCATCAGCTCCGAGTACTCCTCCGGAATGATCCGCCCCAGCCTGATCGCCGTGCCGAAGCGAGGCCGGGTGCTGGCCGCCAAGTCGCTGGTCGTCGCCGCGGTGAGCTTCGCCGTGGGCGAGCTCACCAGCTTCGCCGAGTTCTTCGTGGGCCAGGCTTTGATCAGCGGCCATGCCCCGCACGCGGCGCTCGGCGATCCCGGGGTAGCCCGGGCGGTAGTGGGAGCGGGGCTGTACCTGACCGCCCTGGCGGTACTCAGCGTCGCCGCCGGGGCCTTGCTCCGGCGCCCGGCCGCCGCCATCGCCTGCATGATGGCCGTCGCGCTCGTCCTGCCCGTGATCGCCCAGGCGCTGCCGGACTCGTGGCGGAACCCGGTCACCGAGTTCTGGCCGACCGAGGCCGGGGCCCAGCTCACCACCGTCTACCACTCCGCGCACACCCTGCAGCCCTGGCCCGGCTTCGGCGTGATGTGCCTATTCGTCGCGATCGTGTACGCCATCGCCTGGACCCTGCTGGACCGCCGGGACGCATGACGGCGGCTTAACATGTCACGGTGGCTGAGCGTGACGCCGACCGCCGCTTCCTTGACGCGGCGATCGAGGAAGCACGGACCGGGCTGGGCGAGGGCGGGGTTCCCATCGGGGCGGCGCTCGTCGTGGACGGCGAGATCGTAGCGACAGGACGCAACCGGCGGGTCCAGATGGGCAGCGTGATCCGGCACGGCGAGACCGACTGCCTGGAGAACGCGGGCCGCCTGAGCGGTTCGGTCTACGCCCGGTCCACGATGTACACGACGTTGTCGCCGTGCCCGATGTGCTCGGGCGCGATCCTGCTTTACCGGATCCCGCGGGTGGTGCTCGGCGAGAACCGCACGTTCATGGGCGCCGAGGACACGCTCCGGGGGCACGGTGTTGACGTGGTCAACCTCGATTCCGAGGAGTGCGCAGCCCTGATGCGCGAGTTCATCAATGCTCACCCCGACATCTGGAACGAGGACATCGGCCGGTAATGGCGCTGACCGTGCTCGTGCTCGGCGGGACATCCGAGGCCAGGGCGCTGGCCGGCGAGCTCAACGGGCTGCCGGGCCTGCGCGTGATCAGCTCGCTGGCCGGCCGGGTGAGCAACCCGGCACTGCCCGCGGGAGAGGTCCGGGTCGGCGGCTTCGGCGGCGCGGACGGCCTGGCCGCCTATGCCACGGCCGAGCGCATCGGCGCGGTCGTCGACGCCACGCACCCGTTCGCGGAGACGATCAGCGCGCACGCGGTTGACGCGTGCGCGCTGGCTGGCCTGCCGCTGCTGCGGCTGGCCCGGCCCGGCTGGTCCCGGCGGGACGGCGACGACTGGCGTGACGCCGGCTCGCTCGGCGAGGCGGCCGCGATGCTGCCGGGGCTCGGCAGCCGGGTGTTCCTGACCACCGGCCGCCAGGGCCTGGCCGCGTTCGCCGCGCTGGACCTCTGGTTCCTGATCCGCTGCGTCGACCCGCCGGCCGGCCCGCTGCCAGCGCGGTGCAAGGTGCTGCTGGCCCGCGGGCCCTACCAGCGAGAGGCCGAACGCGCGCTGATGCGCGGCCACGCAATCGACGTCCTGGTAACGAAGAACAGCGGCGGCCCGCTGACCGAGGGCAAGCTCGACGCCGCCAGGGACCTGGGCATCCCGGTGGTCATGGTCGGCCGGCCGGCCGCCGCCGCGGCCGAGTCCGTGACCACCGTCAGCGACGCGGTCCGCTGGGTGAACCATCAGCTGACAAACCGCGGCTGACCATCGGTATGACCGCGCCACGCCCGCGGCCGACAGACTGGTCGTTGAGCGCCATTTTCGGGCAGCCTCGATACGCAGGCTTGATCTTGTATGTGGGCCTTCCATGATCCTGGTTGATCAATACCGCTATGCGGTACTCAGCCACCAAGATCATGGAATGCGGCTGCCACCGAGACCGGGCCGCTCGTCGTGTCTCCGATGGTCGC
>JASHOI010000189.1 GCA_030041195.1 Streptosporangiaceae bacterium | reverse complement strand
CATCGCGGCGGCGACGGCCGTTTCGTCGGTGACGTCGAGTTCCTTGCGGGACAGCCCGAGCACATCCTCGCCGCAGCCGGCGAGGGCGGCGACGAGATCGCACCCGAGCATCCCGTGCGATCCCGTGACCAGCCACCGGGTCATGTCGCGCGCTGCTTCAGCGGCTCCCACCAGGAGCGGTTGCCGGCGTACCAGTCGACGGTGGCCCGCAGGCCGTCGTTGAACGGGATCCGTGGCGCGTAGCCCATGCCCCGGAGCACGGAGTCGTCCAGCGAGTACCGCCGGTCGTGGCCCTTGCGGTCCTCGACCCGGGTCACCATGTCCCAGCCGGCTCCGCAGATCTCCAGCAGCTCCCGGGTCAGCTCCTCGTTGGTCAGCTCGGCATCCCCGTTGATGTGGTACACGAAGCCAGGCTTGCCCTGCTCGACGACCAGCTGGATGCCACGGCAGTGGTCGTCGACGTGGATCCAGCCGCGAACGTTCTGCCCGTCCCCGTACAGCGGGACCTTCTTGCTGTCCAGCAGGTTCGTGGTGAACAGCGGGATGAGCTTCTCCGGGAACTGGTAGGGGCCATAGTTGTTGCAGCACCGCGTGATGCTGACGTCGAGCCCGTGGGTCCGGGCGTACGCCCGCGCGATCAGGTCACCGCCGGCCTTCGCCGCGGCATACGGCGAGTTCGGCTCGAGCCGCGCGTCCTCCGCCCACGACCCGGTCGCCACGCTGCCGTACACCTCGTCGGTGGACACCTGGACGACCCGCGGGACCCCGGCGTCCAGGCACGCCTGCAGCAGCACCTGGGTTCCCACCACGTTCGTGGTGATGAAGTCGGCCGCTCCGGCGATCGACCGGTCGACGTGTGTCTCGGCCGCGAAGTTGACCACGATGTCGTGCCCGGGGACCACGGTCGCGAGCAGCCCGGCGTCACAGATGTCGCCGCGGACGAAGGTCAGCCCGGGACTATGCGTTACGGGCTCCAGATTGGCGAGGTTCCCGGCATAGGTCAGCTTGTCCAGCACGGTGACCTGCGCATCGCTGAAACCGGGATAGCCGCCGCCGAGCAGCGTGCGGACGTAATGCGAGCCAATGAAACCGGCGCCGCCGGTGACGAGGATTCTCACGAGCTTATTTGCACCTTGCTGTGGTCTCCGAGAACCAGCCGGTGTGCCTTGGGGACTCTCGGCGCCGGCGTTACCTCCACGTCGTGGCCGATGAGCGACGCCTCGATGCGCCGGACACCCTTGATGGACGCGCCACGCAGCACAATGGAGTACTCGATCTCGCTGTCGGCGATCACGCAGTCCCGCTCAACGGACGTGAACGGGCCGATATAGGACCCGGACAGCCGCGTCCCGGCCCCGATCACGACCGGCCCGACGATGCGGCACCCGCTGACCTGCGCGCCGCTGCCGATGGCGACGCGGCCGATCAGCTCGCTCGCGGCGTCGACCTCTCCGGCGCAGGCCGACTCCAGCCCCTCCAGCACCATCCGGTTGACCTCGAGCATGTCGTTGACGTTGCCGGTGTCCTTCCAGTAGCCGGTGATCGTCGTCGAGCGCACCTTCCGGCCGTGGTCGATCAGCCACTGAATGGCCTCGGTGATCTCCAGCTCGCCCCGCCACGACGGCTCGAGCCGTGCCACCGCCTCGTGCACGGCCGGCGTGAAGATGTAGACGCCGACCAGCGCGAGGTCGCTCTTGGGGTCGCGGGGCTTCTCCTCGAGCCCGATCACCTCGCCGGCGGTGTCGAGCTCGGCCACGCCGAACTGGCGCGGATCCGGCACGCTGGTCAGCATGATCTGGGCGTCGGGGCGGCCGGACCGGAACTCATCGACCAGCCCCGCGATCCCGCCGACGATGAAGTTGTCCCCGAGGTACATGACGAAGTCGTCGTCGCCGAGGAAGTCGCGCGCGATCAGGACGGCGTGCGCGAGCCCACGCGGCGCGTCCTGCCGCAGATAGCAGACGTTAAGCCCGAACGGGCCGCCATCGCCCACCGCGTCGCGGATCGCCGGTTCGGTGTCGCCCACCACGATCCCGACGTCGGTGATGCCAGCATCCCTGATCGCCTCCAGGCCGTAGAACAGCACCGGCTTGTTGGCCACCGGGAGCAGCTGCTTGGCCGAGGTGTGCGTGATCGGGCGCAGCCTGCTCCCCGACCCGCCGGACAGGACAAGGGCCTTCACGGTGCCGTCTCCCTCCCAAGGCGATTACCGGCACGCGCCAGCCCGGCCGCCGTCCCGGCGGTGATCAGGTCGCCCGCGGTCATCAGCACCCGGGACACCAGGGCCAGCGCGGTGGCCTTGCCGAGGCCCAGCATCGGGCTGAGCGTCGCGATCAGGAGCGCCTCCCTGAAGCCGGCCCCGGCGGGGGCGAACACGATCACAAAGCCGACGCACCAGGCGAACGCGAACCCGCCCACCGAGAGCAGCGCGGCCCGGCCGTCCGGCGCGCCCAGCCTGATCGCCAGCAGCCAGATCTGCAGCCCGAAGCAGACCCAGGAGGCGAGCGCCCAGGCCAGCGCGCCGACGACCGCGCGCCCCGGCAGCGGCTGGTCCAGCGGCGGCCGCCTGGCGAGCCGCAGCAGCCGGTCCAGTATCCGGTTGAGCACCTGCGGGAGCAGGCAGATCAGCAGCACCGGGGCGACCAGGAACACCCACCGGTAGGACCGGGCGCCCGGGGCGAACGGCAGCGTGACCAGCGCCGCGAGCAGCCCGGCGAGCAGGCAGAACAGCATCGTCAGCACCGAGGCGCTGGCCGACCGGTGCCGCGGCACCCGGTGCGCGGTGCCCAGTTCCATCTGCGCCACGACCGGCCAGATCGAGCCGGGCACGTACTTGCCGAGCTGGCCGAGGAAGAAGACCCGGGCCGCGGGGCGGGCCGCCAGCGGCGAGCCGAGCGCGGCCAGCAGCACCCGCCACACCTGCATGGTCGCGACGAGGCCGAGCAGCACGGCGACCAGGGCGCCGGCGATCGCCAGGACCCCCATGCTGGCCAGCCCGGCCCGCACCTCGGTCCACTGGTCGGCGACCACGTACGCACCGAGGCCGACGGCGGCCGCCACGAACCCCCAGCGCACCACCCTGCTGCCGAGCAGCCGGCCAGCCAGCGCCAGCCAGCTGCTCACACGGCTCGGCGCCCGCGCCTCCCCTGCCCCGTCGGGACCGTCGGCCGGGGCGTCGGCGCCGTC
>JASHOI010000188.1 GCA_030041195.1 Streptosporangiaceae bacterium | reverse complement strand
CGGGCGCACCTGCTGTGGTCGGTGAACCCGCTGATGCTGCTGGCGGTGATGGCCGGCGGTCACGTGGACGGGCTGGGGGCGGCGGCCGGCGTGGCCGGGCTGCTGGCGCTGCGCCGGATGGAGGTCCGCAGCGGGCTGCTGGCCGGCGTCCTGGTCGGCGCGGCGGTGGCGGTCAAGGCGCCGTTCGCGCTGTTCGGGGTCGGCCTGGCCTGGGCGGCGTACCGGTCCCCGCGGGTGCTGGCGGCCCTGGGAGTCGGGGCCGCCGCGGTCCTCGTGCCCAGCTATCTGCTGGTCGGGGGGCGTCCCGCGCTGGTCGCCCAGGTCAACCGCGGCGATGCCGCCGTCGACCTTTACGAGCCGTGGCAGCTCCTTTACCGCACGCTGGACTGGCACAGCCCGAGCCACCGCGCCGACCTGCTGGGGCTCGCCGCGGCGGCGCTGCTCGCCGGGCTGCTGCTGTGGCGCCTGCCGGACGGCCCGCCCGGCCTGCCCGCGATCCGGCCGTCACTCGCGCTGTCCCTGGCCTGGCTGGTCGCCTCGCCGCAGCAGCGTCCCTGGTTCGACGCCATGATCTTCCCGCTGCTCGCGGTCATGCCCGCCACCCGGCTGGACTGGATCGCGCTGTCCCGGACGGTGGCCGGCAGCGTGGCCGAGCTGCCCGGCGTGACCTTCTACACGCTGCTGAGACCGCACTGGGTCGCGCTGGTCAACGACGCCCTCTCCCGGGACCTCGCGCCGCTGGCCCTGCTGGCCATCACGGTCGCGCTGGTCTGGCTGTGCGTGACCCGGCGCTGGACGCCCTTCTGGGGCGGGCAGCCAGCCGCGGCCGGCCCCGGGCCGCCGGTGACCAAGGTCACCGAGGTGACACCGGGACGATCTCCGTAAGCTGGGGCAATGACGAGCACCGACGCCCCCGCCCCAGCCCCGACTGCCGACGTCACCGCCGCCCGTGACCTGCTGAGCCGCCATCCGGTTCTCGACGGCCACAACGACCTGCCGTGGACCCTGCGCGTGGCCGACGAGGTCGACCTGGACACCACCGACCTGGCCGGCCCGGTCACCGCGATCCAGACCGACTGGCCGCGGCTGGCCGCCGGCGGCGTCGGGGCGCAGTTCTGGTCGGTGTTCGTGACCGCCGACCTCGCGGGCGAGACCGCGGTCACCACCACGCTGGAGCAGATCGATCTGGTGCACGAGTTGATCCGGCGCTACCCGGGCACGCTCGAGCTCGCGCTGACGGCCGACGACGTGGAGCGGATCATGGCGGCGGGCAAGGTGGCCTCGCTGATCGGTGCGGAGGGCGGCCACTCCATCGGCTCCTCGCTCGGCACGCTCCGGGCGCTGTACGCGCTCGGCGTCCGTTACATGACCCTCACCCACAACCGCAGCCTGCCCTGGGCCGACTCGGCCACCGACGATCCGGTCTCCGGCGGGCTCAGCCCGTTCGGCCGCGAGGTGGTCCGCGAGATGCAGCGGCTCGGCATGCTGGTCGACCTGTCCCACGTGTCCCCCGAGACCATGCGGGATGCGCTCGACGCCGCCGATGGGCCGCTTATCTTCTCCCACTCCTCGGCGCTGGCGATCTGCGACCACCCGAGGAACGTGCCCGACGAGATCCTGGCGCGGCTGCCGGGTAACGGCGGCACCTGCATGGTGAACTTCGTTCCCGCCTTCGTTTCCCAGGCCTGCCGGGACTGGGAGCGCGAGTTCGCCGAGGACGCCAAGCGGCGGGGGATCGACTTCAAGAACGTTCCGGGGCGTGGCCAGGCCCGCGCCCTGCGCCGGGAATGGACCGCCAAGCACCCCAGGCCGGCCGTGAAACTGGCCGAGGTGGCCGACCACATCGAGCACGTCAGGGACGTCGCCGGTGTCGACCACGTCGGCATCGGCAGCGACTATGACGGCGTCGACTGGTTGCCCGAGGGGCTGGAGGACGTGTCGACCTACCCGGCGCTGATCGCCGAACTGCTCGGCCGCGGCTGGAGCGAGGAGGACTGCGGGAAGCTCGCCAGCGGAAACATCCTGCGGACGCTGCGCGCGGCAGAACAAACCGCCCGGGCGCTGTCGGCCAGCCGGGGACCGTCGCGTTCCAGGATCGAAGAATTGGACAAGCCGCCGGCGGCGGATTAGCTGAACGGGGTCTTGGGCTTGCCCTGCAGTTCGCCGTCCAGGTACACGTCCACCTTCTCGTCGTAGAAGCAGGCCAGGCCGGCGATCTTCTGGCTCTCCGGCAGCGGGCTCCGGTAGATCCAGACGATGTCGTCGTGCACGCCGCTGCCGGTGTCCACGGACCAGTAGCTCGCGCTGCCCTTGTACGGGCAGTGCGAGACCGTCGCTGACGGCCGCAGCAGGTCCATCCGCACGTCGGTGAGCGGGATGTAATTCCGGGGCGGCAGGCCGGTCTCGAACAGGATCCGGGGCTGGCGCGACTCGGCCACGGTGATGCCGTCCACCTCGATCCGCACGTGCCGCGAGCTGGCCAGGATGTCCACCCGCTTGTAGGGGTCGCGCGGGTGGGTGTAGACGGGTTCGTCCTCTTCGAGCCACTCGCTCATCGCGCCCCAGTCCAGCCGGACCAGGTCGCGCAGCTGCTCCAGCGGCGAGTCCGGGTAGCGTACCCCCGCCCGCTCCGCGGTCGCCGTGGCCACCTTGACGTGCAGCACCTCGCCGTTCCCGCGGCTCGGCGAGTGCTTGGTCTCGCCCGCCGGGATCAGCGTGGCGCGCACGTCGGACACGGGCAGGTAGTAGGTGGGGTAGTAGGGGGACTCCCAGACCAACTGCGGCGTCCTGGTATCGGCGACCAGCTCTCCGCTCAGGTAGACGCGGACCCGCTTGGGCCCCTGCTCAACCCGGACGCTGCCTCGCGTGCTCTCGCTCATGCCCGACCTCCAGTAATCCCGGATGCTCCGAACATACAGCGGCGCGTCTGACTCGCCCCGCAGGGCCGTCGCTGTCCCCTTCTGCTGCGGCAGAGGCGGTAGCGTCGTGGTATGCGCTTGGGGGTCCTGGACGTGGGGTCAAACACCGTCCATCTACTCGTTGTTGACGCACACCAGGGCGCGCGGCCCGTTCCCGCGTTCTCGCACAAGGCCGAGCTCCGGCTCGGCGACCACCTGGACGGCGCGAACCGGCTGACCCAAGATTGCCAGGTTCAGCTGCGCGACTTCGTGGATGAGGCGCTGCGCATCGCCGAGGACAAGGGCGTGCAGGAGTTGCTGGCGTTCGCGACCTCGGCCGTGCGCGACGCCGCCAACGGCGACGAGATGCTCGGCCGGATCCAGCACGAGACCGGGGTCGACATCAAGGTGCTGCCCGGCCCGGACGAGTCCCGGCTGACCTTCCTGGCCGCGCGTCGCTGGTTCGGCTGGTCGTCGGGCCGGCTTCTCGTGCTGGACATCGGGGGCGGATCGCTGGAAATCGCCTCCGGCGTCGACGAGGAGCCCGGCGTCGCGGTCTCCCTGCCGCTCGGCGCCGGCCGCCTCACCAGGGACTGGCTGGGCGCCGACCCGCCGTCAGGCGACGACGTGCGGCAGCTGCGCAAGCACGTCAGGGCGGAGATCGCCGCGACCGCGAGCACGGTGATGCGGGACGGTCGGCCCGACCACGCCGTCGCCACGTCCAAGACGTTCCGCCAGCTCGCGAGGATCGCCGGGGCCGCCCCGTCCAGCGAAGGGCCGTACGTGCGGCGCTTGCTGCAGCACGCCGACGTGACCGCGCTCGCGGACCGGCTGGCGCGTACGTCGGCGGCGGAGCGGATGAAGCTGCCCGGGGTGTCCAGGGGCCGGGCCCCTCAGCTCGCCGCGGGGGCGATCGTCGCCGACGCGACCATGGACCTGTTCGGCCTGCCCGAGCTCGAGGTGTGCCCGTGGGCGCTGCGTGAGGGCGTGATCCTGCGCCGGCTGGACACGATGGCCGGCTGACGCCGCCGTGGCCCGGGCCCGGCGTCCGGGCCGGCGCCGGCCACGGCGATCTCTCAGGAAAAGCAGACCGGCGCCTGGGTGCCCTCGATGGCATGTGACCCGGCCATCAGATAGTGATGCGGCTCCGTGTTGACCACGTCAGCGGCTACCAGCCGCTGGGCGACCTCGGCCGTTCCTGCCCCGCGGCCGCGAACCGAGACCTCCTGCAGCCCGACGAAGCGGTAGGTGTGCGGATCGAAGATCAGCTCTACCCGCAGCTTGGGGAGGAAGGGCATCGGCCGCAGCGTCATCGCCACCGCGATGCCGGTTCCTCCGGCCGCGTCGGCGACACGCGGCAGCACGGTGACGCCGGGGATCATGGCCGCGGCGTCGAAGAGCGCCGCGCCGAACCTGGGCGGCAGCACGAACAGCTCGCGGAGGATCGCGAAGATCTCCGAGTAGGCGGCCGCGTACCGGCTGGCGTGCTGCGTCGCGTAGCGGGGAGGAAGATCACAGCCGTTGTGCGTCTCCAGATA
>JASHOI010000187.1 GCA_030041195.1 Streptosporangiaceae bacterium | reverse complement strand
CGGGCCGGCCGCGCGGGCGCTCGCCGCGGCGGCCTTCGACGTCGCCGTCCGCCTGGAACGGCTCCGATGGGATGGCCGGCAGCTCGGCGAGGGCGTGGTCAGCACCGGCGAGCTGCTCGACCTGGGCCGCCGGGCGGTGCTCGACGGCTTCCTCGCGGACCTCGCCGCGGAGCCGATCGGCGTGTACCTGGCGGCAGGCTGGCTGGTGCACGCGCGCGGCGCCACCCTGGAGCCAGCCATGGGTGAACCGGCCGATGCCAGGCCGGCGTTCGCCGACATCGCCGCGTCAGCCGCCGGGTCCGACCCGATCGCCTGGGGAACGGCCCACCTGGTCGAGCGGCTGATCGACGGCGCCATGGACCGCCGCCCGGCGGCGCTGCGACCGGACGACCCGCCGGTCCAGGCCCGGGCCAACGTGCTGCTGGTGGCCGGGCACGGGCAGGTCGGCCTGTTCGAGGCGAGGCGGCAGAGGTCGCTGCTGCGGGTGCCTTCCGGCACCGTCGTTCCTGACCTGGCACGGATGGCGTTCGTGCACGGCAGCGGCGACTTCCGTTCTTCCGTAGACACCTCCTACATCGCGGCGGCCAAGGCGGAGCAGCTGGAGCGAGCCGGTCAGCTCGTCTCGTGGAACATCCAGCTCCCCGGCGGAACGCATCCGCTGGCAGAGAAGACGGTGTTCGGCAGGTCGGCCGGGCTCGGCGGGTACGTGGCGTTCCGGTCGTTGAGCAATCCCGGCGTGTTCGCGGACAAGGACGTGGCGTTCACCGGTCAGGTGTCGCCGGACGGGCGTGTCGCCGAGGTCGAGAACGCGAACGACAAGATCGAGGCGGCGCACCGCCGCCGGATCCGCCTCGTGGTGCACCCCAGGGGCCAGGCGTGGGTCGATCCCGACGACATCGTCCAGCTCGAAGGGGTGGAAACCGCCGAGGACGCGCTGATCGCCGCGGCGCAGCAACTGCGCGGGCTGCGCAGCTACCTGGAGGCGGCCTGCCGCCTGGTCGCGCCCGAACCGTGGCTGCGGACCTGGCTGCGCAGGCAGGGACGGCGCCCGGACGAGATGCCGCTGCTGACCGTGACCTGCCGCCACCTGCCCCCTGCCCGGGAGGCGCTGTCCGACGACGACGGGCTGCCGGACGGTTCGCCGCGGCGAGATGGCTCCGCGCGGAAGGAGCCCGAGATCCCGCCGTGCGCCGCGCACCAGCTTGCCAGCTTGTATCCCGGCTACTCGTTCGCGATCAGCGCGGACGCCGGCGGCGGGAACACCATGGCCGCGAAGCGCATGGTTGCCGAGGCCGCCCGGAGGGCGCTCGACGGGCTGCGCGCCCTCGGCAGCGAGGACCGGTTTCCCGGGTTCACCCTCCCGCTCTATGTCCCGCTCGGCACCTTGCCGACGACCTGGGACGGCGTCGTCCAGGCCGGGGTCGCGGCGCTCCCGGCGCTGGCCGAGCCGGGCCTGGAGGTGGCGGCGGCGGTGGCGAACACGCTCCGGGCCGACAACCCGCGGCCCTGGCGTGCGCTCGTGGTTGTGGACGGCACCGACCGGACCCACCGCAGCGGCAGCAGCGCCGTCGCCGACAAGGAGCGTGACTTCGTCGCGCTGGTGACGAGCAGCCCGCATCAGAGCCACCCCGGGTGGCGGCCAAGCCGGCCGGCGCAGGTGGTGCTGTGCGGCAGGCACGGCAGCCCCGCTCATCACCGGGCCGCCGAGGCGTTGCGCCACGAGCGCCCGGACACCGTGGCGACCATGGGCCTCGACCCGCTGACCGGCGAGGAGATCGACCGGTACGTCGCGAGCCTGTCGACGGCCAGGATCTCGCTCACCGGCAAGGCGCGCGACCTTGCCACGAACCCGCTGCTGCTGACCCTGAGTGTGATCGCCGGCAGGCCGCACACCGGAGACGGCGACTCGACGGACCTGCTCGACCGGGTCATCGATGTGCTGCTCGGCGCCGAAGCTGGTCACCGCAGGTACCTGGCTGAGATCGCGTTCCGGGCGGCGGTGGCGAAACGCCAGCCGGTCGGCGAGTTCACCCTGGCGGAGATCGCCGCCCGGGGAGCCGAGGCGGCCGTGGAACTGGCTCTCGCCGACAACGACACCGAGCGGGCGATGGCGATCGCGCTCGACCGTCACGAGCGGCAGGCGTTCCAGAGCGCGGAGGAGGAGACGCACCTGCTCACCGCGTCCGGCGCCGGCTGGCGGTTCTTCCACGACCGCGCGTTCGCGTTTCTGGTAGCCGACCGGGTCGCGCGGCACGCCGCCGAAGACCCCGGATCCGGCGACGAGCTCTTTGGCGAGCTCGGCTCGCATCTCGGCGACGCGCTGTGGATCGACGTGATCGAGGCGACCGGCCGCCTTCTCGAGCTGCGCAGCCGGGCGCCCTCCGACCGGGCCTGACGGGCTCACGCCGCTCGCCCGCGCACCTGCAGGCCGCGCACCCGACCCCCCCGGGCGCCCTGGGGCGTGTGTTGCCAGCGGTGTGCGATGGCATTAAATGTATTGCAGTTCCGCAATGAACAATGGTGGTCCGTCACCAATGCCGGGCTGATCCAGATGCGATCGCAATGGGCCCGCCGGCTGATCATCAGAAACAGGCGCAACTCGTTTCGCAGCCGCCACGGATCCAAGGCTCTCCGACCCCGGCCGGGCGGAGCTTAGCAGGTCAGAACGGGTTTAACCCGAGGAGAGGCATTTACATAATGGGCGAGATCGGCCCTCGCTAGGCTCCCCCTCAATGCCAGGCGCTCCGAAGGCTGTCACCCCCCGTGCAGCCTTCCCGGTGAGCGCGCCCCGCTCGGAGAGGAATGCCTTGGGCCGCCACAGTAAACCGTCACGTATCCGGCTTCCCCATGGAGCGCCGATGGCCGCCGCACCCACGCTGGCCAGCGTGGTCGCGGCTTTTTTCTTGTCACAGCAGATGCCTGCTACCGCGGCGGTCGCTGACGCGGGTTCCACTCACTCTGCTGCTCTTGATGCTGTCTACAACTCGGATGCCTCGTCGGCATCATCCACCGCGACCCTCTCCACCGCGCAGGTGATGTCGGCCACCAGGACCGTGCTGATGTCCGACATACGACAGGCGTGGCAAGCCGGATGGCAGGAGAAGCAGGAGAAGGCGAGCACCAGCCTGCCGCGCTGGTACACGGTGCAGCCCGGCGACACGCTGTCGTCGATCGCCCAGCGCTTCTACCACAACTCGGCGGCCTGGCCGGTGCTGTACTGGCGCAACCACGACCACATCCAGTGGGCCGACGACATATCGGTCGGGCAGGTGCTGCGCATCCCGGCCGAGCCCGCGGAGATACCGAATCCCCCGGCGCAACTCGAGCCCGCCCAGACCACGGTCACCACGAGCCACACGCCGCAGCACGCGAGCACGACCCCGGTGGTGGCCCAGTCCTCGCAAACGCAGCAAGCCCCTGACCCGGCTCCGGTGTCGACGAGCACCGGCGGCTCCCTGGGCGTCATACCGGGCGGCGCGTTCGGCCAGTGCGTGGTCGAGCGCGAGTCCGGCGGTAACCCGCAGGTCATGAACGCGAGCGGCCACTACGGCCTGTTCCAGTTCAGCTTCTCCACCTGGGTGGCGTACGGCGGCAACCCGAACGACTTCGGGCACGCCAGCGTGGCCGAGCAGGAGCAGGTGTTCGCCAACGCGCTGGCCTCGCCCGGCGGCGAGAACAACTGGGCTCCCTACGACGGCTGCTGACCCCCCGGCACCGGCCGCCGGGCCCTGGGCACACCGGGGCCCGGCGGTTTGCGCCACCGGTCACGCCCTCGCCGGGCGCAGCGTCCTGGCGAAGGTCAGCCGCGCGTGGCTGGCGGCCGTGCGG
>JASHOI010000019.1 GCA_030041195.1 Streptosporangiaceae bacterium | reverse complement strand
AGCCTGGCGGCCAGCAGGGCCGGGAAGCTTCCGGCGAACGCCTGCCCGAGCATCGCCAGCGCCATCAGCAGGCCCGCGGCCACGGTGATCCGTCCGGCGCCAAAGCGGTCGGACAGGGTCCCGGCGGGTATCGATACGGCCAGGGTGGCGAGGGCGGCGGTGATGGCGGCGAAGGCCGCCGCGGTGGCCAGCAGGGGAACGGGCAGGCCGAAATGCTGGGTGAGCGAACCGGAGACGGCGGGTCCGGCGACGCCGCCGATGCCGGCGCTGGCAATGGATCCGCCCAGGGCCGGGGGTCCGGCGACGGCGGCCAGCCAGCACAGCCCGGCGGTCCACACGATGCCGTAGCCCGCCCCGAACGCCAGCCGGGCAGCCAGCAGGGCGGGGAAGCTGCCGGCGAACGCCTGTCCGAGGGTTGCCAGCGTCATCAGCAGGCCCGCGGTCAGCGTGATCCGCCCAGCGCCGAGGCGGTCGGACAGGCTCCCGGCGGGCACCGAGACGGCCAGGGTGGCAAGCCCGGTCGCGCCGAGCACCATCCCCTGCTGGAATCCCGACAGTGCGAGCCGGTGGGCATAGACCGGCATCACCGGGACGAGCGCGAACTGGGCGGCCGAGCTGAGCAGGATAAGGCCGTAGATCAGCAGCCGGAACGGCCGCGCCTCGCCCGTCCAGGTGGCCCGCATCGCCGTGTCCTCCTCGCTCGCGTGACGGCTGCCGGGCTACCGCACCCCAGCAGGCACCGGTGAGCTTAATATGAGAAAAACTTCAGCTAAAGTGAAGGAATGTCGCATGTTCGATCGATCCAGCCGATCAAAAACGGGCTCGGGCTGCGCGAACTGCAGGCGGTCCTCGCGGTGGCCGAACTCGGATCCTTCCGCCGCGCGGCCGCCGCGCTCGGCTACACCCAGTCCGCGCTATCCCACCAGGTCTCGGCGCTGGAAGCGGCGCTCGGGCAGACGCTGTTCCACCGCCCGGGCGGCCGTGCACCGGTGCGCCTGACCCCGGCCGGCGAGGCGGTCTGCCGCCGGGCCCGGCGCGCGTTCAGCGAGGTCGAGGCCGTGGCCGCCGACGCCGAACAGGCGGCACGCGGCGAGACCGTGCGGGTCCGCGTTGGCGTCACACAGACCGCGGCGGCCGAGATCATGCCCGCGGCGCTGCGCGCCTTCCGCGACGACCATCCCGGAGTCGAGGTGGTGCTCAACGCGGCCG
Organism: Streptosporangiaceae bacterium; assembly: GCA_030041195.1. The sequence continues at coordinate 9,587 of JASHOI010000019.1, read as the reverse complement.
ATGACCCGGAAGGCTCGCGGGCCGCGCTGCGCCGCGGCGAGCTGGACCTGGCGTTCTCCTACAACGCCGAGACCGACGAGTACGTCGAGGCCATCGCGGTCATGGAAGACGCCTGGGTCATCCTCACCCGCCGCGACAGCGCGATCGCGAGCCTGCCGCACCCCGGGTTCGGCGTACTCGACCAGCTGGACGTCGTTGCCTGGACCCGCCGGTGGCGTGCCCAGGCCGATCTCGAGGACACCTGGGCCCGGCGCGGTATCGCGCCGAAGATCGTTTACCGCACCGATGACAACCTGGCGCTGCAGCGGCTGGTCGCGGCCGGGCTCGGTCACGCCTGCATTGGGCGGGTGGCCGCCAGCCGGGCCGTCGACCCGGCGCTGACCTGGCTGGAGCCGCGCGAGCGGTTGGCCCCGCGGACAATCGCCCTGTGCTACCCGCGGCACCGCCCGGTGACCGCCACCGCCCGCTCGCTGATCGCGGCCATCCGCGCGCAGGCCGCCTGACGCACATCAGCCCGGCCGGGCATCTGGGCTAGGCGCCGGCAGCCTCCGGGGAGCGCTGGAACTGGGGAGCGAGCAGCGCGCGCAGCCCGTCGGCGAACATCTCCTCGTCGACGTCCCCGAGGAGCGCGCGCTGCATGGCGAACCCGGGCCCGATCGCCATCAGCACCTTGGCGACCGACATCGGCGGCACGTCCGGGGGTATCAGCCCGCGCTCGGCATAGATCGCCGCAAGGTCGGCGAGGACCCCGCGCAGGCCGCGAAAGGTCTCGGCCACGCGCTCGGCAAGCACGGGGGAACGCAGCGCCTCGGCCCACACCTGGACCGCCAGGTTGGCCAGTTCCTCCCCGGCGTCCAGCCGTCCCACCGTCGCGATGATCCGCCCCACCACGTCCTCGAGCGAGGGCAGCGGATCGGTGTCGAGCACGCCCGCGACCGAGGCCGCGACCGCGGTGAGCGCCTCGTCGGCGATGGCCTCGATGATGTCTTCTTTGCCGCGGAAGTAGCGGTAGACGGCGCCGGCCGACAGGTCCGCCTCGGTGAGCACGTCCTGCATGGACGTGGCGTGGAAGCCGTTCTTGACGAAGCAGCGCCTGGCGGCGTCAAGGATCTGACGGCGCCGGGCGTCCAGGTGTTGCTGTGAGACCCGTGGCATGCCTCCATTATAGAACGAACGTTCCTTTTGACAAATCGGAGCCGGCGCGGCAGAATAAATCAATAGAGAACGAACATTCGTTTTGGAGGTGCTTCAGATGCAGGGCGTTCACGCGATCAGGCACGCACGCGAACACATTCCGCTGCTGACGGCGGTCATCGTCCCGGCCCTGGTCGCGACGCTGGCACTATCGGCCTTTGCCTGGTCCGCCGCGCGGCTCGCCCCGCGCGGCGTGCCGGTGGGCGTCGCCGGGCCGGCCAAGTTCACCGCCGCCGTCGGGCACCGGCTCGACGGCAGCGGGGCGTTCGATGCGCACAGGTACGGCTCCGAGGCGGCGGCCGAATCAGCGATCCGGCATCGCGACGTCTATGGCGCGTTCGTGGCCGGTCCCGGCCGGCTGACCGTGCTCACCGCCCCGGCCGCGAGCCCGGCGGTGGCCACGCTGCTGACAACGGTCGGGGAGCAAGCGGGCCGGAGCTTCTCCATCCCGGTACGCATCGTGGACCTGGTGCCCGCCGATCCCAGTGATCCGCAGGGCATCGTGCTCGACTCCGCGTTCCTGCCTCTGGTGATCATCGGGTCCATCGGCGGCGTGATGACGTTCATGATCGGCCGGGATCGCCGCCGGGCCGGGTATCCGCAGGCCGGCGTCCTGCTGGTCAAGTCGGCGCTGGTCGGCCTCGTCGCGATCGGGATCGTGCAGGGCTGGCTCGGGGTCATCCCCGGGGACTGGCTGGCCAACGCGGCCGCGCTCAGCCTGACCGTTATCGCGATCTCGTCGACCGTCTGCGGGCTCGGGGCGCTGCTCGGCGTGCCGGGCGTGGTGCTCGGCGCGCTGCTGATGGTGTTCGTCGGCAACCCGTTCTCCGGGATATCTTCCGCGCCGCAGCTACTGCCCAGCCCGGCGGGAACGCTCGGCCAGATCCTCCCCCCGGGCGCCGGGGCCAGCCTGCTGCGCAGCACCGTGTTCTTCCACGGCTATGGATCAGGCGCCGACCTGACCGTGCTCGCCATATGGGCGGGCTGCGGACTGGCGGCGGTGCTGATCGGCCGGGCCGTGCGGCGGCGGCGGGCCGCGGCCACGGCGCCGGGCAGGCACGAGCCCATCGCCGCGCAGCCCGGCGTGCTGACCGGCTGATGGGCTACCCGGGGCTGCCCGGGTGCTCAATGTCCACCGGCGGCAGGTCCTCGACCTGCCGCTTGGTGACGCTGAGCCGGATGCCGTCGTCGGGGTCGACCTTGGCGACGGCGTCGATCGGGATCGCCACCTCTTTCTTGCCCCACAGGTGACCCTCCTGCAGCAGCAGGTGGGTCACGTGGCGTGATTTCCGGTCCACGACCAGCCCCTGGACGCGCCCGATGGCGCCGTCCGTGGCGTGCACGTGCTCGCCGCGGCGGATCTCAACCTCGCCGGGCGGTGTCGTGTCGTAGACCACGGCCAGCGGTGCTATCTCCGGGCCGAACCCAGCCAGGCCGGGGCCGAGACCGTAGTAGGGCCAGCTCAGCGCCTGGTCCGGGCCATAGGCGGGGACGCCGCCGGCGCCCGGGATGAACTGGGTCTCCTCGGCATCGTCGAGTTGCTCGAGCTCGGCGGTGGTGCAGCGAAGCCTCACCTGACCTTCGGAGGCGTCCACGAGGTCGAGCGGAACGAGCTTGGCCAGCTCGAGCCGGTGCTTGGGCTCGACCACCAGGTGGGTGACGGCGCGGGCGACCGGGTCGACGATCACGCGGCGCACCTGGCCACAGGCCCCATCGGTGCAGATGGCCTCGGCCCCGATCGTGAACGGTGTCGTCTCTGTCACGGCGATCCTCCTCGACGTGTCAGCGATACCCACGTCCGGCCCGGGCAACCCGGCGGCATAGCACGGCAAATCTAGTCAACCCGGCACCCGGACATTACTACCCTCAAGGGATGACCGCGCGACGCACCGTCCCAGACCAGTTTCCGGCGTCGCTGCCGTCACGGCGGACGATCCTGCGGTCCGGGGCGCTCGTCCCGCTGGCCCTGGCCGGCTGCAGCGGTGGGCGGGCCCCTGCCGAGATCGAGGCGGCATTGATCGGCGCCCAGGGCACGTACGACTTCAACCAGGACTGGCTGTTCGGCGGGTTCTACGTCGATGGCTCCACGGACCGCGACTACGACGACAGCGGCTTCGCCCGGGTCACGCTGCCGCACACGGTCACGCAGCTGTCCTGGGGCAACTGGGACCCCGCGTCCTGGGAGGCGGTCTGGGTCTACCGCAAGCACTTCGCTGCGCCGCGCCTGCCCGGCGGCGGCCGAGGCCGGGTCTTCGTCGACTTCGACGGCGTGATGGTGAACGCCACGGTGCTGGTCAACGGCACCGTCGTCAGCTCGCACCAGGGTGGGTACCTGCCGTGGCCGACCGAGCTGACCGGCCATCTAGCGGACGACGATAACGTTCTGGCCCTGATCGTGGATTCCCGGTGGCTGCAGGTTCCTCCCGATGGTGCGCCGGGCGGCGCATTCTCCGTCGACTACCTGCAACCGGGCGGTATCTACCGCGATGCCACCCTGCGCGTGGTGCCCGACGTGTTCCTTTCCGACGTGTTCGTCAAGCCGGTCAACGTGCTCAGCCGCGACCGGAGCGTGCAGGTGCAGGCCACAATCGACGCCGCGGACGTGCCAAGGGGCCCGGTCCAGATCAGCGCCCGGCTGCTGGACGGGTCGCAGGTGGTGGCCACCGCCTCCGCGCCGGTGTCGATCACCAGCACCGGGACCACGTTCGTCACGTTCGGCATCACCGGGATCGGCGACGTGACGCTGTGGTCGCCGGACAGGCCGAAGCGGTACACGGTCGCCGTGACGCTCGCTCCGGCGGGCCGGCCGGCGCACACGGTGACGGTCAGCACCGGGTTCCGCGAGGCGGTGTTCAAGCTCGACGGCTTCTACCTCAACGGCAACCGGTTTGAGATCTTCGGCCTGAACCGGCACCAGCTCTTCCCCTACCTCGGGATGGCCGCCCCCGCGCGGCTGCAGCGCAAGGACGCGGAGATCCTCAAGTACGAGCTGAACTGCAACATGGTGCGCTGCTCGCACTACCCGCAGTCCCCGCACTTCCTCGACGCTTGCGACGAGCTCGGCATCATGGTCTGGCAGGAGCCGCCCGGCTGGTGTTACGTGGGCGACGCTGCCTGGCAGGCCATCATGCTTGAGAACGTCAACGACATGGTGATCCGCGATCGCAGCCGGCCCTCGGTGATCGTCTGGGCCACCCGGCCGAACGAGGCACCGAACTACCCCGACCTGTACGCGCAGGCCCGCGAGCTCGCTTACCAGCTCGATGGCAGCAGGCAGACCACGGGCTCCATGCTCAACTACTCCCTCGACGGCTGGGCCGAGGACGTGTTCGCCTACGACGACTACCAGCATCACGAGGGCAACGCCGAGCTCCAGCCGCCGATGCCCGGCGTGCCCTACCTGGTCAGCGAGGCCGTCGGCGCGCTGGACGGGCCGCCGACCTACCGCTGGGCAGACCCCGGCGCGATGCTCGCCGTGCAAGCGCTGCTGCACGCCCAGGTGCACGACATCGCCCAGTCCGACGCGCGTTACGCCGGCCTGCTCGGCTGGGCGGCCATCGACTACGCGTCGTACCACGGCGGCAGGCGCATCTGGGACGGGCTGAAAACGCCGGGCGTCATCGACACGTTCCGGGTGGCCAAGCCCGGTGCCGCGTTCTACCGCTCGCAGCTTGACCCCGCGGTGCGCCCGGTGATCCTGCCGGTCTTTTTCTGGGACTTCGGCCCGGGCTCGCCGCCGCTCGGTCCGGGCCCGGACGCCATGATCGCGACCAACTGCGACCGGCTCGAGATCTACTCCGGCGGGCAGCACCTGGCCACCGGCACCCCGGACACCGCCCGCTTCGGCAACCTCGCGCACCCTCCGGTGTTCGCCGACCTCACCGTCGACGGTTCACGCCTGCCCGAACTGCGCATCGACGGCTACCTCGGCGGCAGACTCGTCGCCTCGGTCCGCATGTCGGCCGACACCAGGCGGGACCGTCTCCTGCTGACCGTCGGCGACGCATTAATCCAGGCCGACGGCAGCGACGCCACCCGGCTGACGTTCCGCGCCGTGGACGCGTACGGCAACCAGCGGCCGCTCGCGACCGGCCTGGTGGACTTGTCGGTGTCCGGCCCGGGCACGCTGATCGGCGACAACCCGTTCGACTTCGGCGCATACGGGGGTGTCGGCGGCGCGTTCCTCAGGTCCCAGCAAGGCCGACCGGGTCCGGTCAGCGTTACGGCCCGTCATCCAGGGCTCGGTGAGGCCACCGTTCAGATCACGTCCGCGCCGGTGTGAGCGGGGTGAGAGCCGACAGATCGTGTGGTTCCGGTCCGGCCCCGAATTGCTAGACGAACTTCGTCCGTATTATGCTGGGCTGGCGCGACGTCATCAAGCTGGCCGCCGCGACGTCGGGATCTGGAGGAGCTGCGCATGACGGGGAGCCCAGGCGCCCCCGCACGCAGCGCGCCGGCCGACAGCCCGGTGACGATCACCGGGGTGGCTCAGCGGCAGGCGTGGCGAGCGCGCGAACTGCCGCCGGTCGAGCAGGTCCGGTCCGACGTGTGGTCCGTGCCCGTGACGATGCCGGACAACCCGCTCCGCTACACGCTCGCTTACCTGCTGCTCTCCGACTCCGGCGCCGTGGTCGTGGACCCGGGCTGGGATTCCGAGCGCGGCTGGCACGACCTGCTGGCCGGGTTCTCGACCGCGGGCCTGCCGGCCGACCGGGTCACCGGGATCGTCGTGACCCACGTGCACCTCGACCACCACGGACTGAGCCGCCGCCTGAGCGAGGCATCGGGCGCGCCGATCGCGATGCACACCGCCGAGGTGCAGGCCCTGCCGTCCCGGATCAGCAAGGCCGTCGGGTCCGACGGGACCCGCACCTGGCTGACCCGCTGCGGTGCGCCCGCCGAGGTCATGGCCGAATTCAACTCCGACCTTGCCGACATGCTCGGCGTGTTCCGGCTGGCCGAGCCCGACCTGCTGCTGAACCACGGCGACGCCCTGAAGCTGCCGGGCCGGCAGGTGCGCGTGGTATGGACCCCCGGTCACACGCCCGGGCACATCTGCCTGTACGACGCCGACCACGACGTGCTGCTCACCGGAGACCACCTGCTGCCACGGATCTCGCCGAACATTGGCCTCACGCCGGGATCGCAGGACTCACCGCTGGCGAGCTACCTGGACTCGCTGCGCGCGTTGGGCGGCTACGACACCGCCGAGGCGCTGCCAGCGCATGAGTACCGGTTCCGCGGGATCGCCGGGCGGGCGGACACGCTGATCAAGCATCACGACGCCCGCGCCCGCGAGGTGCTCGACATCGCCGCCGCGGCTGACGAGCCGACGGTCTGGAACATCACCACGAAGCTGACCTGGTCCCGCGGCTGGGATCAGATCACCGGTTTCATGCGCCGGGCCGCGCTGTTCGAGACCGCTGCGCACATCCAGTACCTGGAACAGCAAGGCCAGCTGGCCGTGCAGTCCGGCTCGCCCGGTGAGCCGGACCGGCTGGTGGTCGTGCCCGGTGATCACCGGGACGCGCCGTAAGGTTTCCCCCGCCGTCGCGCTAGAAGACCTCCCCGCCCGGCCCTCTGCCGTATGTGCCGAGTGCGCCTGCGGGTCTTTTCATGTACCGCTCGACAGTATATAAAGACTGCATGACTAACCGTGCGATGCAGGAAGCGACGTTCCTGATCCTTACTTCGCTTGCCGCGGGAAGCCAGCACGGCTACGGGATCATTACCGATGTCCGGGACATCTCGGGTGGGCGGGTGCGGCTGCGCGCGGGGACCCTGTATTCGGCGCTGGATCGGCTGCGCTCGGACGAGGTCATCGACATCGACCGCGAAGAGATCGTGGAGAACCGGCTGCGCCGCTACTACCGGCTCACGCCGAAGGGCTCCCAGCTGCTGGCCGCCGAGGCGGCGCGACTCCGGGCGAATGCCGCCGAGGCGCTGTCCCGGCTGGATCTGGCCGGGGGAACGGCATGAGCGATTCGGAGCGTGACTCAGAGCGGCTGGAGCGCGGCTACCGGTGGCTGCTGGCCTGGTACCCGCGCGCGTACCGGCGCGAGCACGAGGAGGAGATCCTCGCCGTGCTGATGGCGGGCGCTCGGCAGGGGCAGCGCCGGCCTGGCATGGGGGAGTCGGCGAACTTGATCATGAGCGCGCTGCGGGTGCGGTTCCGCCCTCGTAAGCGAGCAGCGAGCAATTCCGCTGCGGCGGACGCGCTGGCCCTGTTCAGCGTTGTGGCCCCGCTGTTCTTGCTGGCCGCCGACGTGCTGCAGGTCGCGGTTCCGTACCGTTTCGACGTCCGTCGGCTAGGGCTTCCCCCGCTGCTCACCGGCATTATCGGCAGGCACCCCGAGGTCGGCGGGCTGTCTCTGCTGCACATGCCGCTTTTCCCGGTCGCCGTCGGCTGCCAGGTGGTTGTCGCCGTGCTCGCGCTGCTGGGCCTGCGCTGGGCGGCGCTGATCGCGCTGGCCGCGTCCAGCCTTTACTGGCTGGTGGCGCGGCAGTGGATCCCGGCGATGCCTGACCCGCTGCAGTTGCTCACCGCCGGCGTGTACATCATGGAGGCGGCCGCGCTGATCGCTTCGCCCGGGCCGAAACGCGGCCGCAGCCTGGTCACCCGGCGCCACTCGATCGTGCTGATCGTGGCCGCGGCAGCGTTCCAGGCCTCGGCGCTCTGGTATGACGCAGCTCACGCTCTGCCATTCCTGCGGCTGCGCCCGGACGCTCGGGGTTACCTCGCGGCGGGCATCGCGCTGCTGGCTGTCGCGCTCGGCCTGGCCGTGGCATGGAAGATCAACTGGTTCTTCCTGCTGCTCGGGTGCGTGACGTTCTACCCCTACGCCGTTCAGGCGCTACTCGCTCATCGGGGCGGCAACCTGCTCAGGATGCCCACCCCCGGTCACCTGGCCGTGCTCTTTGTCCCGCCGCTGGTCTTCGCCTGTGCGGCGATCCTCGGCGCGGTGCTGCCGCACCGCTACCGCCCCCCGGTCTCCGCTGGTCCCGACGAGTCCGCCCCGGCCTAGCAAGGCCCCGGCCAGGACCACGCTAGGGCTGGCGGTGCCCGCGGGTGCGGGGCAGCCGGGCCCTGGTGTCGTCGTCCGCCGGGCTGTACGCGGCGATGCGCAGGTCCGCCATGCCCGAGACGTCAAGCTCCGCGCGGGTGAACGTCATCAGGCCCGCGTCGGGGTGGCTGAACCGCAGCGTCCGCGGCGCGGGCCCGGCTACCTCGTGCCGGGCCCACAACTCGGCGAACTCGCGGCTCAGGCTGGCCAGCCTGCGGATGTCCTCATCCCACTCGGGGTCGCCGATGTGCTGCGCGTACGCGGCGCGCAGCCGGGCGACCATGTACGGAATCTCCTCGTCGTAGTTGAGGAGTTGCTCGCGCGCCCGAGGCTCGGTGATCGCGCACCAGAGCAGGTTCTTGTGCACACACGGCAGCGTGTGCCAGTCCCAGAACATCTCCTGGTGGGCGCCGTTCGTCTCGATGATGTCGAACCTCGCGTTGATCAGCACCGCCGGGAGCGGGTCGAGCGAGCGGAGCACGTCGCAGACGGCCTCGGGCACCGCGGCGGGCTTGGTCGTCGACCGCAGCGGCATGGCCTCGGCGAGCCGGTACAGGTGCCACCGCCCGGCACCGTCGAGTCGCAGCGTCCTGGCGACCGCGTCGAGCACCTGCCAGCTGGCGTTGATCGGTCGGCCCTGCTCCAGCCACGTGTACCAGCTGACGCCCACCCCGGCCAGCAGGGCGACCTCCTCGCGTCGCAGGCCCGGGGTCCGGCGCCGCGGGCCCGGCGGCAGCCCGACGTCCTCGGGCCGCAGCCCGGCACGGCGCGCCTTGAGGAAACCGCCAAGCTCGGCCCGGCGTGCCTTCTCCGCGTGGTTGCTGTTGCGGCCAGATCCATTCCCGCCCGGCGTCCGCTGGGCGGAACGGTCCTGCCCGGGCGTGCTCACGCCGTGCACGGTGATGTCAGTCGTCGTCACAACCTCATCCTCCCAGGAGGGTCTGACACTCCCAGCGGGCTCGCGGGTGCACCTCAATTTGTGAGCAACCAAGATCATCTTGGGGTCGAGCTCGTTTATCGCTCAGCGGCGTGGCGCGATATCGGTCACCGCACACAGCCGGGACCGCGACACCACCCTGACTCCCCGCGTGATGTCGCGCCACAGGCGGTTATCCGGGCCCTGAACGAACTCGTCAGGTGTCTTGTATTAGATCGGCAACGTCGTGATGCAGCTTGGCCGTTGCCTGGTCGAATGTGACCAGCCGGGACCCGCGTGCTCGCGCGAGCTGCGCCAGGTAGGCATCGGTCGCCTGCCGGTGGCCGATGATTCCATCGGTGGGCACATCTGTGTACGGGATATCGTCAGCCCAGAATTCGTGCCGCGGGTCG
>JASHOI010000186.1 GCA_030041195.1 Streptosporangiaceae bacterium | reverse complement strand
GGCGCAGGGGCCCGTTAGCTCTTCACGCTGTCCAGCGTGGACTGGATTCCGGATTGGCCTTCCTGTAGTGCTGCCGTCATATTTCCGTCGTAAACGGCATCCTCGAACATCTTGAACCACGGCGACCCGGGCTCGTTGTACACCGCGTCATAAGCGAGCGTGTACTCGACCGAGCCCTTGGCCAGGGCCTTCAGCGCGACGGCGTCGTACGGGTTCTTGGCCGCGAACGAAGCGTTGAGGATGTCGGTCCGTACCGGGGTGTCGCCGAGCGAGGGATACTGCTCCTGCTGCGCGGGCTCCAGCACCCACTTGATGAACTCCCACGCGCCCGACGGGTTGGCCGCGCCGTTCGGGATCACGAAGTCGTCGCCGCCGTCGAACGTGCTGTAACTGTCGCCGGTGACGCCCGGGAGCGGCGCGTCGGCGAACTCGGACGAGTTGGTCATCTTCGTGGCGAACCCGTAGTCGCCGGGCAGGATGCCGACCTTGCCGGCCTCGAAGTCCGCGCCCCAGGTCAGCCCGTCCTGGGTCTGGTCGTCCACCGGCACGAGCTTCTTCGCCCACAGAGTGCGGTAGTCCGCGAGCATCGTCTTGAGCGGGGCGTCGTTGGAGACGTTGGCCGTCTGGTTGCCGAGCGGCCCGCTGATCATGTGCACGCCGTCGGCCCACAGCGAGGGCAGCATGGTGAAGCCGAGGCAGCCCTGGCAGTCGCCGGCGAACGAGAACCCGTAGATGCCGTGCCCGAGCGCGCTGATCTTCTCGGCGTCGGTCACGATCTGGGCGTAGTCCGTCGGCGGGTCGTTCGGGTTCAGCCCGGCCTCACTGAACAGCTTTTTGTTGTACCAGAGCACCGACAGGTCGGCCAGGTACGGCAGCCCGTAGTACTGGTTGCCGATCGTCGCGAGCGCCAGGTGGCCGGGGCTCAGCGCGCTCTTGTACGGCAGCGCGTCGATGTACTTGGTGAGGTTCATCAGCGCGCCCTCGTGCGAGAAGGTCGGCACGTCGATGTCGTTCAGGCCCACCACGTCGGGCGGCGAGCCCGCCCGGATCGCGGTCGCGAGCTGGCTGGTGTCGTCGTTGGGCGGCGTCAGGTGCAGCACGACCTTGAGGTGCTTGTGCGTCGCGTTGAACTCCTTGACCAGCGCAATGGCCGGGCCGTCGGTTGCCTGGCGGGCCCAGAAGTGCACGACTCCGGTGGCGTTCACGCCGAACGTGCTCGGCGAGGACGTCGACGACGTGGTGCCCGATGAGCCGCACGCCGCTAGTCCCAGCGTCGCGGTCATCGCCGCAACCGCGACCGGTAGGTAGACGGCGCGCCTCATCGCTGCCCGCCTTTCCGCGGCTCCCGCGGCCCAGAACATCCGTGCATGTCGTCGACCTCCTCGTTGACGGGGGTTACAAGGTTTCGTCGGCAGCCTGGGAACGGTCAGCTGCCGTGTTGTTCCTGGCAGATCGGGCTCGCGGCATCCACACCCGCATGGCCCTGCCGTCGCGGTTGTCCCACTGGAAGTACGGGATGGCCACGGCCGTGGCCGGAGCGCCGGCGGCCCCGGTGTCGGGCGAAGCGCCATAGGGCAGGCCGTCCTGGGTGGCGGGGGCCAGGCGTTCGCCCCCCACGGCCACGATCACCGTGGGACCCACACCCGGGAGGTCGGCGTCGCGTTCGGGCAAGTCATTGGGGCCGATCGCGAGGTCCTCCAGGCCCGCCCCCGCGGGTTGATCGGCCTGCTCGAAGCAGTAGACAAGCGGGCCGCGCTCGACCGCGGCTGTCCCGCGCAGCGCGTCGATGCGCCTGCTCGGGTACGTCAGCCGCGGCGCGACGTCCAGGTCGCAGCGCAGCACGTCGCCCGGCATCCAGTGCCGCCGGACGACGAGGTAGCCGCGGTCGGCGGGATCGGGTGCGACCGGGCTGCCGTTGACCCTGAAGCGCGCGTTGCGGCACCATGCCGGGATGCGCACCGCGAGCCCGCAGGCGTCGGGCGGGGCGCCGCGCACCTCCACGTCCACCGATCCCGACCAGGGGTAGCGGGACGTCATCTCGACCCGGAGCACGCCGCCCGCCAGGTTCGCGCCGATGTCGGCGCCGGCGAACTGGTGCAGGTAGAGCACGTCGTCCGCGGTGGTCGCGAGGTAATGGCCCAGCGACGCCATCAGGCGCATGATGTTGGGCGGGCAGCAGGCGCAGGAGAACCACTCGCGGCGGCGCCCCGGATCGTCGCGCTCGTAGTGACCGTCGCGGCGCTGCAGCGGGTTGACGTAGAAGAACCGCTGCCCGTTGGCGGAGATCGCCGCGCCGACGCCGTTGTAGATCAGGCGCTCGATGTGGTCGGCGTACCTGGACTCGCCGGTGGCCAGCAGCAGCCGCCAGCTCCACTGGAGGCTGGCGATCGAAGCGCACGTCTCGTTGTACGCGCGGTCGGGCGGCAGCTCGAAACGGTCGCCAAATGACTCGCCGTCGTGCCGGGAGCCGACACCGCCGGTCAGCGAGGTCTTGGCGGTGACCATGTCTTCCCACCGCGTGACCGACGAGGCCAGCAGCTCGTCGTCGCCGGTCTCGACCGCGACGTCCACCACACCGGCCTCCAGGTACAGCGCCCGGACCGCGTGGCCGACGATCTGCCTGGACTCCCGGACCGGCATGTGGTCCTGCAGGTAGCGGCTGCCGAAACCGGAGTCGCCGATCAGCCCCCGGCCGCGCTGGTCGACGAACTGGCCGGCCAGACTGAGGTAGGGGGCGTGGCCGGTCTCCCGGTACAGCTCGACCAGGGCGGTCTCGATGATCGGGTGACCGTCGATGCCCGCCTCGCGGCCGCCGAAGTGGTCGACCAGGTGGTCGGCGAACCGGCGCGCGACGCCCAGCAGCGGAAGCTGGCCCTGCCCCCGGGCGGTCGCGACCGCGGCCTGGATCAGGTGTCCTGCGCAGTACATCTCGTGGCTCGAGGAGAGCCGGGCGTACCGCGGCGTGCCGGTCACCTGGACGTACGAGTTCAGGTAGCCGTCCGGCTGCTGGGCCTTCTCGAGCAGCGCGGTGGCGTCGGCGGCGAACTCGGCCAGCGCGGGCGACAGGTCGTGGGCCAGTTCCCAGCCGATCGCCTCCAGGGTCTTGTAGAGGTCGGAGTCCATGAAGACCGGGCCGCGGTAGCCGTCGCTGGCGCCGACGACGGCCAGGCGCAGGTTGCCGAGATTGCCGGCCGCCTCCATCTGGTGCAGCGCCAGCGGCAGGCTCACGTCGTGACTGCGCCGCTGCCAGTCGCGCAGCAGCCCGCCGGTCAGCCGGGTGCCTGGCCCGTCCGCCGGGCGGTGCCTGACGGCCGCCGACGCCGTCGGGCTCACCGGCCCGCGGGAGGCTGGCACCCTGCCTGTCTCAGTCACGTGCGCGACTCCACTCGCTCACCGGCCTCGCGAGCCTCATCAGACTCACGGGCCTCCCCAGCCTCAGCAACCCGCGCGGCGCAGCCCGGGCCGGTACCGCTCCCCCCGCCTCGCCATGATCATTGTTAACGCTCACCATGGGTTGTGCGGGGCAACTTGATTAGGAATAGGTTTTCCTCAGCAAGCTAGGACCTGGGTGGGTGGGCCGTCAAGGCTGTACAAACACGGTTCTATTACGATATGAAGTCAGTGACCTGCGCTAGCAACCTGGAGAAATCGTTTGCCTGCTGACGAGCCCGACGCGAGGCGCGCGACCATCAAGGACGTGGCGGCGCAGGCTGGCGTGTCGATCGGCACCGCGTCGAAAGCCCTGAACGGGCAGGGGAAGCTGCGGGCCGAGACCCGGGCGCGGGTCGCGGCGGCAGCCCGCGAGCTCGGCTTCTCGCCGAACATGCTGGCCCGGGGGCTGCTGGCGGGCCGGACCTACACCGTCGGCCTGATCACGACCGACAGCTTCGGCAGGTTCAGCATCCCGGTGATGCTCGGCGCCGAGGACGCGCTCGGCGCCGGCCAGATCTCGGTGTTCATGTGCGACACGCGGGACGACCCGGCCAGGGAGCGCCAGTACCTGGAGATGCTGCTCGGCCGTCAGGTCGACGGCCTGATCGTCACCGGACGGCGGATCGAGCCGCGGCCGAGCGTGGGCGTCGGGCTGGGGATGCCGGTCGTCTACGCGATGACCCAGTCGCTAGACAGCGACGAGCCGGCCATCCTGCCCGACGACTACGGCGGCGGCCGGACCGCCGCGACCCACCTGGTAGAGGCCGGCCGTCGGCGGTTCGGGCACATCACCGGGCCCGAGCGCTTTCTGTGCGTGCGCAAGCGGGCCAGCGGGTTCTGCGACGCCGCCGCCGAGGCCGACGTGCGGTTCTCGCCGAACGACGTCCTCTACGGTGAGTGGAGCGAGGCCTGGGGCCGGCAAGGAGCGAGCATCCTGCTCCGCAGCGCGCCGGACGTGGAGGCCATCTTCTGCGGCAGCGACCAGATCGCCCGCGGCGTCTCCGACACGCTGCGCATGCTCGGGCGCAGCGTGCCCGACGACATCGCCGTGATCGGCTACGACAACTGGGAGCCGATGGCGCGCGGCGCCGACCCCCCGCTGACGAGCATCGACATGTGCCTGGAAGACGTCGGCCGGGTCGCCGCCGAGCACCTGCTGTCCGCGATCAACGGCAAGCCGACCCACGGTGCACACACGGTTCCGTGCCACCTCGTCGTCCGCGGCTCGACCGGCTGGCCCGCAGCCGACGAGCCGCCCGTTCAGCCCGCAGCTTCATGATCTCGGTTCATGAGGTGCCGCGTTATCCGTGTCATGCACCAAGATCATGGAGCCTCGCGGCGCGTTGCGGCCCCCCGACGTCCCCGCGGCCCTGGCCGCCGCGAACCCCAGGCCAACGGGAGCGAACGTTCGCGTGAAGTGACCGCCCAGTACGCGCCCATTGATCACGTTCTGGATCGGGATTGCTACGGTGAGCGCGAGCTTTGCCGCACCGGGCGCGGCCGAAACTGTGCGCCGCTCTCCGATCGCACAAAGGCTTCTGAGCTGCGCATATTATGTGTGTGAGAGCCCTGAACCGGGGCCGGTCAGGATCCGGTCCGCACGAAAGTTGGGTCTTGACCGGCCGCAGATGAGGCGCTTACCGTCTAGGCGAACGTTCGTTCATATGAGATCCCGATAAGGCAGGACGGAATGCCACCGCGGTACGTCTCGATCAAGGAAGTCGCGGCCGGTGCCGGCGTGAGCTTCCAGACGGCGAGCAAGGTGCTAAACGGTGGCAACGTGCGGGTGTCCGCCGAGACGGCCGCCCGGATCATGGCGGTCGCCGAGCGGCTCGGCTACCAGCCGAACACCGTGGCCCGGAGCCTGGTCCAGCAGTCGACCGCCACCATCGGCCTGATCGCCGGGGACGTGACCGACATCGCGCTGTCTCAGTTCGCCGTGGCAGCCGAGCGCACCGCGCGCCGCAACTCGCACGCGGTCCTGGTCGGGAACCTGGCCGAGGGTGGGGAGGACGGCGCCGCTGTCGCGCGGATGCTGATCGAGCGCCGGGTCGACGGGATCATCGCGGCCGCGCCGCAGCTTGAGGAGGATCCCGAGGTCGCCGACCTGCTGCGGAGGTACGTGCCGGCGGTGAGCCTGCACCATGTGCCCGGCGGCGGGGTCCCGCTGGTCGGGTCCAACCACCGGGCCGGCGGCCGGATCGCCACCGAGCACCTGATCCGGCTCGGCCACACCTCGATCGGCACCGTCACCGGGCCGTTCCGCCGTCACGTGGTGCGCAGCAGGCTGCACGGGTACGAGGACGCGCTGCGGGCCGCCGGGATCGAGCCCGGCGAGGATCTCGCGGCCGAGTCGGACTGGACACCCGGCGGCGCCGCAGCCGCAACCCGGCTGCTGCTGCAGCGTGATCCGGGCATGACCGCGATCTTCGTGCACAGCGACACGATGGCGATCGGCGTGCTGAGCGCGCTCGCCACCGCGCAGCGCCGGGTGCCCGCCGACGTCGCGGTGGTCAGCTGCGACGACATGCCGTTCGCCGAGTACCTGATCCCCCCGCTCACCTCGTTGCGGGTGCCGTTCGCCGAGACCGGCGAGCAGGCCGTGAACCTGCTGCTGCGCAGCATCGCGGGCGAGCCGGTGCCGGACCAGCCGGTGCGGCTGCCGGTCGAGCTCATCGTGCGCGCCTCCTGCGGGGGCAACCAGCCCCGGAGCACTCCCCGGGCGCGGACGGGACTGGAGGCCAGATGACCCGCATCGCCGTCGACCCCGCCCGGAGCCTCGGCCAGCTCGACCGCAAGGTGTTCGGCGGCTTTGTCGAGCATCTGGGGCGCTGCATCTACGGCGGGATCTACGAGGAGGGCTCGCCGCTGGCCGACGAGCGCGGCTTCCGCAAAGACGTGCTGGCGCTGCTGCGCGAGCTGCAGATGGGCGTGCTGCGCTGGCCCGGCGGCAACTTCGTCAGCAACTACCACTGGGCCGACGGGATCGGGCCCAAGGACGACCGGCCCCGGCGCCCCGAGCTGGCCTGGGGCGGCGAAGAGAGCAACCGGTTCGGCACCGACGAGTTCCTCGGCTACTGCGCCGAGTTGGGCACCGAGCCGTACATCTGCCTGAACATGGGAACCGGCTCGCTGGAGGAGGCGCTGGCCTGGGTCGAGTACTGCAACGGCTCGGGCCAGACGGAGTGGGCGCAGCGGCGCAGGAGCAACGGCCATGACGCGCCGTACCGGGTCCGGTACTGGGGCCTGGGCAACGAGATGTACGGCGACTGGCAGGTCGGCGCGCTCACCGCCGAAGAGTACGTGCGCGAGGCCACCCGCTGGGCGCGCGCGATCAAGATGCTTGACCCGAATGCAGCACTGGTGAGCTGCGGGATGAATGGCTGGAACGACTGGGACCGCGTCGTCATCGACGGCATGGCGCCGGTGGTCGACCTGCACTCGCTGCACATCTACACCGGCTCCGACGACTACTGGACCGACGTGCTGCAGCCGCACCAGGCCGAGCGCGCGATCCGCTGCGCACGGGCGCTGATCGAGCGCGTGGCCTACGTGAAGAGGATCGCACGGCCGCCGCGCATCGCCTACGACGAGTGGAACGTCTGGTTCCGCACCGACGACGGCACGCTCGAGGAGCGCTACACGTTCGCCGACGCCCTGGCCGTGGCCACGTACCTGAACATCTTCGTCAGGAACTGCCACTGGGTCCAGATGGCGAACCTGGCGCAGATGGTGAACGCGATCGCGCCGGTCGTCACCACGCCGCAGACCGCGGTCACCCAGCCGATCTACTACCCGGTCCTGCTGCACGCCCAGGCAGCGCTGGCCACCGCGGTTGACGTGCACGTCGAGGGGCCTACGGTCAGCCCGCTCACCAACGGGCACCGGAGCCGGTGGCCGCACCGGGTCGCCGACCTCGGCCCGTTCAGCCTCGTGGACGCCGCGGCGACCGCGAGCGAGGACCGGCGGCGGCTCGCGCTGACGCTCGTGAACAGAACCCCTGACCAGCCAGAAAACGTCGAGATCGTGCTCCGCGACGCGGTATTCGACAGCGTCGTCGAAGTCCGGAGCCTTACCGCGGAGCGCGGGCGGGACGCTCGCGTCCTCCCCGATGTCGAGGGTGCGTGCCTGGAGGAAGGGTCGGAGAAGCCGAAGGGCTCCACGCTGTCCCTCACGCTCCCGCCAAAGTCGTTCACCGTCATCGAGTCGGCGACGACACGTCAGTAGGCGGCACGTCCCGCCAATCCAGCCCCGATCAGTGACTGAACCGCAAGGAGCCGCCGCAATGTTAACGCTAACTAAAATCAACCGCTTCGGCATAGCGGGAACCACGCGCACCACGCGCACCACGCGCACCGCGGGCACAGCGCGGCGCGGGCTTCCGGCCACGCGCGCCGTGGCCTGGCTCGCGGCAGCCGCCGCCGTGTCGGTCCTGGCCGGCTGCGGCAGCAGCGGCACGTCGTCCTCGACCCCGTCGGCGAAGGGCTCGAGCAGCCCGAGCCCCACCCCGGGCAGCACGGTGCTGGCGGGCGCGTCCTGCAAGTCATCCGGTGCCACGAACATCACGTTCTGGGCCTGGGTGCCCGGGATCGACCGTGCGGTCAACGAGTTCAACAAGACCCACCCGTCGATCTGCGTCACGCTCGCTGACGTCGGAGCGGGTGACCCCGAGTACGTGAAGATCTCTGACGCACTCAAGGCAGGCTCTGGCGCTCCCGACGTCGCCGAAGTCGAGTTCGACGAGCTTCCGTCGTTCGAGGTTACGCACAACGTGGTCAACCTGGTGAAGTACGGAGCCGACAAGTACAAGGGCGACTTTGTCCCATGGGCCTGGCAGGAGGTCAGCCAGGGCTCGGGCGTGTATGCCATGCCCAGCGACTCCGGACCTGTCGGCTTCTACTACAACGCTCCGCTGCTGTCGAAGTACCACATCACACCGCCGGCGACCTGGGCGCAGTTTGCCACGGACGCGGCCACGCTCCACAAGGCTGATCCCTCTGCCTACCTGACGAACTTTGCCGGGTCGGACCTGCAGTGGATCATGAGCCTGATGGCACAGGACAACGCGTTCCCGTTCGACTACACGGGCGGAAGCCACGTGACCATCAACTGGACCGGCTCGGCCCAGATGGCGTTCGCGAGCTACTGGCAGAGCATGCTGTCCAAGCACGAGCTGAACACGGTGACCGACATCACGGCGGAAGCCTTCGCGGACATGGACAAGGGCATCGACGCCAGCTGGATCAGCTCGGCGTGGGGGCCCTCCTACTTCGCACCCGACGCGAAGGCATCCGTTGGCGACTGGCGGGCTGCCGCGCTGCCGCAGTGGACCGCCGGAGCGGACGTGGCAGCCAACTGGGGCGGGTCAACGTATCCGGTCTTCTCGCAGAGCGCTCATCCCGCCCAGGCGGCGGAGTTCTCCGAGTGGCTGACCGCGAACAGCGCGTCGTGGAACATCGTGAAGACACCGCCGTCGTCGCTGTTCCCGACGTACGTCCCGCTGCTCAACAGCCCGTCGTTCAAGGATCTCACGTACCCGATCTCGGGTTCGTCGACCCCGAACGTCGCGTTCACCGCCGCCGCGCCGAAGATCTCCGGCGTGGAGTGGCCGCCGTTCATGACGTTCGCGCTCACCCAGTCGGCGACAACGTTCGCCGGCGTGATGGACGGCAAGGAGACTCTGCAGCAGGCGTTCACGGCCTTCCAGGGCCAGCTCGTGACCTACGCCAAGCAGCAGGGCTTCTCGGTATCGACCTGAGAGGAGGAAGCGCTGCGGCGTCCCGGCTGGCCGCCGGGACGCCGCTGTGCGGACCACAGTGAGCAGCACCGCGCTACGGGTGGCCACGGGCCGCACCGCCCGTCCGGGCGGCCCGCGATCCTCGGCCTGGATCCACCGGCGGGACCGCCGCGGGCTCTGGTTCGTCGTCCCGTTCCTGGTCGCCTTTCTCCTTTTCATGATCGCGCCGCTGGGGTACGCGATCTACACCAGCCTGTACACCAGCAGGATCATCGGCGGCACGGTGTTCACCGGAGCCGGGAACTACACCGAGACGCTGCAGTCGGGCGAGTTCTGGAACGGCGTGGAGCGCGTGCTCATCTACGCGGTCATCCAGATCCCGGTCATGCTGGCGATCGCGTTCTTCTTCGCGACCATCTTCGATCTCGGCGTGGCCAAGTGGGGCACGCTGTTCCGGACGGTCTTCTTCATCCCGTTCGCCGTGCCCGCCGTGGTCGGCGCGATCATGTGGTCGTTCCTGCTGGAACCGCAGTTCGGCCCGTTCGTCCACTTCGCCAACGGGGTCGGCCTGCACAACGTCAACTACTTCTCGCCCAGCCTCATGCTCCCCTCGATCATCGTGATCGTGATCTGGGAGTGGACCGGCTACAACATGATCATCCTCTACACGGCGCTGAAGTCGGTGCCGCGCGACGTGGTCGAGGCGGCCATCCTGGACGACACGCCGCTGTGGAAGATCATCCTTCGGGTGAAGCTGCCCATGGTCCGGCCGGCCATCCTGCTGCTGGTCTTCCTGAACACGATCGGAGCGCTGCAGCTTTTCACCGAGCCGCTGATCCTGCAGTACTTCCAGCCGCAAGCGATCTCGGTGAACTACACGCCGACGCTCTATATCTACAACACCGCGATCGCCGGGGCGCAGTACAACCTCGCAGCGGCCGCCGCCGTGGTGCTCGGCCTGGTGATCGTCGTGATCTCGGTCAGTTCGCTGGTCTTCCGCCGCCGGGGAGGTGAGCTCGGGTGAGTACCAAGACCGCAGTCGACCTGCCCGCCCAGGCTGGCAGCACGCAAGCCGCGCCGAAATCCGGCCGCTGGCGCCGACGGCGCCGGTCCCGGCCGGACGATCCGGGCAGCGATGTCATCCCGATCCAGATGTACGGCCTCAAACGCGGCACGACCACGGTCCTCACGCTGGTCTGCGTGCTGTTCGCCATCTTCACGCTGACCCCGATCGCGTGGATCGTGATCAACTCGACCAAGACGCAGGCGAACATCTTCGAGACCTTCGGGTTCTGGTTCGCCCGGCCGTTCTCCCTGTTCCACAACTTCGCGCTGCTGGGCCAGAACATCGACGGGTACGGCACCTACGCGGTGTGGCTCGGCAACACCGCGCTGTACGCGGTGCTCGGCGGAGGCGGCGCCACGGTGCTTTCCGCCTTCGCCGGCTACGGCTTCGCCCGGTTCCGGTTCCGCGGGTCGAGGATCTTGTTCTACTTCGTGATCGCCGCTCTGCTCGTGCCGATCACGGCCATCACCCTGCCGCTCTACCTGACCTACGCCAAGGTGCACTTGATCAACTCGATCTGGGGGATGATCCTGCCGAGCATGGTGACCCCGGTCGGCGTCTACCTGATGCGGGTGTACGTCGAGGTGTCGGTGCCGCGCGAGCTCATCGACGCGGCCCGGCTGGACGGCGCGGGCGAGCTGCGCATCTTCTTCAGGCTCGCGCTGCCGCTGATGGTGCCCGGCCTGATGACCGTGCTGCTGCTGAGCATCGTCGGCGTCTGGAACAACTACTTCCTGCCGCTGATCATCTTCAGTCAGAACCGGCTCTACCCGCTGACCGTGGGTCTGGGCCTGTGGGCGGAGCGGGCCCAGAACAGCGGCAACACCGAAATCTTCCCGCTGGTGGTGATCGGCGGCCTGGTCACGATCATCCCGCTGATCGCGCTGTTCCTGATCCTGCAGCGGTACTGGAGAAGCGGCCTGCTGCTCGGCAGCATCGCGAACTGAGCCTCATCCGGGCCCGGCCCGGGCCGGTGAGAGGAGGAAATCGTGTCCACGGTCTCGCTCGAGGGGCTGACCAAGGTCTACGCCAACGGCGTCGAGGCGGTGCGGGGCCTCGACCTGCACGTAGCCGACGGCGAGTTCGTCGTGATCGTCGGCCCGTCCGGGTGCGGCAAGACGACCGCGCTCCGGATGGTCGCCGGCTTGGAGGAAATCACGTCCGGAACGCTCCGGTTCGGCGACCGCGTGGTCAACGACGTGTCGCCGCGCGACCGGGACGTGGCCATGGTTTTCCAGAACTACGCCCTGTACCCGCACCTGACCGTGCATCAGAACATCGGGTTCTCTCTCGCGAACCGGAAGATCCCCAGGGCCGAGCGGGACGCGAAGGTGCGCGAGGCCGGCGCCGTGCTCGGCCTGACCGACATGCTCGAGCGCAAGCCGCGGCAGCTGTCCGGCGGCCAGCGGCAGCGCGTCGCCATGGGCCGCGCGATCGTCAGGGAGCCGGCGGTATTCCTGATGGACGAGCCGCTGTCCAACCTGGATGCCAAGCTCCGGGTGCAGATGCGCTCGGAGGTCCTCCGCGTGCATCGCAAGATCGGGGTCGCCGCCCTGTACGTCACGCACGACCAGACCGAGGCGATGACGATGGGAGATCGGGTCGCCGTGCTGCGCGATGGTGTGCTGCAGCAGTGCTCGGAGCCCAGGGAACTGTACGAGGCGCCGGCCAACATGTTCGTGGCCGGGTTCATCGGCTCGCCGTCGATGAACCTCTACGAGGCCCGCCTCGAGCCGGGCGACCAGGGCGGGATCAGCATCGCTGCGGGCAGTCAGAAGCTGTCGCTTCCCTCGTCCGCGCTGAAGCGCAACCCCGAGCTCGGCCCCTACCAGGGCCGGGACGTGATCCTGGGGATCCGGCCCGAGCATCTGTCCGATCCCGCGCACTCCGGCGGGGCGCCCGACCCCGGCACCACGCTCGCCGCTGATGTGGACTACGTCGAGGTCCTCGGCAGCGAGCAGCTGGTCCATTTCACGATCGACGCCCGCAAGGTCCGTGAGGAGACCGTGCCCGCCGGGGCGGACCAGGGCGAGATCGTCGCCGCCTCGGTGGCCGAGGGCGTGGCCCGGATCGACCCGCGCTCGGCCATCCGGGCACGCGGCCGGGCGATCTTCGGCGTGGACGTGGAGCGGCTGCACTTCTTCGACCCGGCCACCGGGGACGCGATCGCGCCCGCTGGCGAGCTGGCCGCAGCCGGGTGACGGTATCGTCGCACCCATGGCCGACGCACTCCCGGAATCGACCCTGGCGACCCTCGACGACCCGTTCAGGCAGCTGGCGGGGCCGCTGGCCGGCACGACCCGGCTGGCCTTCGAGGTGGTCTCGTCCTCGCGGCTGACCCCGCACATGCAGCGGCTCACGCTGACCGCACCGCAGCTCGACGGGTTCACGTGCCTGCCCGGGCAGGACGTGATGCTCCTGGTGGCCGCCGACGGCAACCGGCCGGTGCGGCGGCGCTACACCATCCGCGAGCTGGACGCGGCCCGGCGGCTGCTCACCCTCGACGTCGTGCTGCATGGTGACGGGCCCGGCGAGCGCTGGATACGATCGGCAGCACCGGGCGACCGGATCGAGGGCATCGGGCCCCGCGGGAAGATCACGACGTCGGCGGCGGCCGACTGGCACCTGTTCATGGCCGACGAGTCGGCGCTGCCGGCGGCGTTCGCGATGACCGAGGCGCTGCCGCCCGGCAGCATGGCGACGCTCATCATCGAGATCCCCGAGGAAGACGACGAGCAGGACCTGTCGTCCGCGGCTGCCACCCGCATCTCCTGGCTGCACCGCCTCGGCGCCCCGGCCGGCGACCCGGTCTTGCTGGCGGCCGAGGCGGAAGAGGTCGAGTTCCCCGTCGGCCGGGGCCACGCCTACCTGTTCGGTGAGGCGAAGGTCGTCTCGCGGCTGCGTGAGATCCTCGCCGACCGCGGGCTCGGCGAGGACCAGGTGTCGCCCAAGGCGTACTGGGGCCGGGGCCGCGCCAACGCCGGCCACGGCGAGCCCGCCCGCGACGCCTGACGGCCGGGAATCCGGCCCGTTTTCATGATCGTAGACAATGCGCGAATAGAGCACCTCAGCAACCACGATCATGAAACAGACCGCATCGTGGGCTGGGTGACCGGCGCGGCGGCCCGGCGGCTGCCGTGGGGGCCGGGTCACCGGC
>JASHOI010000018.1 GCA_030041195.1 Streptosporangiaceae bacterium | reverse complement strand
CGAACGCGATCACGCCCGCCGCGGTTCCGACCGCCGCGCCCGCGGTCGCGAGCGAGACGATCCGGCGGCGGTCCCGGCGCCGCTGGCCGGCCAGCACGCCGGTCGCGATGGACGCGGGCGGGCGCACCTGATCGGTGTAGCGGCGCAGCAGGTCACGGACGATGAGGCTGTCCAGCGCGGCGCGCAGGGATGGCCAGAGCTCGATGGAGTGGCGGGGATCCGCGGCCCACGGGTCGCTCTTCTCCCCGGTGTCGAACAGGCGCAGCTCCTGCGGTTGCCGGGCCTGTGCCCGCGCCTGGTCGACGACGATGTTGTGCATGACCCGGCGGCAGAACGCCTACGGGTTGTCCACCCGCGACCAGCGGGCGGCGAGGCGCTGCAGCGTTTCCTGGTACAGGTCTTCGGCGGTATACGGGTCGGGCGTGAGCAACGTCGCGATCCGCAGCAGCTCAGCCCCGGACTCGGCGGCGAACTCTTCGAAGGCTCGCGCCTGCCGTCTATCCATGCGACCTCCCGGTCTCCTGCGTCACCGCTAAGACGACAGCGGCACGGGCCGAGTTGCTTCTGCTGGGAATCCTGTCAGTGCGGGGAATCGCGTCAGCGAATACGCCTGACGCGTTACCCCGTAGACCCGATCATGGACGTCGGCGGCCCCCCGGGGAGCCGTACATAGTAAAACTATATAGATTGAGCTATGCTTATGGGTTATGGCGAATGAAGAGTCGGCCGCCAGCGCCGACAGCCGGACCGCGATCGGGGAAGCGCTCTACGGGCTGGTCACGCTCGCGGTCAAGAACGGGCCGCGGGAGATCAGCCTGACCGCCGCCTCCACGCTGGCCACGCTGGACCGGACCGGTGCCCGGCGGCTTACCGACCTCGCGGTGATCGAGGGGGTCACCCAGCCGTCGATGAGCGTGCTGGTGACCGGGCTCGAGCAGGCGGGCCTGGCCGAGCGGCGGCCCGACCCGGCCGACAGGCGCGTGGTGCTCGTGGGGCTGACCCCGGCCGGGATCGAGTACATCCACGCCCGGCGCCGCGCGGGCGCCGCGACGTTCGCCGATCTGATCGACAAGCTCCCCGGGGACGAGGCGGCGGCGCTGGCGGCAGCCGTTCCCGCGATGAATCGTCTCCGCGAGCTCGACAGCGAGCGCCGGGCCGCCGCAGCGGGCCTGAACGCGACGCTTCGGACCAGCCCCGCGGGCCAGGCCCGGTGAGCGCGGTTCACACCGGCCGGGCAGACGCCGGTCACGCCGCACCGGTCAACCCGTTCCGCCAGCCCAAGGCCGTCTACGCTGTCGCGTTCGCGTGCGTGGTCTCGTTCATGGGCATCGGGCTGGTGGACCCGATCCTGCCCGCGCTGTCCAAGCAGCTGAAGGCCTCGCCGAGCGAGGTCGAGCTGCTGTTCACCAGCTATCTCGTCGTGACCGCGGTGGCCATGCTGATCACCGGGTGGGTGTCCAGCCGCATCGGCGGCAAGCGGACCCTGATCGCCGGCCTCATCCTGATCGTCGCGGGCAGCGCGGCGGCCGGGGCGTCGCACTCGATCGGGGAGATCATCGGCTTCCGCGCTGGGTGGGGGCTCGGCAACGCGCTGTTCATCGCCACCTCGCTCGCGGTGATCATTGGCGCCGCATCGGGCGGGTTCGCCGGCGCGATCATCCTGTACGAGACCGCCCTGGGCATCGGCATCGCGATGGGCCCGCTGGTCGGCGGCGAGCTGGGCGGGATCAGCTGGCGCGGCCCGTTCTTCGGCGTCACCGTGCTGATGTCGATCTCGCTGATCGCGACGATCGCGTTTGTCGACAAGACCCCCCAGCCGAAACGCAAGACCTCGATCACCGAGCCGCTTCGCGCGCTGAAGCACCGCGGCCTGCTGGTGATGAGCCTGACCGCGCTGTGCTACAACTGGGGCTTCTTCACGCTGCTCGCGTACACGCCGTTCCCGATGCACCTGGGCATCCACGAACTCGGGTACGTGTTCACCGGCTGGGGCATCCTCGTCGCGATCTTCGCGGTGTTCGTCGCGCCGCGCGCGCAGCGGCGCTTCGGCACGCCGAAATCCCTCTACGTGAACCTCGCGCTGCTGGCCCTCGACCTGATCGTGATCGCCGCGTTCACGACGTCGCAGATCACGCTCATCGTCGCGGTGATCGTCTCCGGCGCGTTCGTCGGGCTGAACAACACGCTCACCACACAGTCGGTAATGCTCGTCTCCCCCGTCGAGCGCCCGATCGCGTCCGCCTCCTACGGCTTCGTGCGGTTCATCGGCGGCGGCCTGGCCCCGTACTGCGCCGCGCGGCTCGCCGCCGCGTTCAACGTGCACGTCCCGTTCTACCTGGGTGCCGCGACGGTCGTCGTGGCGATCGTGATCCTGTCCACCGGCCACTCGCTGCTGACCCAGGCGGAGCGCAAGCTCGCCGAGGAGACCGGCGCCGCCGGGACCGGCGAGCCGGCCACCCCGGGCGCCCCCGGCACCGCAGCCACCCCGGGCGCCCCCGATGCCCTGACCGAGGCCGGACCAGCACCGATCGTGGTGGCCGTCGGCGCCGGCCCGGGTGCGGCCGCGGTGACCGACGCGGCGATCGGCCTGGGCCGGGTGCTGGACGCGCCGATCGAGGTGCTGCACGTCCTGGAGACCGACGTCGTCGGCGACCAGGTGGTCGACGCGGAGACCGCCGACGCGGCCAGGACGATCATGGCTGAGACCGTGGGCCGGCTGCGCTCGGCTGGGATCGCGGCGAACGGGCATGTGCTGCGCGTCGTCGGCGATCACGGCGGCAGCGGTCAGCGGATCGCCGACTTCGCCGCCGGCCGCAGTGCCCGCATGATCATCATCGGCTCGCCCACGGACGGCGCGTCCGCAGGGCTCTTCGATGCCAGCCTGACCAGCCAGCTGATCCGGCACGCCCGGTCCGAGGTGCACATCGTCCCGGTGCCCGCCTCCCACCTCCCCATCCCTCTTCACGGCCCGCTCGAGGACGCCGAACTCCGGCCGACCTGAGCCGCAGACGCGGTCGGCCCCCGATTCTCGTCACGGGCAGCCATCAACTCATTGCGCACCGACGTCACATGCGTGATCGGTCAGGAATCGAGAAGCGGCGGTCTGCGGCTCGCACCTAGCGTGACCAGCATGACTTCCATCGAATCCATCACCCTCGACGTGGCGGACGCCACGGCCGCCAAGGACTTCTACACCACCGCCTTCGATCTGGGCACTCGACTGCGCCTGCGGGGGTCGGAGGCACCAACGGAAGGCTTCCGCGGGTTCACGCTGTCGCTCGTGGTTTCGCAGCCGGCGACGGTCGATGCACTGCTCGGCCCTGCCC
Organism: Streptosporangiaceae bacterium; assembly: GCA_030041195.1. The sequence goes on along the minus strand of JASHOI010000018.1, from coordinate 14,218 downwards.
TCGACGCTGGCGCCACGCCACTGAAGCCGGCCGCGAAGTCGTTCTGGGGCTACGGCGGCGTCGTGCAGGCCCCGGACGGGACCATCTGGAAGGTTGCGACGTCGAGCAAGAAGAACACCGGTCCGGCCAGCCGGCAGGTCGACCAGATCGTGCTCCTGCTGGGGGTCGAGGATATGGCCGCGAGCAAGCAGTTCTACGTTGGCCACGGCCTCCCCGTGGCGAAGAGCTTTGGCCGCAAGTACGTCGAGTTCGACACCGCACCGGGCACCGTCAAACTGGCGCTCTACGGGCGCCGCGCGCTTGCAAAGGACGCCGGGGTCACCGCTGACGGCACCGGATCGCACCGGGTCATGATCGGCAGCGACGCGGGGCCCTTCACCGACCCGGACGGGTTCACGTGGGACGCGGCATCGCTGTGAGCTGGGCGGCGCGGCGTAGGATCGTTGCGTGACGGGTAGGCCTGCGTCAGCGCAGCACCTGCGTGACCTCGCGATTCTGCGCCGCGTCCGCGACCGGATCGACCGGGAATACGCGCAGCCGCTGGATGTCGAGGCGCTCGCGCGCGGCGCGAACATGTCCGCCGGGCACCTCAGCCGCGAGTTCAAGCTCGCCTACGGCGAGTCGCCGTACAGCTACCTGATGACGCGGCGGATCGAGCGCGCGATGGCGCTGCTGCGCCGCGGCGACCTCAGCGTCACCGAGGTCTGTTTCGAGGTGGGCTGCTCGTCGCTGGGCACGTTCAGCACGCGATTCACCGAGCTGGTCGGCGTGCCGCCGAGCGCCTACCGGCGCCAGACGGCGCGGGTGACGGCTGGGATGCCGGCGTGTGTGGCGAAGCAGGTGAGCAGACCGGTCAGGAATCGAGAAGCGCCCGCCTTCGATCCGCAGCTAGCGTGACCAGCATGGACATCACCATTCACGCGAGTTCTCTCCCGCACGACGACCCAGAGGCGTCGCTGGCCTTCTACCGCGATGCCCTCGGCTTCGAGGTCCGCACGGACGTCGGGCAGGGCAAGATGCGCTGGATCACGGTCGGCCCGCCGGGTCAGCCCAGCACATCCATCCTCCTGGCGCCGCCGGCCACCGACCCCGGCACCACCGACGACGAGCGCCGCGTCATCACCGAGATGATGGCCAAGGGCACCTACGGCTGGATTCTGCTGGCTACCAAGGACCTCGACGGCACCTTCGAGCAACTGCAGGCCGCCGGCGCCGAGGTCGTCCAGGAGCCAACCCTGCAGCCGTACGGCATCCGCGACTGCGCCTTCCGCGATCCCGCAGGCAACCTGGTCCGCATCCAGGAACTGCGCTGAGCATTCGGCGACGGCAGCCATGTGCACAGACGCGCACCGCACAGCGCTGACCCAGGATTTCCGGCTCCGCGCTCAACCCCAGGAGAGCGACCTGGAGCGCCGCGGCGGCGCGCCCGCCGGCACCGCAGCCGGCAGCGGCCTCCCGACCGCGGTCGCCAAGGATGCCGTGGTCGTCAACGACGAAGCCGCAGACCAGCGCTGACCGGATGGCCGACGGGGCCAGGCGGGCCAGGTGTGAGGCCTTGACCAGCGAACCATCGGTCACGAGCCAAAAGAGCGATCCCATCTGGCGTGTCGCATCCTCGGGTCGCTGCAAGACGCGCCGGGCGCATGGATGTACCGATGGGCGCGTTCTATGCCGCCAATCGGTACATCCATGGCTGCCGACTAGCGCACTGGCCCGTTGACACAGCCCGCCAGGGTCTCTAACGTTAAGCTGTCGGCGAATGTAACCGGTTACAAGCGTGGATGATCCGGAAATGTCGCAATGTCGTAATGCCCATGGCCACTGTGTATGACATCGCCCGCCAGGCCGGCGTCTCGACCGCCACGGTGTCCCGCGTCCTGCACGGTTCCAGCCTGGTTCGCCCGGAAACCCGTCAGCGCGTCGTCGACGTCATCGAGCGGCTGGGCTTCGTTCCCGACGGCTCGGCGCAGGGCCTGTCCATGCGGCGCAAGGACATCATCGGCCTGGTGGCGCTCGAGCGGGGCGCCGATGAGATCGACATCGAGCGGAGCAGCCAGCTGTACGTCGACGAGATCGTGCACGCGGTCGAGGGCGTCCTGCGCGGCACCGAGATCTCCCTGCTGCTCTCGTTCGGCCCGCGCGGCGAGTCGTTCCAGCGCCGGATCCAGTCTCTGTCCGGGAAGGTCGACGGCCTGCTCATGGCCGAGGACGTGCTGCCCGCCGACCAGCTGGCGGCTCTGGCCAGGCGGGTGCCGCTGGTACTGATCGCCGGTCCGGCGGACGCGGCCGGGGCGGCACGGCTGGACACGATGACGGTGGACAACGCCGGGGGCATCCGGGCTGCCGTCACCCACCTCACCGAAGAGCACGGTTACCGGCGGCTGTGCTTCGTCGGCGGGCCGCCCGACTCCCCCGACGCCAGGCAGCGTCTCGCCGCGTTCGAGGCGGCGGTTCGTGCGGCCCCCGGGTGCAGCGCCGGGCCGGCCGTCCACGGTGACTTCTCCGAGGCCAGCGGGTCGGCAGCGGCCCGGGCCCTGCTGGCCCGCGGCGCTGTGCCCGAGGCGGTGGCGTGCGCCAACGACCAGATGGCCATCGGCGTGATGCGGGAGTTCCGCCGGTCCGGGGTCGAGGTGCCCGGCCGGGTGGCGGTCACCGGTTTCGACGACATCTACCCGAGCAGGCTGACGGATCCGCCCCTGACCACGGTCAGCCAGCCGCTGCGCGAGCTGGGGAGCAGGGCCGCGCGGCGGCTGCTTGACCGCATCGGCGCCGCCACCCTGCCGCCGGCCGTCGAGGTGCTGCCCACCCACCTGGTCCTGCGCGCCAGCTGCGGCTGCCCGGCAGCCGGGGAAGGCTGAGCCGGCGGTGCGGCCCGCGGCAGGCAGCCTCGCCAGGGCGCCGCCCACCCCGGCCTGACGTGCTACGGGGGATCGGGGCGGGACCGGACCGATTCGGGTAGTCAGAAGGAGATTCGATCATGCTCACCAGAGTCCGCTTGCCACACGAGCCGACTTGGCGCAGGCGCCTGACCGCCGCTTTAGCGGCGCTCGCGCTCGTGTCGCTCGGCGTCATCGCCGCGATCGTCGGCCACGCGGCGACGGCGTCGGCCACAACGGTTCCGCCGCCGCCGTCCGGCTGGACCACCACCTACAGCGACAGCTTCTCCGGCGCCGCCGGCTCGGGCGTGGACTCGGGCTGGACCTATGACACCGGCACCCAGTACACCGGCACCGGATGCACGGCCAACTGGGGCACCGGCGAGGTGGAGACCGACACCAGCTCGACTGCCAACGTCGAAGAGGACGGCGACGGTCACCTCAACATCACCGCGGTGGACAACGACGGCTCCTGGACATCGGGCCGCATCGAGACCGTGGCCGACGATTTCGAGGCCCCGGCGGGCGGCGAGATGGAGGTCAGCGCCTCGATCGAGCAGCCCAATCCGTCCAGCGGCCTCGGCTACTGGCCCGCGTTCTGGATGCTGGGCGCCGGGTTCCGCAGCAGCGGCGCCGGCACCTCGGGCACGATGGACTGCTCGAACTGGCCCTCCGTCGGCGAGATCGACATCATGGAGGACGTCAACGCCCTGTCCGAGCACTCCGGAACCCTGCACTGCGGCACCGACCCGGGCGGGCCGTGTGACGAGACCACCGGCCTGTCCAGCGGGCTGCAGGCGTGCTCAGGCTGCCAGACCAGCTACAACACGTACTCGGTCATCGTCAACCGGACCGACACCAGCGACGAGTCCATCACCTGGTACCTCAACGGCACCGCCTACTACACCGTGGACGAGAGCCAGGTCGGCACGTCCACCTGGGAGGCCGCCGTGGACCACGGGTTCTTCCTCATCCTGGACCTGGCCATGGGCGGCTCCTACCCGGACGGGGTGTGCGGCTGCACCGCCCCGACCTCGTCCACCAGCTCCGGGGCGTCGATGAGCGTCGGCTACGTCGCGGTGTACGAGACCAGCGGCAGCAGCTCGGCAAGCCCGTCACCGTCGGCGAGCGCGTCACCGAGCCCGTCGACGACCGGCGCCGAGTGCCAGACGACGGCGGTCGACGACATCTCGGCCGACTGCTACAGCGCCAGCAACGGCACGATCACCGTCACCGCCGCCACCGGGGACACCAGCCCGTCCGGGGTCGACGGCAACCAGGTCGCCGAACTTGTCAACGGGGACTGGCTGGAGTATCCGGACATAAACTTCGGCTCCGGCTCCAGCCAGTTCGATGCGAGAGTCGCCTCCGGGGCCGCCGGAGGGGTGAGCGGCCTGGTGGAGGTGGTGCTTGACAGCCCGTCGAATACGCCGGTCGGCAGCTTCTCCGTGGCTAATACCGGCGGCTGGACGAGCTGGGAGACCATCCCGGCCAACATCACGGATACCACCGGCACTCATACTGTCTACCTGGAGTTCGTGTCGGGCGCGTCCGGCGACCCGCCGTTCGTCAGCCTGCACTACTTCAACTTCCCGGTGAGCTAGGAAGGCTGCGGGTCACCCGGCGAAGGTGGCCCAGAGCAGGTAGACGTTCAGGGCGATGATCGTGGCGGCGATGCCCCCCGCCGCCGCGGTCGTCGTCCGCCGGTTGACCAGCCCGCCCATGACGTCCGTCCGGCGCGTCAGCAGCACGAGCGGCACCAGCGCGAACGGGATGCCGAAGGACAGCACCACCTGCGAGATCACCAGGGTGTCCGTGGCGGGCAGGCCGAGCCCGAGCACCACGAGCGCCGGCAGCATGGTGAGCGCTCGGCGTACCCACAGCGGGATACGCCGGTGGACGAAGCCCTGCATGACCACCTGGCCGGCGTAGGTGCCCACGCTCGACGAGGACAGCCCCGAGGCGAGCAGCGCCACCGCGAACGCCAGCGCGGCACCCCCGCCGACCAGCCGGGCAAGTCCGGCGTGCGCGGCCTCAATCGAGTTGATGGCCGACCCGCCGGCCCGGTGAAAGACCGAGGCGGCCACGAAGAGCATCGCGAGGTTCACCAGGCCGGCCGCGCCGAGCGCGACAAACACGTCGAGCCGCTGGAAGCGCAGCAGCTCGCGCCGCTCGGCGTCGCCGTGGCAGCTCACCCGCGACTTGGTGAGCGCGGAATGCAGATAGACGACGTGCGGCATGACCGTGGCCCCGATGATCCCCGATATCAGCAGCAGCCGGTCACTGCCCAGGCCGGGGAGCAGCCCGGCCGCGATGCCCCGCGGACTGACTCCCACGCCGGCCAGGTCATAGGCGAAGCCGAGGAACACGATGCCGAGCAGTCCGGCGATGGCCAGCTCGAACCGCCGGTAGCCGCGCTGTTCCAGGGCCAGAATGCCGAACGCGACGACCGCCGTGATCAGCCCGGCCTCCAGCAGCGGCACCCGGAACAGCAGGTTCAGGCCGATCGCCGCCCCAACGAACTCGGCCAGGTCCGTTGCCATCGCGATGAGCTCTGCCTGCACCCACAGGCCCAGGGACACGCGACTGCCGAAGTGCTCGCGGCAAAGCTCCGGCAGGTCGCGCTCGGTGGCAACGCCCGTCTTGGCGGACAGGTACTGCACCAGCATCGCCATCAGGTTGGCGATCACGACCGTCCACGCCAGCGCGTAGCCGAAGCTCGCCCCAGCGGTGAAATTCGTGGCGAAGTTACCCGGGTCGACGTAGGCAACGGCGGCGACGAAGGCGGGCCCGAGCAGTGCCACGACGCTCCGGGCGCGGCCGCGTGAGCGCAGCAGCCGCAGCCCGCTGGGCCGGGCTAGCTGAGCCGCCTCCTCTGGAGTGGCTACCGCCATCAGCCGATGGACGGGCCGAGCCCGAGCGACTGCGGCGTGCTCGCGTCAGGGGACGGCTGGTGCAGGCCCTCGTCGAGCGCGCCGTACTCGGTCATCAGCGCCGGGCTGCCGCCCCACGGCGTCTGCTCCTCCGCCACCAGGGTGTTCGTGGTGAGCAGCAGGCCGGCGACGGAGGCCCCGTTCTGCAGCGCCGAGCGGGCCACCCGCAGCGGGTCGATGATGCCCATCTCGATCATGTTGCCGAACCGGCCCTCCAGGGCGTCGAATCCCTCGTCGGCACCGAGCTGCCCCATCTTGGCCACGACTTCCTCGCCCGAGTAGCCGGCGTTGGCCGCGATGAGGAAGGCGGGCTGGGGCAGCACGCGGCGCACGATCTCGACCCCGGTCGCGTAGTCGTCCTTGACGTCCAGGGCGTCCAGGGCCGGCTCGGCATGCAGCAGCGCGGCGCCGCCGCCTGCCACGATGCCCTCGGCCATCGCCGCCCGGGTGGCGGACAGCGCGTCCTCCACCCGGTGCTGGAGCTCCTTGAGCTCGGCGTTGGTCGGCGCCCCCACCCTGATCACCGCGACCTTGCCGGTCAGCGAGCCGATCCGCTCGGTGAGTACGTCCTCGTCCACGCCGAACGTGGCCCGCTCCAGCTCCGCGCGCAGCTGAGCGACGCGGAACTCGACGTCCCCGGGCGAACCGGCGCCGCCGATGATCCCGGTCCGGTCCGCGGTGACCCGGACCTGCGCGGCCCGCCCGAGCTGATCGATCGTCATCGTCTCCAGGGTGAAGCCGGAGTGCCTGCTGTAGACCGCGCCGCCGGTGAGCGCGGCGATGTCTTCCAGCTTGTGCAGGCGGCGGTCGCCGAAGCCCGGGGCACGCACGGCCACGCACTGGAAGACCCGGTTCACGTGGTTGTGCACCAGCATGCTCAGCGCCGTGCCCTCGACGTTCTCGGCCACGATGACCAGCGGCCGCGGCGCGCGCATGATCTTGTCGAGCAGCGGCATCAGCTGCTGCACCTTCGTGATCTTCTCACTGCACAGCAGGATGTACGGGTCGTCGACGATCGCCTCCAGGCTGGCCGGGTTCGTCACCATGTACGGCGACAGGAACCCGTTGTCGAACTCGAAGCCCTCGACGAAGTCGACGGTCATACCCGGCGTCGGCGTTTCTTCGACGGTGACGATGCCGGCGTCGCCCACGGTGTGCAGCGCCTTGGCGATGACCGCGCCCACGAGGTCGTCGTCGTTGGCGGATATCGCGGCGACCCGGGCGAAATCCTGCTCGGTCGCGACCGGGTGCGCCACGCTCTGCAGCCGGCTGACCAGCTCGGCCACGGCCAGGTCGATGCCGCGCTTGACCAGCACCGGGTTGGCGCCGGCGGCGATCGCTAGCATGCCCTCCCTGACGATCGCCTGGGCGATCACGGTCGCGGTGGTCGTGCCGTCGCCGACGATGTCGTTGGTCTTGATCGCCGCTTCCTTGACCAGCTGGGCGCCCATGTTCTCGAACTGGTTCTTCAGGTGGATCTCCCGGGCGATCGTCACCCCGTCGTTGGTGACCACCGGCGACCCGGTGATCTTCTCGAGGATGACGTTGCGCCCCTTGGGCCCGAGGGTTGACTTCACGGCCTCGGCGAGCTGATCGACCCCGGCCAGCAGCAGGCTGCGGGCGTCCTCGCCGAAGCGGAGTTCCTTGGCCATCGGTCAGCCTCCTAGGGAACGAGAATGGCGCGCCCGCGGACGCGTCCCGCGTCGAGATCGGCGATGGCATCGGGCGCGGCGTCCAGGGGGTAGGTCCTGGTGTGCAGCGTGACCCGGCCGGCCTCGGCCAGGACCATGAGCTCGGCCAGGTCGTTGTAGGTCCCCACGATGTTCCCGATGATGTTGCGCTCGGTCGTGATGATGTCCAGCGTCGGGATGTGCAGCGTGCCGCCGTAGCCGATGACGAAGTATGAGCCGGCCTCGCCGGTCATGTTCCAGCCGTCGTTCTCGGCGCCCTGCTCGGCGACGAAGTCGAGGACCACGTTGGCGCCAGCGCCGCCGGTCAGGTCCTGCACGGCGGTCACCTGCCCGCCGTCGGCGACGACGGTGTGGTCGGCGCCGAGCTGCTCGGCGAGCTTGAGGGCGTCCGGGTTCTGGTCCACCACGATGATCCGGGTGGCGGTCAGCGCGGCGAGGCACTGGATGCCGATATGCCCGAGGCCGCCCGCACCGATGACGACACAGGATGTACCCGGGTACAGCAGCGGGATCGCCTTGCGCACCGCGTGGTACGCGGTGATGCCCGCGTCGGCCAGCGCCGCGACGTCCTTGGGCTGGGTCGCCGGGTCGAGCTTGATGCAGGCCCGCGCCGAGGTGAGCAGGTACTCGGCCATCCCCCCGTCCCGGGACAGGCCGGGGAACGCGCTGTTCACGCAGTGCATGTCGTCGCCGGCCCGGCACGCCCGGCACAGGCCGCAGGTAACCAGCGGATGCAGGATGACGGTGTCGCCGACCGCGACGTTGGTGACCCCCGGGCCGATCTCGTGCACCCAGCCCGCGTTCTCGTGGCCGAGGATGTACGGCAGCGGGGTGTGCATCGCCGCGTCCCACTGACCTTCCATGATGTGCAGGTCGGTGCGGCACACCCCGGCGCCGCCGATCTTCACTATCACGTCGAGCGGGCCGCTGATCGTGGGTTCGGGCACCTCGTCGACCACCGGCGGCTTGTGAAACTCGTGCAGTCGAACGGCCTTCACTGCTCCTCCTCGCCTAGTCCTGAAGTCTGGTACCTGTGCCGGAGCATGCCGCGGCAGATGCTGCCGTTCGCCTCGATGCTGGTCCGGGTGACCTGCGCACGCCGCAGGTGCAGCGGCACGTCCTGCTCGCCGACCCGGGCCCCGGTCACGGGGTCGATGACCAACGGCGCTTCGTCTCCGGCCGGCAGACCCAGCTCGGCCCGCCGCTCGCGCAGCCGCCGCAGCGGCCGGGACGGCGGCAGGTCGCCCAGCGTCAGATCCAGCAGGCGAGCCGGGTCGGCACCGCCCGCCAGCAGTGGCCGGCACACCTGGTCGGTGCCGGCCATGATCGCTTTGCGCAGGAAGTCGGCGCGCAGGCTGTGCAGCTCGCTGACCGCCTCGCCGTCGAACGACTGCACGAACCCGGCTCCCGCGGCCACCCCGCCGTTGATCGCGTCCGAGGCGAAGTGGTCCTCGAGCACCACCTCCGCGCTGCGCACGCCGGGCAGCGCGGTGACGGCGTCGTACGCGTCCGCCACCATCAGGAACGCGAAGTTGGGCGCGCAGAAGTACGTCGGCAGCCGCAGCCGAACCTGAGCGTCCCCGTCCGCTGAGACGGTGCATGACGAGACGAACCCGAGCGAGGTGATCGGCTCGTCCAGCTCGGGGTCGCGCACGGTGTCAAGCGCGGCCAGTACGGTGCTGGCGGTGCTGGCCCGGGGGGCTGCGCCTCCCGGAGCCCCCCTGCGGTCCGCTCGGGCCGGCGAGCCGGCCGTCGCGGACCGCACATCGCTGCCAGCTGAGGCTTTCACCGGGCTGGTCATGCCCCTGAGGCCGCGTGCTCCTCGGGCTCGCCGGCGAGTACCTCATGGGCGCCCGGCGTGCCGCCGTTCTTGAGCTGGTACTCGGGTGGGACGTCGATGTCGTAGAGCTTGGCCGCGTTCAGGCCGAGGATCTTCTTCTTGCCTGCCGTGCCCAGCCTCGGGAAGTCGGCGAACTCCTCGGAGTCCGGCATTTCCCAGTCGACGAACCCCTCGACCTGCCACTTCGGTTCCCAGATGGCGTAGTCGCTGCCGAACAGCATCTTGTCCTCGCCGACCCAGAACAGCAGCTCGCCCATGCACTTGGCGAAGAACTTCGGCCGGGCGTGCATCAGGCCGCCGATCACAACCGCGAGGCCGGCGTAGACGTTGGGCTCCTGCGTCGCCATGAAGCAGAAGTCCTCAATCCGCGGCAGCCCGGTGTGCTCGACGATGAAGTTCAGGTCGGGGAAGTCGGTCGCCGCGTGGTCGACGTCGGCGACGTCGAACGCGTCCTTGTCCAGCGGCCAGATCGTCGGGCCCTTGTGTACGTGGACGTTCTTGATGCCGAGCTCTTGCGCGGCCTCCAGGAAGCGGTATGCCCCGGGGTCGCTGAGCTTGTAGCCGCGCGAGCCGTTGTTCCACTCGGCGGTGTACAGCTTGACGCCCTTGGACCCGTACCGCTCGACGTTCGCCCGCAGGTCCTTCAGGCCTGCGTCGCCGTCGCGCGGGTCGAATCGGGTGTTGTACACGAACTTGCCGGGGTGGTGCTTGCCCATCTCGGCGTTGCGCTCGGTGGTGTTGAAGCCCTCCTTGTACCACTCGAGCAGGTATGTGGGCTGGAAGATCGCCACGTCGACGTGCCCGTCCTCGAACACGTCCTTCATCAGGTCGTCTTCGGAGTACTTCTGGAAGTGCTCGATCGGCCAGTGCGTCTCGGGCGGGCCGAGGCCCATGTAAGCGTGGAAGCACTCGATCCAGCCCTTGGCGTACTGTTCCGCTCCCGGCACCCAGTTGTCCGGCGCCGCGTTCCAGTAGTGCATGTGGCCATCGACAACGAAGTACTTCTCGCCATCCTTTTCGTACATCTATCCCTCCATTGCGGGCCGATGAACGGTATGCGGCGTGCAGCCCGGTGGCGGCCGGGCCCAGCGGGCTGCTATTTACAGCACAGCCCCTGAGCCCGGCCGCCGTCTAGGCCTGGCGGGCCGTCAGGTCGAATCCGAGGTAGTCGGCCGCGTCCTCCGGGTTGGCGAAGAACAGCGTCCGGTCGTCGAGGTGGATCATGCGCCCGTAGTGGGTGGACATGTCCTCCTCCAGCTCGGCCTGGTCGAAGAATCCGGGTTCTTCGCCCAGCGCCTCGGAGATCTCGTCGTAGTTGACCTCCATGGTCCCGACGGCGTCGACCCGCATCATCGACGGCAGGTAGGTCACCGTCACGTTCGGCTTGGTGGCCATGACCGCGGCCACGACTTCGCCCACCTGGTTGTTCATGAGCGTGAAGCCACACCTGTTGGAAGCCGTGTTGTCGGCCTTGAACGGGCTCTCTGCGGTCTTGAACGTGGTCACTGTGCCAGCTCCTTCGGTGCATCGAGGCTTAGGTCGGTCACGATTCCGGTGAAGCGGCTCTTGGCCGCGTCCAGGCCGTCCTCGAACCGGGGCGGCTTCGCGTCCGGCTGGGACCACAGTGGCTGCAGCGCGCGGGCGGCCGAGAGCGCCCGCGGCACCCAGGTCGACAGCCACTGCTGCAGCTGCGCCTTGTTGTGGTCGGCGAACTCGCGGTCGGCGGTGAGCAGCTCGAACATGGCCCTGGTGTACCGGAGGTCGCGCTCGGCGAAGTCGTACTCGGCGGCCCCGACGATCGTCGGCGTCACGAAGTCGCCGTTGCGCGGCGCCGCGTGCTGCACCAGGTGACTGCGGAACAGCTCGCCGACCAGCGGCTCGAAGACCACGTTCGCGGCGAAGATGGCCTCGCACCAGTCATCGATCCCGGTGAGCTGCTCGGCGGTCTCCCGCACGCCCTGCCAGGCCGGGTCGCTGTTCCAGGTCTCGATGTGCGCTGCACCGTCGAAGTCGGCGATCTCCTCCGACAGGGTCAGGTTGTACAGCGCCAGGTCCTGCGCGGCCCGGATCCGGTGCATGCTGTTCACCGAGATCGCGTTGTTGTGCATGTTCGTCGGCGCCCGCCGGTTGGCGTTGGCGTACAGGTACAGCCCGAGCCCGTGGTCGACGTGCATCCACGCGCCGACGTTGCGCTCGACAAAGCGCACCCAGTTCCGGTTCCACTGGTCGAAGGCCTTGGTCTCCCGCGCGTTCTCGACGTTCTGGTTGACCTGCCGCACGACGTTGGCGTTGTAGCGGTAGAGGGTGAGCTCCCACTCCTCGTTCGGGTCGCGGAACTCGTGCCAGCCGAGGGCGGGCCAGTCGTAGCCCTTGCCGCCGGAGCCGGGGTAGCGCTCCGGCTCGGGCCGGTCCGAGCCCCAGGCCTTGAGCACGGTCCAGTCCAGCGGGTATCCGCCGCGCCCGTCGGAGAACCCGTAGAGCCAGCCCTGGGCGAGGTAGTGCCGCGGGTCTGGCTGGACCTCGACGGTCACGTCCTCGTAGTGGCTCTGCTTGCGCTTTGCTGGCGTGAAGTAGTTGAACCGGCGTGCGTTGGAGTCGGGGAACTCCTTGGCCCCGGCTTCGGCGTCGGTAAAGACCGGCTTCGGTAGGCTGCGTTCTGAAGTGCTCATGGTCGTCCTTCACCCTCGTCCGAGTCGCCTGTCGTGGTGAACTTGTCGTAGTAGATGCGCTTTTCCTCCACCCCCAGCGTGCCCAGCAGCGGCATCGCCGCCTCGACCATCGGCGGCGGCCCGCAGATGTAGGCGTGCGCCCCGCTCAGGTCCTGCTCGTGCCGTTTCACCACGTCGGTGATCAGGCCGGTTTCGCCGTCCCACGCGTCATCGGCCGCCGGCTCGGACAGCGCGGGCACGTACCTGAAGCCGGGCAGGGTCTGCTCCAGTGCGCGCAGCTCCTCCTCGAAGCACAGGTCCCTGCGGCCCCGCGCGCCGTAGTAGTAAGTCGCCTTGCGTTCAATCCCCTTCTCCGCCATCGACCGCAGCAGCGACAGGATCGGCGCCATCCCCGCGCCGCCACCGACGAACACGAGATCGGACTCGTAGCCCTCGCGCAGCGTGAACACCCCGAACGGGCCGGTCACGTCGAGCCGGTCGCCGACCCGAAGCCGGGTGTCGAGGAAGTGCGAGAACAGGCCGTCCGGGTAGACCTTGATCACGAACTCGAGCTGTCCGCTCTCCTTGCTGGACGTGTTCGCCATCGAGAACGACCGGGTGGCGTCCGTGCCGGAGACGGCGATGTCCACGTACTGGCCGGGAAAGAACCTGAGCTCCTCGGGTTCCACCAGGCGCAGCACGAGGTGGCGCATGTCGTGGGTGACCGGGTCGTTGGACACCACCTCGGTCACGGCCTGCTGGATCGGCAGCCCGGACCTGATCATGTCCTCGTCGTAGTTCAGCAGCTCGATCGTCAGATCCTCGTACGGGTGCGCCCGGCACAGCAGCGTGAAGCCCTCCTCTCGCTCGTAGTCGGGCAGCGCAAACGTGGAGTAGCGATCCAGCTCGAGGTCGTCGCCGTCAAGCACGAACGACTTGCAGGAGGAGCACTGGCCCTCCTTGCAGCCGTGCATGAGCATGATCCCCTGCTCGGCCGCGGCGCGCAGGATCGTCTGGTCCTCATCGACCTCGATCTCGATACCGACCGGCTCGAACCGGACCACATGCTTGTCGGCCATGACCCCCTCACGGGTTGCGCACGGGCTGGGCTGGGGACGGGCTGGAGCAGGAACGGGGCCGGAGGCCGGCCTCTGGGTCTCCGGCCCCGTTCCTGCTTGCTTGATCGGCTGCCTGGTGGCTGCCCGGCGGCTCAGGCCTCTGCGGGCGCCGGCCGGCCAGCGGGGCCGCCGCGCACGTAGTTGGCGCGGAATGCTTCCCGCTCCTCCGCCGTCATCGCGTTCAGCAGCACGTTCGGGCTCTGCACCTCCGGCATCCGGCGCAGGTGATCGAGCGTCCACAGCTTCTTCGGGTCGTCCAGGTCCAGGTGCGGCTGGGCGACCATGGTCTTGCCGTCGTCCCGCACGTAGCCCATGTCGGAGACCACGTCGGCCCAGTTCCAGCCGTGGTAGAGGGTCTCCCACTCCCGGTGGCCGATGAGCTGGCCCATGTTCGGGGTCTCCCGGCCCTGGTAGGTCGGACGGAACGCCACCTCGTCGGTCCACTGGCATTCCTTGTGGCAGTACGTCCGCCACTGCCCGTCGACCTCGGCCATGGTCATGTCCTCGCGCACCAGGCACGGCACCATGCAGGTCCAGCAGCGGTGCGGGTACTGGTAGTCGACGTCCTCGGCGACGATCGGGTGATGCCCGTTCGGCCGTGACAGCCGGTTGTAGTTCTCCCACCACTTGCCGTACCGGTCATACCAGCCCGGGTACTTGTACTCGAACCACTCGAAGTCCTTGTCGGTCATCGGGTCGATCCGCCAGTAGTTCGCCAGCCAGCCGGTGGCGAAGAACTGGGCCACCTCGTGCACGTAGCCCTTGTTCCAGATCTGGTTCCACGCCTCTTCGATGAGGTCGTGCGGGATGACCAGGCCGTACTTCTCCAGCGGCACCAGGTAGCTGCGGTAGTAGTCGTCGTAGATCCACCGCCGCCACATCTCCGCGTAGGACTCCCGGTCCTTGCGGCGGTCCTTGGTGCCGTACTCGATGAACGTGCCGATCGCCGCGTCCACCACCCGGTGGTTGTTCCACCACGCGTACCGCAGGTCACGCTCGAGCAGCTGGTGGTTGCCCTCGTCGGCGAGGGCCATCAGCAGCGTCGCGTAGCCGTTGGAGATGTGCCGCGACTCGTCGGACTGCACCGAGTGGAACACCGTCGGCAGCAGGTA
>JASHOI010000185.1 GCA_030041195.1 Streptosporangiaceae bacterium | reverse complement strand
TTGGCTGCAGCGGCAGGACTGGACCGCCGCGTACCGCCGGCACCGGCGGATCCTGCAGCTGATCGGGCTGAACGACGCCGGCCGCCGCTGGGTGCTGAAGAACCCCAGCCACCTGTTCGCGCTCGACGCGCTGCTCGCCGTGTACCCGGATGCGCTGGTGGTGCAGACCCACCGCGAGCCGCGTACCGCGATCGCGTCGGTGTGCAGCCTGGCGGCGCAGGCCACCGCCGGCTGGTCGGGCACGTTCCGCGGCGAGGTGATCGGCCGGGATCAGCTGGAGCTGTGGGCGCGCGGCCTGGAGACGTTCACGGCCGCGCGGGCCCGGCACGACCCGGCACGGTTCTGCGACGTCGCGTACGAGCAGTTCGCCGCGGACCCGTTCGGCACGGTCGAGTCGATCTACGCGCGGTTCGGGCTGCCGCTTTCCGGCCAGGCCGCCGACGCGATGCGCGCGCAGGTCGCTGGTGCCGCCGGGCCTGCCGGGACCGCTGGGCCTGCGGGACCAGCCGGGCCGGGGGCGGAGCGGGCCGGAGCCGGCGGCGCCCGGCCCGCGCACCGCTACTCGCTCGCCGACTTCGGCCTCGCCCCCGAGCAGGTCGACGAGCGCTTCGCCGCCCACCCCCGCGGCTGACGCCGCGCCCAGTCGGGCCCCTGTTGCATGATCTGGGTGGAAAAAGACGTTCGGTTGGTCGCTATCTACCCAGATCATGAAAATCGGATATCTGAGCGGACCTTGGCTGAGGCGTAGCAGGGCGCAAAAATGCGTACCGAGTCCGGCGGCGGCCGGGAGATGATGCGGTGCGTGGACAAGGCAGCGATCACGCCGGATCTGGTGTTCCGGCTCGTCGCGGCGCAGTTCCCGCGGTGGGCGGGGCTGCCGGTCCGGCCGGTCGAGGCAGACGGATGGGACAACGCAACGTTCCGGCTCGGGGACGAGATGTCGGTGCGGCTGCCAAGCGGCTCCGGCTACGCCGCGCAGGTGGACAAGGAGCACCGGTGGCTGCCGGTACTGGCACCCCGCCTGCCATTGCCGATCCCGGAACCGCTGGCGAAGGGCGTTCCCGGGTTCGGGTACCCGTGGCCGTGGTCGGTGTACCGCTGGCTCCCCGGTGAGCACGCCGAAACCGCGGGGATCACGGACCGCAGCGAGTTCGCTGCCGACCTGGCCGGCTTCCTCGCCACGCTGTACCGGATCGATCCGTCCGGCGGCCCGCGGCCCGGCGAGCACAACTTCTTCCGGGGCGGATCCTTGGCCGTCTACGACTCCGAGACTCACGAGGCCATGGCGGCCCTCGACGGCGAGATCGATGCCGCGCGAGCGGGCGAGGTCTGGCAGGCGGCGCTCGGTGCGACCTGGCACGGCCCTCCGGTCTGGGTCCATGGAGACGTCAGTCCCACCAACCTGCTGGTCGACAGCGGTCGGCTGAGCGCCGTGATCGACTTCGGGTCGTCGGCGGTGGGGGATCCCGCCTGCGACACCGGCATCGCGTGGACGTTCCTTTCCGGGGAGAGCCGCAGGACGTTTCGGGCCCTGCTTCCGGTGGACGACGCGACCTGGGTGCGCGGCCGCGGGTGGGTGCTGTGGAAATCCATGATCGTTCTCGTCGGCGCGCTCAAGAACGATCCCGAGGACGCGAGGCAGACCAAGCACGTCATTGACGACGTCCTCGCCCACGCGGCCGGGGAGGAGCCCTAGATGGACGACCAGGCGGTCCAGGCCGATGCGGCGCCCGGGCGGTCAGGGCGATGCGGCCCGCGTGAGGGCCGCGACCGCCCAGTCCTGCGGGCTCGGCCGGTCGATATCCACGAACGCGACCCGGTCGGCGAGGCGTCCCGGGATCGCCGCGAATAGGTGGCGCTGGCTGGCGTGCGCGACCACCGCGATCAGCGAGTCGTCGAGCCGGAGATCGCCCAGGATCTTTACCGGGTGCACGCCGTCGAACCGTGCGCAGGGATGAGCCGCCAGGGCCCGCCACCCGAAGTAGAAACGTACCGCCGGGGGATAGCCGGGCCTCAGGTCCGACGGCGTCAGGTCGCGGCCGAGCATCCGGCTGCACGCGACCGCCTCGGGAGCGGTGCACCGGCCGTTGGCCAGCATCACGTGCTCGAAATAGTCGGCGGGCTCGCCCCACGTGCTCTCGGCGGCGAGGTCGCGAGCGCTCCGGCCGGTTACCGCCGTTGCGGGCCGCAGCATGCCGTCGGCCAGGATGCGCGCCGCCGCGGCAGCCGGTGCGCCATGGCAGACCAGCTCGGCCGTGCAGCCGCCCGGGTACACGTGCGTGCAGCACTGCGTCGGGAACGCGCCAGGGTCGGGCCGCGCCTCCGGGGCTCGCCACCGTTCCCAGCCGGAGAGCGCAGGGTCGGCGATGACCTCCACGTGCCGTGCATGCCTTGCCTCGTAGGCAAGGAAATCGGTGATCGCCTGGTGATCGAGCGGCGTCACGCCGTCCGGGCGGACGGCGTGACGGTAGCGCCATTCGCCGTCTCGCCCGCCATGCGGAAACGGGAGTCCGCCCATCCTGAGTTCGAGGACCGACCGGTTCACGATCCAGCTGCTTTCCATATCCAGGCGTTGCGCGGGCACCTGGTAGCCCCCGTACTGGCAGCCGATTCCTATCTGAGACGGCTGGAAAGCAGTGATGCTCAGGTCTGCCAGCTTGAAGGCGCCGGGCGCGTTGACGTTGTTGAACGTTAGCGTGAGAGTGCCGTTTTCCAGGGCAAGGGTCATCTGGCAGGTGGTGCCGTTATCCCCCATGGGGATAGAACCCGTCGAAAGCTGGTTGCCGACCACCTCGCCCGACGTGGGCGGCGGCATTGCCGAAAGTGTGCCGCCGAGGGCGGGCGCGGTGAGTTCTGCGGCGGTGCGGGCCGCGGGTAATCCCGGGTTTGGCGGCGTATTCTCAGCCTGGGTGGGCGCGTCGTCGGCGGGCGAGGGGAGACGCTGTGGCCGAGTCGCAGGTCACTTTCGCTGGGTTGCTGCGAGAGTTGCGAACCGGGGCGCGGCTGACACAGGAGGAGCTGGCCGAGGCCGCTCGGCTGAGCCCGCGATCGGTGAGCGATCTGGAGCGCGGTATTGCCCAGGCTCCGCGCCGGGAGACGGTGCGGCTGCTGGCCGAGGCGCTGGGGTTGACCGGCCCGGCCCGGGCGCAGTTTGAGGCCGTGGCACGGGGCCGGGTGCCGGGCGCGGCCGGGGCGGGC
>JASHOI010000184.1 GCA_030041195.1 Streptosporangiaceae bacterium | reverse complement strand
ATCTACGGTCGGCCCGGCGCGGCGACCGTCTCCCGGCTGCGACGCGGGTCCGCCACGGCACCCGAGGACGGCGCCAAGGCCGGCCTGGCGTGCCGCGGCCTGGCCGAGGGTGGCTCCGGCGAGGTGACGCTGGAGCTGTCCGGCCCCGGCGTCGCCGGCCGGATCAGGCTCGGGGTCGGCGGCGTCGGCCCGGAGGTGTTCGACGCGCTGCGGGATGCGAACGCGCTGTTCCCGGCCGGCGTGGACGTATGGCTGGTCGACGACGGCGGCAACGTGGCCGGGCTGCCGCGGTCCACTCACGTGGCGGTGATCTGAATGGGCTACTCCTCCGCCCGCGGCGGCATGGACGCGATCCTGGCCGCCGAGGAGCTGATGCGGGCCAAGCGCAACGGCGGGTCAAGCCCGCCGCTCGGGATCGACCAGGTCACCGAGCGGCTGAACCTGGCGGTGGACCGGGTGATGGGCGAGGCCGGGCTCTGGGCACCCGAGCTCGCGGCGCTCGCCCTGCGCCAGGCCGAGGGCGACATGATCGAGGCGGCGCACCTGCTGCGGGCCTACCGCTCCACCAGGCCGCGGCTGGCCAGCGGGCTGACCGTGCACGCCGACGAGCTGGAGATCCTGCGGCGGATCGTGCCCGCGTACCGCGTACCGCCGGGGCCGCAGCTTCTCGGCCGCACCCTGGATTACGTTGGCAGGCTGCTCGACACCGGCCAGCCGGCCCGGCGGCCAGCGCCGGGCAACGGCTCAGCCGCCGCAGTCAACGGATCCGAGGCAGTCAACGGATCGGCGGCGGAGCCGGAGCGGAGGCGGCCCGGGCGGCTGCTCGACCTGCTCCGCACCCAGGGAATGGTCCGGGACCGGCGCCGCGACGACGACCCGGAACCGTACGACGTGACCAGGGAGCCGGTGCGCCCGGGCGTGCCCCGGTCCGCGCGGCTGTCGGTGATGGCGCGCGCCGAGACCGGGGCGCTGGTCAACATCTGGTACCGGAACATCCTCGGTCCCGACGGCTACATCCACGAGGTCACGCTCGGGGAGGTGCGGCACGGCCGGCTCCCGGTCCGGGTCACCCACCCCACGACCGGCCAGCCGGTGCGGCTCGGCTCGGTCCGGGTCACCGAGGTCGAGGCGATCGAGGACCTCAACGGCACGGAGGAAGAGCGCGGGCTGTTCGACGTCGGATACGGGCTCTGCCTCGGGCACAACGAGCGCAAGGCGATCGCCATGGCCAACCTGGACATCGCGGTGCAGCGCGACGGCGGCGAGAGCCCGCTGGAGCAGTGCCTGCTGATGACCACGGACGGGCTCGACGCGTCCGGCTTCCTCGAGCACCTGAAGCTGCCGCACTACGTGACCTTCCGGTCGATGGTCGACCGCAAGGCCGCGATCCGCGCGGCGCAGGCCCGCGCGAACGGAAACGGCCAGCATCAGGCCGAGCCTTCGGAGGGCCAGAACGCCACGCCGGCCGCTGACCCGGCGGACCGCGCCCGCTCCGGTGCGGGGGCAAGCCGATGACCGTGACCGCGCTGGCCGCGTCGGCGCAGACCGAGGAGTTCGGCCACCTGGACGAACAGTCGAAGCGCGAGATCCGGTGCGCGCTGCTGACCGCGGTGGCGGTGCCCGGCTACCAGGTCCCGTTCGCCAGCCGGGAGATGCCGGTGGCCAGGGGCTGGGGCTCGGGCGGGCTGCAGATCACGCTCGCGGTGATCGGGCCCGGGGACACGATCAAGGTCATCGACCAGGGCGACGACGCCGGCGTGAACGCCGCCAACCTGCGCCGGCTGATCGTGGCGGGCACCGGCGTGGCCGACACCACCGACGCCAGGGACGCCAGCATCGTTCAGACCCGGCACCGGATTCCCGAGGAGCCAATGGGGCCGGACCAGCTGCTGGTGCTGCAGGTACCGGTCCCCGAGCCGCTGCGCGGGGTGGAGCGCGACATGCGCGAGCTGCGGCGGATGCACGCCGAGGCCGACTACAGCGGCATCTGGGTCAGCCTCTACGAGGACCTGGTGCGCAACGGGGTGATCACCCAGAGCACCGGGTACCCGGTGCTGGTCGGGGGGCGCTACGTGATGGCCACCACCCCGATCCCCCGGTGGGACGTGCCCAAGCTGCACCAGGCCGAGTTCCTGTCGCTGTTCGGCGCGGGCCGGGAGAAGCGGGTGTACGCGGTGCCGCCGCACACCGACGTCGAGCCGCTGGCGTTCGAGGACGTCGCGTTTCAGGTCGAGCGCACCGAGGGCGCGTCGTGCCTGCTCTGCGGCGCCGCCGAGGCGTACCTGGTCGAGGTCCCGGCGCGCGGCGGGTGGATCTGCAGCGACACCGACTGGTGCTCGCGGAGGCGTGCGGAGGCGGCCGATGCCTGACTGGGCGCTGCGGGTCAGCGGCCTGACCAAGCGGTTCGGCCGCGTGCTGGCCTGCGACGAGGTCGGGTTTGAGGTCGCACCCGGCGAGGCGCTCGGCATCATCGGCGAGTCGGGCTCCGGCAAGACCACGGTGCTGCGCTGCATCGCCGGGGACGTGGCGCCGGGCGCGGGGAGGGCGCTGCTGCGCCGCGAGACGGACGTGATCGACCTGTTCGCGCAGAGCGCCCCGGACCGCCGGGTGCTGCGGGTCAGCACGGTCTCGATCGTCTACCAGGAACCGGCCGAGGGGCTGAACCTGCGGATTTCCGCGGGCGGCAACATCGCCCAGCCGCTGATCGCGGCCGGCTGGCGCAACTTCGGCCGGATCCGGGCCAGGGCCAGCGAGCTGCTGGCCAGGGTCGACGTCCCGCTGGACCGGATGGACGACCCGGTCGGCACGTTTTCCGGCGGGATGCTGCAGCGGGTCCAGCTGGCCAAGGCCGTGGCCAACAACCCGGCTTTGCTGCTCCTGGACGAGCCCACCACCGGCCTGGACGCCTCGATCGCCGCCGGGGTGCTGGACCTGATCCGGGACCTGATCGAGGAGAGCGGGGTGACCGCGCTCGTCGTCAGCCACGACATGACCGTGATCTCGATGCTCGCCACGCGCGCGGTCGTGCTGCGCGCCGGGCGCATGGTGGAGGCGGGCCTGACCGACCAGCTGCTCGAGGATCCCCAGCAGGCCTACAGCCAGCAGCTCGTGGCCGCCGCGAGAGGAGCTCTATGACGACAGCGACGAGCGAGCCGGTGCTCGACGTGCGCGGGCTGCACAAGCAGTTCGTGATCCACGCGATCGGGCGGCGGGTGACCGCGCTGCGCGATGTCAGCCTCACCGTCGGCGCGGGCGAGCACGTGGCGCTGGTCGGCCCGAGCGGGGCCGGGAAGTCGACGCTGCTGAAGTGCGTCTGGCGCAGCTGCCTCCCGTCGGCGGGTGAGGTGTGGCTGCGCCGCAGGGACTCCAGCCTGGTCAACCTTGCCAGCGCCGACGACCGCGCCGTGACCGAGGCGCGCAGGCACGACGTCGCCTACGTCAGCCAGTTCCTGCGGCCGGACTGCCGCCGCTCGGTGCTCGAGGTGGTCGGCCGGGCCGCCGTCCGGCGCGGTCTGGAGCGCGGCGCCGCCGAGGCGGCCGCGGCCGCGGCGCTGCGCACGGTCATGCTGGACGAGGAGCTATGGGGCACGCAGCCGGTGGTGCTGTCCGGCGGTGAGCAGCAGCGGGTGAACCTCGCGGCGGGCACGCTGTGCCCGCCGCGGCTGCTGTTGCTGGACGAACCGGTGGCGGCCCTGGACGCGGGCAACCGTGAGACCGTGTTCCGGCTGATCGGCGGCCTGCGCCGGGCCGGGGTCGCGGTGCTGAGCGTGTTTCACGACCCGGAGGCGGTCCGTGCGCTCGCCGACCGGGTGGTCGTGCTCCGGGACGGAGAGGTCGTCGCCGAGGGAACGCCGCAGCAGACGCTCGACCGGGCGAGCGCGGCCTGAACGGAGGTACGGGGAGGTCTCGTGCACGTCAACGGCGGGTCGGGCGGGTCGGGCGGCGGGCACGCCGCGGTACTGGCGGCCGCCGCGGACGCCGCGTCGGCCGCGCTGGCCGAGGCCAGGGCTGCCGAACCAGCGGAGGAGCTGCGGCGCGAGGTGGGCATCGGTGCCGACGGGACCCCCACCAGCAGGCTCGACGAGATCGTCGACGGAGCGGTGATCGACGCCGTCAAGCCGTTCGGGGTGAACATCCTGTCCGAGGAGGCCGGGTGGATCGACCGCGGGTCGGCGGTGACCCTGGTTGTCGATCCGGTGGACGGGACGGCCAACGCGCTGGCCGGGGTCCCGCTGTGCACGTTCAGCGGCGCGATCGTGGTGGACGGCCGCCCGGTCGAGGCGCTGACCAGATGGCTGGACACCGGGCGGGACTGGGCCTGCCGGCTGCCCGCCGCCGAGGGCGGCGGGCCGTGGCGGACGACCCGGCGGACCGAGCTCGACGGCGCCGCGGTCTCGCTGCTGCGCCCGCAGCGGGCCAACTGGACGGCGTGGCAGCGGATCACCGAGCGGTCGGCACGGATACGCATCCTCAGCTGCTCGACGCTGGAGGCGATCCTGGCGTGTACCGGTGCGATCGACGCGTTCGCCGACGCCGGCGGCGACGTGCACCGCTACGTGGACCTGGCCGCCGCGGTCGTGTACGCGCAGGCCGCCGGCGCGGTGGTGGCCGACGGATTCGGCCGTCCGGTCGAGTTCGATGTCGACCTGCACCGCCGCTGGAGCGGGATCATCGCCGCGACCCCCGAGCTCGCCGCCGAGCTGCAGGCGATCATCACCGAGGCCGGTGCCGGGGAGGGGCCAGCGGAGTGACCGAGGTGCGGCCGGCCGGCCGGAGCGACGCGAGGGTGCTGGCCACCCTTCGCTACGCGTTCCGGTCCGAGGCGGCGGGAACGCGCGAACCGGTCGAGCCGCAAGAGCAGTTCGTCGAGCGCGCCGCGGCCTGGATGGCCGGCCGGCTGCAGTTCGGGCGCTGGCACGCCTGGCTGGCCTGGGCGGCCGCCGGACCGCCTGAGATCCCGGTCGGCCTGGTGCTGGTACAGCTGGTCGAGAAGGTGCCGAACCCGGTCACCGAGCCGGAGATACTCGGCTACGTCAGCAGCCTCTACGTCCGGCCGCCCTGGCGCGGCCGCGGGCTCGGCGGCCGCCTGCTGGAGACCGCCGTCGGGTTCTGCCGCGACCACGGGGCCGACACGGTCGTGCTCTGGCCCTCGCAGCGGAGCATTCCGCTTTACCAGCGCCACGGGTTCCGCCATCAGGGCTGCGGGGTGATGGAGTTGCACTGGACGCAGCGGAGTTCGCATGAACTTCGCCCGGTGGCCGGGCCGTGGTAACCGAGGCTCATCGGCCACAGGGTTGTCTAGATAAGTTGGGGCGCCAGGCGTACGAGTGCCCCGCGACGGGAGGTCCGCCAATGGCCGTACACCTGCTGAGCAACGTCCGGGCCGTTACCGCCGGCCGGGTTCTCGAGAACGCGACGATCGCCAGCGAGGACGGCCGGATACTCAGTGTGGAAGAGAACCGGTGCTATTCCGGTGCCGACGACGGCGGCGGCGCGTTCTGCCTGCCCGGGCTCGTGGACTCGCACTGCGACGCGATCGAGCGCGAGGTGTCACCGCGGCCGACGGTCACCTTTGACCTGGAGTTCGCGCTGCGATCGCTGGAGGGCCGTTTCCTCGCGGCGGGCATCACGACCGCCTGCCACGGGGTCAGCTTCGGCGGCGAGGCCGACCGGATGCGCCGTCCCGAGGTCGCGGCCGGGCTGGTTGAGGTGATCGCGGCCCGGCGCGCGCACGGCGCCCGGCTCGACCACCGGGTGCTGTTCCGGCTGCCGGCCCGCAGCACCGGCTCCGTGGACCGCGCGCTGGAGTGCCTGCCCAGCGGGCAGCCAGCAGGCGACCTGCCGCTGGTCTCGTTCGAGGACCACACACCGGGCCAGGGTCAGTACCGCAACATCGACGCGTACAAGGCGGCCATACCGGCGGAGCGCCAGGCCGCGATCGGCGATCTGGACGCCGAGATCGCCCGGCGGATGACCGAGGCCGAGGCCATGCTTCCGACCCGCGAGGCCAACCTCGCGCGGGTCCGCGAACTGGCGACGGCCGGCGCGGCGCGGGTACTCGCGCACGACTGCGTCGACCCGGAGGAGGTCGCCGAGGCGCAGCGCTGGGGCGCAGCGGTCGCCGAGTTCCCGGTCACTCTCGAGGCCGCCCAGGCCGCCCGCGAGCGCGGGATGCCGGTCGTGCTCGGCGCGCCCAACGTCCTGCTCGGCGGCTCGCACTCCGGCAACGCGTCGGCCGAGCAACTCATCTCGCTCGGCTGCTGCACCGGCCTGGCCTCGGACTATGCCCCGCCGACCCTGCTCGGAGCGGCGTTCGACCTGGCGGGCCGCGGCGTGGTCGGGTTCCCGGCCGCGGTGGGCCTGATCACGTCGGGGCCGGCCGAGGTCATGGGCCTCACCGACCGGGGCCGGCTCGAGCCGGGATGCGCGGCCGACCTTGTGCTGGTCGCCCCGGACGGCCGCTGGCCCCGCGTGGTCACCGTCATCGCGTCCTCGGCGCAGCCCGCCGACGTTTCCCAGACCACCGACGCCGTCCCGGGCCTGACCCGGGCCCGGGGCGACCTCGCGCAGTCCCGGGCGTGACCCGGGCCCGGGACTTCCCGGCCTAGTGGCACTGTGCCCCGAATCTAGCTTTGATTTAGTGGTGCCAGGCGGCGATGTTTCATGATCGTGGTGACTTTTTCCGGAATAGCATCCAAAATCAACGGCCTGTACATGCTGGACGTCAACTTCCGGTCGTCCACGATCCTGGGCCTCGTCGGCGGCGGCGGCATCGGGTTCCTGCTGTTCCAGAGCGTGCAGGTGCTCGACTACCGGACCACGGGCGCCATCATCATCTCGACGTTCACGGTCGTGCTCGTGATCGAGGTGATCACCAGCTGGGTGCGCAAGCACCTGATCTGACCCTGGCCGCCGCCCGGAACGGTCAGAGGATGCCGTCCAGCCAGTCGAAGACGACCTGGTTGCGGGTCTGCGGCGCCATCGGCGCGTCGTGGTACTCGGCCCCGTCCGCCGACGTGAAGTACTGGTACGCCTTGTGGCTGCGCAGCAGGTTGTACACGGAGCGGGCCTGGCCCGGCACGAACTGGTCATCCTGGTAACCGGTCACCAGCGTGGGAGAGGTGACCCGCGAAGCCACCTTGGACACGTTCAGCGCCATCTGGATCGTGCCCAGCAGCCAGAGGTTGGTGAACACCCGCCCGGCGCGCCCGGCGAGCAGGAACTGCCGCGCGTACAGCTCGGCCCGCTTCATCAGCGTGAACTTGCTCACGGCATCCAGGTGCGGGATCACGGCCTGCCATTCCCCGTTCACCTGCTCCTTCGTGGATCCCGGCGAGAACAGGTCCCGGACCTGCGCGGGCCAGGCCAGCCACGCGTTGAGCACACCCGGGTCGGCGACGACGGCCGCGAGCCGGTGCTCGAACGCCGCCGCCCGGATGACCGACTCGCCGCACAGGCTCCACCCGGTGATCGCGATGCGCTTGGGGTCCACGTCGGACCGCGACGTCAGGTAGTCGACGACCGGCGTGACCACGTGCTCCCAGTCGATCCGCAGCGGGATCTCGCGCTCGAACAGCATCGACCCCTGCCCCGGTCCCTCGAAGATCAGCGCGTTGTAGTCGCGCTCCAGCGCGGCGGCCCCGCCGAACGCGTACAGGTCGACGTTCTGGGCGTCGCTGCCGTTGTTGAGGATGATCGTCGGGCGGCGCACCGGGCGGGTGTCGGGGCGCAGCAGGTACCCGGGCATCCAGGTGCGGCCGTACCGGATCTTCACCCGCTCGAACGGCGGGTCGAACAGCTGGCTGGCCAGGTCCCAGCAGCGCTGCATGTTCGCGTACACGTCGGCCTCGTGCGCCCGTGACGTGGTCCCGAGCACGAAGAACAGGCATGCGTCGTAGTACGAGGCGGCGCGGAGGAAGGCGCTCCTGGCGCTGGCCGTGTGCCCGGCGTCCAGTTCCCGCCCTGCCAGCACGTCCACGCTGCGCGCCATGGCCATAAAATTGTTGTAATACGTCTGGTAAGAAGCTCCGCCGGCATTGATGCGGTTGACCGTGGCGACCACCTCACCCACCTCTGAGCAGCCGTATCCGGCGCTGCCGAGGGTGAAAAGGGTCTCGAAGTTGAGGTCCGACTGCGCGAAAAGCTGAAATGAAGGCTTGCTGGCGGCAGCGGCTCTGCCGAAACCGCCGCCCGCGCCCACGGCCAGCGCGGCGCCCCCGCCGAGCACGCCGGTGCGCAGCACCGCCCTTCGGCCCAGTCCAACGCGCTGACCAGCGGCTATCTCCCCGCCCATGCTTCCCCCCGGCTGCGGCGATCCTCGCTGACGACATACTTGCCGTCCGCAGCCGGATAATCCAGCACCCGTAATGGCAGCGATCCCTGCCGCAACCAGGATTGATCGCATTAACGGGCCATTACGAAATGCCCGAGCCGGTCGAGTGAGCCGCGGGCGGGTCAGGTCGTGAAGGCGATAAGCACCGCGCATGGCGCCTGGTGCGCCACCGAATTGGGCACGCTGCCCAGGACCCGCCGCAGCCCGGTCATGCCCTTGTTGCCGACCACGATCACGTCGGCCTTGACCTGCGTCGCGACCTCGCAGATGACGTCGGCGGCACCGCCGCTCTTCAGGTGCTTCTCGACGGCGACGCCGGCCGTCGCAGCACGGGACGCCAGCCCGTCCAGCACGGACTGGGCCAGGTCGTCCGAGGTGAGCGACTCGGCGAACTCCTCGCCCGCCGCGGACCGCAGCTGCTGCGGCCGGTAGGCGGTCACGATGTGCAGGTTCCCGTTGCTGAGCTTGACCAGCTCGGTCGCCACCCGGACGGCCTCGGCCGCCGTGTCCGACCCGTCCGCCCCCACCACCACTGTCTCGAACACCAGGCGCCTTCTTCCGTTGAGCGGGAGCGTCACGCCAGGCGCTTCCCGGCCGCGTGTTTTGGGTGATCTGCGGTGAACTTTAGCTGAATCGTCCGCCCAGGTCCCGCGCTCAGCCGGCTGGCTCCCGGCCGAGCGCCAGATCCAGCGCCTGGGACCGGGACAGCCCGGCGCCCGACCGGAAACCGGCCTGGTAGGCCTCGTCTCCCATCAGCCCCCGAAGGCCGGCCTGCTCCCGCTCGCGCAGCTCCTGCTCAGGGCCTGACCAGATGATGCTCCCGACCGCGAGCGCGACGCTCATCTGTATGTCGGCGGCGCCGTGCAGCCGGGCCGCCCTGGCGTGATCCCCCTGCCACGCGGTGACGCACGCCGCGCCGAACAACAGCTCGCTGACGTCGAGGTGCAGGCCGGTGCGCCGCGCGATCAGCAGGCAGTTCCTGATCACGGGCACTGCCTGCTCGTGCTTGCCCTCGATCAGCAGCAGGATGACAAGGTCGGTCCGCATGAGGTAAATGAAGATCTTGGCACCGAGTTTCTCGGCCGTGGCGATCGCCTCGGTGAGATGGGTCCTGGCGTCGGCGAGCCGCCCTTCCTTGATATCGAGGCCGTAGATCATGTGCATCTCGTTCGCCGCGAGCATGTCGTCACCGGTCTGCCGGAAGCAGTCCAGCGCCTCAGCCCGCAGCTGGCGGCCCTCGTCATCGGGCGCCGCGGCGCAGAGACAGGACAGCAGCTCGCCGAGCAGGTGCACGTCACCGAGCTCGCGGGCGATCACGACCCCGTCGCCGCCCAGCCGGCGCAGCAGATCCAGGTCATGGTAGAAGTAGGCCGCGCCGGCCAGGACCAGGAGCGCGCGCGCCTCAAGGCCGCGGTCGCCGAGCTCGCGCGCCATGGCCAGGCCGCGTTCGCCGCACTGCCTGGCGGTGGCGGGCGCGCCGGGGTCCATCCGCTGCAGGGTTCCGGCCAGCCAGCCGATCGCGACGAGGGCGTTCGCCAGCAGGGTCGCCGGCGCCGGGTCGGCCGTCTCCACCCCGCTGGCCAGCCAGGCGAGCACCTCGCAGTGTCCCCTGCTGATCGCGAAGCGCTGCAGCCAGACGCCGAGCTGGAGCACGTCACTGGTGCGGCCCTCGGCCGCCAGATGGTCGGCCGCGGTGTGCAGGTTCTCCCATTCGGTGTCCAGCCGGCGCAGCCAGCGCCCCTGGCCGTGCCCGGCGAGCGCGGGCGCCGCCTCCTCGGCGAGCCGGATGAAGTAGCCGGCGTGCCGGTCCCTGGTCGCCACGACCTCATCCTCGCCGCCCCACCTCATCAGCTCCTGCGCGGCGTACTGGCGGATCGTCTCGAGCATCCGGTACCGGACCGACTCGGGCGTCCGCTCGGCGGTCACGAGGCTCTTGCTGACCAGCGAGCCGAGCAGGTCCAGCACGTCGAAGGCGTCGACGCTTTCGGCTGAGCAGATCATCTCGGCGGCTTCAAGGTCGAAACCACCGGCGAACACCGACAGCCGCCGCAGCACGTCCCGCTCCGGCTCGGTGAGCAGCCCGAAGGACCAGTCGACCGCGGCCTGCAGCGTCTGCTGCCGCGGCATCGCGTTGCGGCTGCCACCGGTCAGCAGCCGGAAGCGGTGGTCCAGCCGGTCGCTGACCTGCTGGAGCGACATGGACGACAGCCGGGCCGCCGCCAGCTCGAGGGCCAGCGGGATGCCGTCAAGGCGGCGGCAGACGGACGCGACCAGCCGCGCGGACGCGTCATCGAGCACGAACCCCGGGTCCTGCGCCTGCGCCCGCTGCACGAACAGCCGGACCGCGTCGGACGTGGCGATGTCGACGGCCGCCTCGGCCTCAGCCGGCGGCAGCGACAGCGAGGGCACGCGGTACACGTGCTCGCCATCGATGCCGAGCGGCTCCCTGGAGGTGGCCAGGATCCGCAGCCGGGGGCACTCGCGGACCAGCTGGCCGCAGAACTTGGCGGCGCCGTCGATCACGTGCTCGCAGTTGTCGAGCAGGATGAGCGTGTCCTGCTCGCGCAGCGTGTCGATCAGCGACTCGAGCGACGGCTGCTGCCCGCCCTGGTCCGCGAGCCCGAGGACGGTGGCAACCGCCCCCGGTATCTTCTCGGCGTCGGTCAGCGCGGCGAGCCCGACAAACCACACCCCGTCCCTGGCCGTGCCGAGCACCTCGGCCGCGACCTGGAGCGCGAGGCGGGTCTTCCCGCACCCGGCCGCCCCGGTGAGGGTGACCAGGCGCGAGGACGCCACGAGCGAGCGCACCTGGATCAGCTCGGGCTCCCGGCCGACGAACGCGCTGAGCTGGCCGGGCAGGTTGTTCGGCAGCTCCGGGTTGTCGAGCGACGCCAGCGGGCCAAAATCTGGCTGCAGGAACTCGGCTTCGAGCTGGAAGATGCGCTCGGCACGGCCGAGGTCCTTGAGCCGGTGCAGGCCGAGATCCCGCAGCGTCACCCCCTCGGGCAGGCTCTCCGACAGCAGCTCGGCCGTGGCACCGGAGATGAGCACCTGACCGCCGTGGGCCGCGGCCTCGAGCCGCGCGGCCCGGTTGACCACCGGACCGAAGTAGTCGTTGTCGCGCTCCTCGCACACGCCGGTGTGCAGAGCCATCCGCACCCGGATCGGCCGGTGGGTCGGCCATGTCTCGGCGGCCAGCGTTTGCTGGGCGGCGAGCGCGGCGGCCAGCGCCGCCTGCGGCGTGGCGAAGGCGGCGCAGAAGGCGTCGCCGATGGTCTTGAACACGTAGCCGCCGGCCTGGCCGATGGCCGTGCGGAGCAGTTCGTCGTGACGGCGCAGCGCCGTGGCCATCCGCTCCGGCTCGGCTTCCCAGAGCCTGGTCGACCCCTCGACGTCGGTGAACAGCAGCGTGACAGTTCCCGTGGGGATCGCAGCCGCGCGGCTCACGAGCGCAAGGATACGCCGGTCTGCCGGTTTTGCCCCGGCCTCGATCGCGGCCGGGCCCCAGACCGGCTCCCGCCGAGCAAGATCACGCCGGGCCGAGGATCAGGCCGCTGGTCGGCACGCCGGTGCCGGCGGTGACCAGCACCGGGCCGTCGCCGCCGACCTGGTTCACCGAGGTGCCGCGGACCTGCCGCACGCCCTCGGCGACGCCGTTCATGCCGTGGATGTACGCCTCGCCGAGCTGGCCGCCGTGCGGGTTGAGCGGGAGCCGCCCGCCGAGCTCGATCGCCCCGCCGGAGATGAAGTGCCGTGCCTCCCCGCGCGGGCAGAAGCCGAGCTCCTCGAGCTGCAGCAGCACGTACGGGGTGAAGTGGTCGTAGAGCACCGCGGTCCGCACGTCCCGCGGCCCGATGCCGGCCTGGCGCCACAGCTGCCTGGCCACCACGCCCATCTCGGGCAGCCCCAGCTCATCCCGGTAGTAGCTGGTCATCACGTACTGGTCCGGCCCCGCGCCCTGCGCGGCGGCCCGGATCACCGCGGGCGGCTGGGCGAGGTCACGGGCCCGCTCGGCGCTGGTCACGACCACCGCGACGGCGCCGTCGCTCTCCTGGCAGCAGTCGAGCAGCCGCAGCGGCTCGACGATCCACCGCGAGGCCTGGTGCTCGGCCAGCGTCACCGGCCGGCGGTAGAACCAGGCGTGCGGGTTGGTGGCGGCGTGCCGCCGGTCCGCGACCGTGACCAGCCCGAAGTCCTCACTGGTCGCGCCGTAGTCGTGCATGTAGCGCCGGGCGATCATGGCGACGGTCGCGGCCGGCACGGCCAGGCCCATCGGGTAGTGCCAGCCGTTGTCGACGCCGCCGGTGGTCGGTGCCGTCACCGCTGCCCTGGAGACCTGGCCGAACCGGTGGCCGGAGCGCTCGTTCAGCGCCCGGTAGCAGACCACCACCTCGGCGGTCCCGGTGGCGACCGCCATCGCGGCCTGGTGCACGATCGCGCAGGCCGCGCCGCCGCCGTAACCGACCTGGCTGAAGAACGTGAGCTCGCGGATGCCGAGCTCGCGCGCGAGCGCGATCTCGGCGACCGCGTCCATCGTGAACGTGACCAGGCCGTCCACGTCCGACGGGCTCAGCCCGGCGTCGGCCAGCGCCGCCGACGCCGCCTCGGCGGCCAGCCTCAGCTCGCTGCGCCCCGAGTCCTTGGAGAACTCGGTCGCCCCGATGCCGGCGATCGCCGCCGCCCCCGAGATCACTTCGCCTCCCCCGCCCCGTCAGCCGCCTCCGCTCCCGCTCCACCGGCCGCTCGGGCACCGCCGACCGTAGCCGCTCCAGCCCCACCGGCGGTAGCCGCTCCAGCTCCACCGGCGGTAGCCGCCCCAGCTCCACCAGCGGTAGCCGCTCCAGCTCCACCGGCGGTAGCCCCTCCAGCCCCACCAGCCCCTCCCGCACCGCCGAGGGTGGGCATCGATGTACCTTTAGGCCGGCTAGAACGAGCCCTTTGGTACATCGATGCGGCGTGGCCCTCATCTCCCGGTGGCAGCATCAGGCGGACCGTGCCGGTGACGTGGTCACCGAGGCTGCACCGCCCGACCACGGTCACCTCGACCTCGCCGTCGCCGCCCGCGTCGGCGGCCCGCCCGGAGAACGTGAGCGTGTCCCCCGCGTAGCACGGCACGCCGAGCTGGATCGCGACCTTGCGCACCAGCGCCTGCGGTCCCGCCCAGTCGGTGACGAATCGCTGCACCAGCCCGGTGGTGGTGAGGATGTTGACGAAGATGTCCTTGCCGCCGCGCCGCACGGCCCGGTCCTTGTCGTGGTGCACATCCTGGAAGTCCCTGGTCGCGATCGCGGAGGCGACCACGAACGTCGGCGTGATGTCGATCACCAGCTCCGGCAGGACGATGCCGGTCACCTCGGGTCCTCCCGCCAGGCCGGCAGCGTCAGCGTGTCATCGACCCGGACGAACGCGACCCGGACCGGCATGCCGATCCGCACCCGCTGCGGGCCCACGCCCAGCACCTCGCCGACCATCCGCACTCCCTCGGTGAGCTGCACCAGCGCCACCACGATCGGCAGCGACTTGCCAGGAACCGGCGGGTGGTGCTGCACCACGTAGCTGTACACCTCGCCGGTACCGGCGGCCACGAGGTACTCGGGCTTGGCCGCGCCGCAGCCGGGGCACATCGGGCCCGGCGGATGGCGCAGCGCGCCGCAGCCGCCGCAGCGCTGGATCCGCAGCTCGCCGGCTGCGGTGCCGTCCCAGAAGAACGCCGTGTCCCGCGACACGGCCGGCCGGAGCACGTCGCCCGCCGGCTGGGCAGCGGGGGATGAGGAGGCCGCGACCTCGCCCGCAGGCTGGTCGGCGGGGGATGAGGAGGCCGCGACCTCGCCCGCCGGCTGGGCAGCGGAGGCGGGCGGGCGGAACTTCAGGACCCGGAACAGCATCGTGGCGACCGGCTCGGTGCCCACGTACCAGGTGCTGATCGTGGTGACGAACCAGCCCTCGCCGAGCGAGGTCCGCTTCGGCCCGGTGACGCTGTCCAGCCGGGACCGCACCGTGACCTGCTCGCCGTGCCGCAGGTAGCGGTGATACTCCTGCTCACAGTTGGTGGCGACGACCGACGTGAACCCCGCCTCGTCGAGCACGGCGGACATCAGGCCAAGCGGGTCGTCGTCGGCCTGCGGATGCAGCCCGCGCATGGTCCACACCTGCGCCATGGCCGGCGGCGCGACCAGGCCACCGTGCACCGAGCGCGCGGCCGCGCCGGCGTCCGTGTAGACCGGGTTGGCGTCGCCGATCGCCTCGGCCCAGTTGCGGATCATCGGCAGGTTCACCGGGTCTCGCGCCCAGCGCGGCCGGGACTCGCCCCTGGCCGCGATCTCGGCCGCGGCCTCGGCGATAGCCGCGCCACCCGAACCCGAATTGCCGCCCGTTACGCTCACGCCCCGGCTCACCTGGGTACCCGAGGCAGGCCAAGTCCGGTGGTCGCGATCAGCTCCCGCTGGATCTCGTTCACCCCGCCGCCGAACGTCAGCACCGTGTTCCGCTTGGCCTGGATGTCGAGCCACCGCAGCAGCTCGGCCGTGTCCTCGTCGGCCGGATCGCCGTGCCGCCCGACGACGTCCTCGAGCAGCTGGCCGAGCCGCTGCAGCCGCTCCGAGCTGAACACCTTGGTGGCCGACGCGTCGGCCACGTCGACCGTGGGCGCCACCGCGACCTGCCAGTTGAGCAGCTCGTTGATGCGCAGGCACGCGTAGCTCTCGGCCAGCGCGCGGCGCACGTCAGGCAGGCTCAGCAGCGGGCGCCCGTCCGGCCCGGCGCGGCCCTCGGCCCACTCGCGCACCCGCTCGTACGGGGCGGCGATCCGGCCGGCCGGGCCGAGCGCCACCCGCTCGTGGTTGAGCTGCGTGGTGACCAGCCGCCAGCCAGCGTTCTCCTCGCCGACCCGCATCGTGACCGGCACGCGCACGTCGGAGTAGTAGGTCGCGTTGAGGTGGTGCGCGCCGTCGTGGGTGATGATCGGCGTCCAGGAGAAGCCCGGGTCGGTGGTGTCGACGATGAGGATGGAGATCCCCTTGTGCCGCGGCGCGCCGGGGTCGGTGCGGCAGGCCAGCCAGATGTAGTCGGCGTCGTGCGCGCCGGTGGTGAAGATCTTCTGCCCGTTGACCACGTAATGGTCACCGGACCGCACGGCGCGGGTGCGCAGCGCGGCAAGGTCGGTGCCCGCCTCGGGCTCGGTGTAGCCGATCGCGAAGTGCACCTCTCCGGCGAGGATCTTGGGCAGGAAGAAGTCCTTCTGCTCGGCGGTCCCGTGGGTCTGCAGCGTCGGGCCAACGGTCTGCAGGGTGACCAGCGGCAGCTGCACGTCGGCCCTGGCCGCCTCGCTGACAAAGATCGCCTGTTCGACCTGGCCGAGCCCGCGGCCGCCGAACTCGGCCGGCCAGCCGACCCCGAGCCATCCGTCGCGGCCCATCCGCCGAACGATCTCGCGATAGACCGTGCCGTGCCGCTCGGTCAGCATGGCCTCGCGCTCGCCGGCCGAGATCAGCCCGGCGAAGTAGGCCCGCAACTCGTCGCGCAGCGCCAGCTGCTCCGGGGTGAGGTCGACGAACACGGCCGGGCCTACCCGCACGCCCTGGCGGCGAGCCGGTCCAGCCGGTGGTCGGCGCCGCCAACGAACCTGGCCAGGTCCTTGACCAGCGAGGAGTAGCGGTGCAGCGGGTAGCTGATGTCCATGCCGATCCCGCCGTGCAGGTGATGGCAGGTCAGCATCGCCGCTGGCGCCTGGTCGGCGAGCCAGTACGCCGCCACGTCCAGGTCGGCGGCCGCGCCGCGGTCGGTGTCCAGCCGCCAGCAGGCCGAGAGCGTCGCCAGGTGCAGGGTGCGTGAGGTGATGTAGACGTCGGCGATCTTCTCGGCCACGGCCTGGAACGTGGCCAGCGGCCGGCCGAACTGTTCCCGCGCCGCCACGTGTGCGGTCGTCAAGGAAAGCGCGCCTGCGACCGCCCCGTCGGCCAGGCAGCACGCCCCGGCGATCGCGAGCTGGTAGAGGTCGGTCACGACGCGCCCCCCGGTCCCACCGCCGATCACGTGGCTTACCGGCGCCGCGTCCAGCCGCAGCGTGTACTCGGGCTCGCCCGAGGCGCTGTGCGTGCGCTGCCAGGACAGCCCGCTCGCCGACCTTGCCACGGCCACGACCGCGGTGCCGGTGCCCCCGGCGGTGATGCTGGCCGGCACCAGGATCCAGTCGGCATCCGCGCCCCAGGGCACACCGATCTTGACGCCGGAGACCGTGGCCGGCCCGTCGGCGAGCCTGGCCGTGGTGGCCGGGACCAGCGGCATCACCTGCGACGGCTCGCGCACCGCCGCCGTGAGCACGGTGTCGCCGGACGCGACGCCGTCAAGCAGAGCGCGCTGCAGGTCGCGGTCGCCCCACCGGACGACCGGCAGCACGCCGAGCGCGAGCGTGGCCAGGGCTGGCCCGGACGCGGCCCGCCTGCCGATCTCGGTCAGCGCAGTGGCCACTGCCATCACGCCGAGCCCGTCCCCGCCGAGGAAGGCCGGCAGGGCGAGCGACAGCAGCCCGGCCCGGCTCAGCTCCTTCAGCAGCGAGGGGTCACCGGCCGGGGGCCCGTCCGGCGGCAGGGCATGGTCAAGCACCCCGGCGGCGGCGCTGGCGACCGCCTGCTCGGTCTCGCCGAGGGTGAAGTCCATGCCGATCGCCACCCGGCCCTCCTCGTGCGGCTCGCAAAATTAGAACACGTTTTACCTCATCGCGGCCAGCGCGGAAATCCTGATCAGGCAGCCTGCGTTGGTACGCTTGACGGTGGCGCGGACCCGCAACACGACGCTGGCCCGCGTAAATCGCCAGCCGGAGATCGCGGGAGCGGCTCCGGTTTGTTGATACCGCGAGGGGCCTTGATGGCAGCATCGAGAACACGTATCACCGGCACTGTCGCGTCGGGCGCGCCTGCCGCCCCCGAGTTCGGCTCGGCCGCGCAGCGCGACCGCAGGAAGCGGATCCTGGAGGCCACGCTGGCGCTGGCGTCCAAGGGCGGCTACGACGCGGTGCAGATGCGGGCGGTGGCCGAACGGGCCGACGTGGCGCTCGGCACGCTGTACCGGTACTTCCCGTCCAAGATCCACCTGCTGGTGTCCGCACTGGTCAGTGAGTTCGAGCGGGCGAAGGAGAAGCTGGAGCGCAAGCCGATCCCCGGCGACACGCCCTACGAACGGATGCTGTACGTGCTCGGCAGGATCACCCGCTCGATGCAGCGTGAGCCGATGCTCGCCGAGGCGATGACCCGGGCGTTCATGTTCGCGGACTCGAGCGCGGCCGCGGAGGTCAACACGTTCGCCCGGCTGATGGAGCAGATGCTCACCAAGGCCATGCACGACGGCGAGCCGTCAACCGACGACAAGGCCATCGCCCGGGTCATCGGCGACGTCTGGCTGTCGAATTTGGTCTCGTGGGTGACCAGGCGCGCGTCAGCCGACGACGTGAGCAACCACCTCGAGCTTGCCGCCCGCCTGCTGCTGCGCTGACCCCTGCCGGTCGGGCCCGAAGCGGGCATCGAGCCGCCCCGCGACGCTGCGGCCGAGCCGTTGCATCGGCGCCTCCACCAGGTAGTAGGTTGCCGCGCAGCAGGCCAGCAGCGCGGCGAGGAACACCGCGGCCGCCGCGGCCTGCTGCCAGGTCGGCTGGCGATAGCCGGGCGCGAACGGGAGGCTGTCGTAAATATCGAGGAACAAGGGGTGCAGCAGGTAGATCGAGTAGCTCACCAGCCCCAGCCAGGCCAGCACCGTTGGCACCCGCTGGTTGCGCAGCGCCATGCCGATCGCGAACGTCAGGCCGGCCAGCGCGACCGATACGACCCATTCGCGCTGCACCAGCGCCGCCTGGTCCTGCGGCACGGTCCCCGGGATGTGCCAGGCACCGGCGGCGATGGCGGCCGCGAAGATGCCGGTACCCACGATCACCGCCCGCCAGCGGCCGAGCTGCCCCTGCTCGGCGCGGTACAGCATGGTGCCGGTGAACATCAGGGCCAGGATCGTCAGTCCCTCGTAGGGGCTCTTCCGGCCGTTGACCGCGACCAGGACCAGGCCGGTGGCCGCGGCGATCCACGCGCCGAGCGTGCGCGGCAGCCCGCGTCCGGCCGCCGCGACCGCGATGCCGCCAATGATCAGGACATCCCCGGCCAGCGCGACCGGGGTGAGGCCGAGCGAACTGTATGAGATCCAGACGGTGGGCAGCAGCCCGCCGAGCAGCAGCGCGGCGGCGGCGAACAGCCCGGCGTACCACCCGCTGCGCTTGTGCAGGCCGGCCGTGAACAGCGCGGTGAGCAGCACGTAGAAGACCATCTCGTAGGAGAGCGTCCAGAGCACGACGATGATGTTGGTCTGCCCGAGCAGCTCATTGAGCATGAACAGGTGCGAGAACACCGAGGCGGTGACGTTCTCGTTCGCAGCCCGCACGCTGGCGTAGCCGAGCCCGTGCAGCAGCAGCACGGCCGCGATCGCGAACACGAACAGCGGGAACAGGCGGAACAGCC
Organism: Streptosporangiaceae bacterium; assembly: GCA_030041195.1. The sequence continues at coordinate 7,058 of JASHOI010000184.1, read as the reverse complement.
GGCTCAGCCAGAAGCTCCGGACGCTGCCCTTGCGCTCCAGCGACGCCGGCACGATGTACCCGCTGACCAGGAAGAAGACGAGCACCCCGTACAGCCCGGGATCGAACACCTTGTACACCGCGTTATGGACCGTGGGCAGCACGCGGGTGCCGAAGTGCGCATACACCACGCAGAGGGCGGCAATCCCGCGCAGCGCGTCCAGCCAGGCCAGCCGGCGTCCGCTGGCCGGTGTGCGCTCCTTCGCCTCCGGTTGCGGCTCGGTCCCCGCCGATGCGGGCCGATGATCCCGGGCTGGCGCGGCCGCCACCGCGGCCGCCTGGTCCTTCGCAGGCTCGGTCGACATGGGAGGTGAACTTACCCATGGACCTTGACTAAAACTTGGTAAACGCCTGACCAGATCCTGACCCATGCGCGAGGTGCCGGCGCGGTGAATATCCAGGCGGCGGGTGTCCGGCTGCGCTGCGGTCAGCGCGGCTTCCCCGGAACGCGTGCGGGATGGACGAGCAGCCGCCAGATGGCAACCCGCAGGCGCCGCACGTACCGGATGTGGCTTGCCTTCCTCAGCACCCGCCTGACCCAGATCCCGTTCAGCATCATCCACTCGAGCCGGATGGCCCTCTGCCGCAGCCCGCGTGGCTGTTCCCGCAGCCGCCGAGCGCGGGTCATCTCCTGGCGCAGCCCGTCCGCGAGCGCGGCGGCCGCGGCAACCGCGGCGTCGAGCACCTGCCCGGCGGGAGGCTGGCCGGCGGACGCCAGATCACGCACGCCCGCGGGCTCGGCCAGCAGCTCGCCAAGATCACCGACGATGTGGACCTTGGCGTCCCGCAAGCCCGCGACCAGGGCTTCGGACTGCTGCCTGGCCCAGGCGTCCCGGTCGGGGGGCAGGACGAGCCGATCCTGGCGGGGGCGGGCGTCCAGGACGCCGTGCGCGAGGATGCGCTTGATGTGCCGCGTGTAGAACCAGTCCGGCATCTCCTCGGGCAGGGCCGCGTTCATCTGACGCAGGAACTCGGTTTCGGCGAGCCCGAGCGAGGAGTTCGTGCGGATCCCGGTCATGTCGACGCTGCCGGGATCGATGCCCAGAACGGAAGCGAACCGCGCCCAGAGCTCACCGGACGGGCCGTGCGGTGGCACGGTGATCAGATGGACCTGGTCCGCCGGAATGTGGCGCGACCACATCTCGACGATCGCGAGGGTGTCGTGGAGCTTCCAGAACGGCCACGACCGCCGGCTGGCGGCGACCGACTGGACGTCGATGACGTCGCTGAGCCATTCCCGGAAGCCGGTGGTGCCACGGCACTTGACGGTCTCCTGCCATTCGGCGGGCAGCAGGGTCGCGATGTCGCGTACGGCAAGGATGACGTGCACCTCGGCCGGGAGCAGCGACCGCACCGCGCGATCGGCCTGCGCAGGGTTGCACGCCGCCAGCACCTCATCCGAGATGACGGCCGCCTCCGGGGCCTGCAGCGCCTCGCCCACCAGGACGTCCCACTCGCCGATCCAGGGATCGGCCGGATCGGACTCCGGCCGCGGGGCCTCACGCAGGTCCCGGCTGGCCCGGGTGTGATCCGCGCGTTTGTAGCCGGGCAGCAGGACGCCCTGGGCCGCGAGCCGGGCGCGGTTGCCCCACAGGGCACGCTGCAGGAACGTCGTGCCCGTCTTGGGCTCGCCGACGTGCAGGTACACGCGGGGACGGCGGGCGCGTGGCGCCCGCCGTCCCCGGTCGGCCGAAACCCGGCCTGCGGTATCGCGCGATGTCAACCTGACACCTGACCCGATGCTGGTGCGCCAGCACACTCACGGTGCTCGACTGGCAATGGTGCAGCAAAGCAACGGTAATGGTATCGCCAAGGATCGGTCTAGGGGATCGGGTTTACGACTACCGAATGCAGGTGCCCGAGCCCGCTGCGTGGGCCCGCCTGCCCTACCAGCTCCCGGCGAGGGTGCTGCCGTACCAGGACTCGATGATCCGGTGCGCGATCGACACCGGCGGCGGCAGCCGGATCTCGCCGCTGGCGATGCTGGCCCGCAGCTCGTCCCGGCTGAACCAGTGCGCCTCGACGATCTCCTCGGAGTCGACCGTGATCTCCAGGCTCCCGGTGGCGCTGGCGCGGAAGCCGAGCATCAGGCTGTGCGGCATCGGCCAGGGCTGGCTGCCCACGTAGTGCACGTCGCCGACGGTGATCCCGGTCTCCTCGTACACCTCGCGCGCGACCGCCTGCTCGGCGGACTCCCCCGGCTCGACGAACCCGGCCAGGATCGACACCCGCCGCTCCGGCCACATCGCGTTCCTGGCCAGCAGGCACCGGTCCTCGGGATCGGTCACCAGCATGATCACCGCCGGGTCGAGCCGCGGGAAGTGCTCGCTTCCGTCGTTCACGCAGCGCCGGGCGTGGCCCGCCAGCTCGGGCTCGGTGACCGCCCCGCACCGCGGGCAGTGCCCGTGCACCGCGTGCCAGTTGCCGAGCGCCACGGCGTGGGTCATCAGCCCGACGTCGCGGTCGGACAGCAGCGGGCCCGCCTCGCGCAGGCTGACCGGCCGCACGTCGGTACCGGGAACCTGCCCCGCGTCCGCCGTCGGGAGCGGCCCGGCGACGCCGAAGTAGACGACGCCGTCGGCGTCGGTGCCCAGCAGGAACCTGACGCCGTCCGGTGCCTGCGCCGGGGCCACGAACACGAGCTCCTCGCGGCCGTCGCCGGAACGGACCAGGGCCTGGCCGCCGGTGACCACGAGGACCCGGGTGCCCGGGTCGGCCCACGCTGCCGCGAGCCATTCGGCATCGCTGCGGCGCGCGGTCGACCGGTCCACTTCGCCGCGGGACAGGGCGAGGTTGCCCAGGCCGCCGCTGCCCAGCCCGGCGCTCACCGCGCCGCCGCCAGGTCGCCGGCGGCGGCCAGCTCGTCCCACAGGTACGCGGCCGCCTCCGCTCCCTTCAGCAGCAGCGCCGTGTCGACCCTCTCGTTCGGCGCGTGAATGCGGTCGGAGTCCAGCCCCACGCCGAGGAACACAAGAGGCGCGCCGAGGATCGCGGCGAGGTCGGCCTCCGGGCCACTGCCGCCTTCCCGGGTGAACAAGACGTCTTGCCCGAACGCAAGGCTCATGGCCCGTCTGGCCGCGGCCACGGCAGGAGAGCCGACCGGTGAGAAACACGGGCGCACTCCCGGCTCGTGGATCGTGACCGTGGCCTCGATGCCCGGCGGGGTCTGCTCCGCCACGTACTGGCGCAACGCGGCGGCGATATCGGCCGGCTCCTGGTCAGCGACCAGCCGGAACGACAGCTTCGCGTGGGCCTGGCTGGGGATGATGGTCTTGCCGCCCGGCCCGGTGTGCCCGCCCCACATGCCGTTGATCTCGGCGGTCGGCCGGGCCCAGATCCGCTCCAGCGTGCTGAACCCGGCCTCGCCGGCAGCGGCCTGGCTTTGGCCCGCCTCGTCGAGCCATTCCTGCTCGTCAAACGGCAGCCTGGCGAACATCTCCCGCTCGGCCGCCGAGACCGGGATGACCTTGTCGTAGAACCCCGGCAGCGTGACCCGGCCGTCGCGGTCGTGCAAGCCCGCGAGCAGGCCGGCCATCGCTTGCAGCGGGTTCGGCACCGCGCCGCCGAACGATCCGGAGTGCAGGTCGCGCTCTGGCCCGCGCAGGTCGATGTCGGCCTCGGCCAGGCCGCGCATGCCGACGCACATCGACGGGACGTCGGCGGCCCACATCGAGGTGTCGGTGACGACGATCACGTCGCAGGCGAGCCGGTCCCGGTGTGCCTCGAGCAGCGCGGCGAAGTTCGTGGACCCGGACTCCTCCTCGCCCTCGATCAGCAGCTTGAGCGTGACCGGCGGCGCGTCCCGGCCGAAGGCGGCGAGGCCGGCCCGCACGGCAAGGGCATGGAAGAGCACCTGGCCCTTGTCGTCGGAAGCTCCCCGGGCCAGCAGCTGCCCGTCCCGCCGCACCGGCTCGAACGGCGGCGAGTCCCATTCATCGAGCGGCTCGACCGGCTGCACGTCGTGGTGGCCGTAGACGAGCACGACCGGGGCCGACGGGTCGGCGGCCGGCCATTGCGCGAACACGGCGGGCAGCCCGCTGCCATCCGGTCCGGTCTCCCAGATCTCGGCCACCGGCCAGCCGTCCCGACGGAGGTGCCCGGCGAGCCATTCCGCTGACCGGCGGACGTCGCCGCGGCGGGTGGGGTCGGCGGATATCGAGGGAATGGCCAGCCACTGCGTGAGCGCCTCGAGGAAACCGGCCGCATTTTCGTTGATGTAGCCGCGAACGTCCATGAGCCTCCTTCACGACTTCCGGCCGGGGCCCGCGCCACGCCGCGGTGCATGCCGAAGATCCTGACCTGGACTCTACCGAGGCGGCTCCGCCGGCAGCGAAGCCCGTCGCTGGTTGCTCCGGCCGGCCGGCAGCATGCGGAGCATGGCCCCGCTCATCGCGCTGGTCCACGCGCCGTTGCGGCGCCCGCCCGCGGCGCGGCGCGCGGTGTGCGGCGAGGCGGCGCCGCTGCCGCTGGAGTTCGTCGCCGAGGCGCTGCCGGACCTGCCGGACGGCCACCTGCACATGCTGGTGAGCCCCGGCGAGGTGGCCGCGGCGATCACCGATCTCGCCGGGCAGGCCCAGTCGGCGGCCTCGTCCCTGCGATCGCTGCGCTGAGCCGGCCCGTGGCGGTGCGGAGTAGCGTGCACCAGGTGGACTCGAACCTGGACTACGTCGCCGCGCTGACCCGGGAGTCGGCCCGTTTCGCCGAGGCGATACGCGGTGCCGCGCCGGAGGTACCCGTGCCCACGTGCCCCGGCTGGAACGCCGATGACCTGCTGTGGCACCTCGGGGAGGTGCAGTGGTTCTGGGCCGCGGTCGTGCGCGAGGACGTCACCGGAGCGCAAGCCGAGGAGCTCAAGCCGCCGCGCCCACCGGACCGGCCCGGGCTGCTGGCGTTCTTCGAACGTGCCAGCCACGACTTCACGGAGGTTCTGGCCGCGACGCCGCCGGAGTCGGCCGCCTGGACGTGGTCCGACGACCAGAGCGTGGCGTTCATCCGCCGCCGCCAGGCGCACGAAGCCCTGATTCACCGGGTCGACGCCGAGGTCACCGCCGGCAGCCGGACCCCGCTGGACCCGGCGCTGTCCGCCGACGGGATCGACGAGGTGCTGCGCGTCATCTACGGCGGAGTGCCCGACTGGGGCGCGTTCACGCCCGACGAGGCCAGTCCGGCGGTCCGGCTCCAGGCCACCGACACCGGCGGGTCGTGGCTTGTCACGCTGGGCCGGTTCACCGGCACCGACCCCGGCGGGACCGCCTACGACGAACCGGACATCCACACCGCGGACGGTGACCCCGGAACCAAGGCCGCAGCCGACGTGACCGGGGCCGCCGCGGATCTCGACTGCTGGCTGTGGCACCGGCCGCCGATCGGGCTCGTCGGGCTGACCGGCGACAGTGACGTGCTCAACCGGTTCGAGTCGGCCATCACTGCCGACGTCAGCTGAGAACCCTACGGAGGAAAGCCCATGCTGGTTGCGTTCTCGGTCACGCCGATCGGAGTCGGCGAAGACGTGGCGGAGTACGTCGCGGACGCGGTACGGGTGGTCCGCGAGAGCGGCCTGCCGAACCGGACCGACGCCATGTTCACCACCGTCGAGGGCGACTGGGACGAGGTCATGGACGTGGTCAGGCGCGCGGTGGACGCGGTGGCGGCGAAGGCACCCCGGGTCGGGCTGTCGCTCAAGGCAGACCTGCGCCCGGGCGTGACCGGGGCGCTCGATGCCAAGGTCGAGGCGGTGGAGCGCTACCTCGGCGGGTGAGGCGCGCCGGCCGGCGTCGCTGGACCTCAGATGGGGCTCTCCGGATGGTGGAAGTCCCACTCCTCCAGCGCCGCGACCGACAGCCAGTCAAGCCCGCGTCCGGCCTCGGCCTCTATCCCGTGCGCCAGGGCCGCGAGCGCGGCGGCCGCCGCGTAGCCGTCCGACCCGTCGTCGGGGTCGGAACTGCCCTCCAGGGCGTGCACGAGCAGTTCCTTGGCCGCGGTGGCCCGGGCCGGCGCGGAGCCGTAAGAGTTGGCCAGCGCGGCGATGGCCCGGCGCACCACGCGCTCGGCCAGCCCGTCCGTCATCGATACCCGTCGCTCTGGCACGGTGCCTCCTGTCATCGACGCAGCGAATCCTACCCAGCGCCCCCCGCCGCGCCGCGATGATCAGCATCGCCGCGCCGGGCCGGGCGACCGCGCGCCGGACGGGAGCGGCAGCGGCACGTGCGCCAAGGGTCGCATTGCCGGCGATTCTGCCCGGCCACATTGAGGATCCTTTTAGGGAATACGTGGCCCGGTTTCAGTAATGCGAGCCGATTTTCGCGCCGCCAGTTAATGTGACACGATTGGCCTCGATGGGCGCGGGCACAGCCAGCGGGTTTGCCCATCGGAGGTGGCAGCGCGGTGAGCGTGGCGATTATCGGCGTCTGGGCGTTAGTAGCGTTCGCCGCGGTGGTGTGCGCGGTCCTGATTACCGCATCGGCGTCCCGGCACCGGCGGGACAGGCTGGTCGCGACGACCGGCCGGGGTGCCGTCGGGCGCGTGCTGGCTGTGGGCGCCGACGACGATGGCATGGGCATCAAAACGTACTGGGTCAGGGTCCGCTGCGACCACGACGGCGAACCCAGCTTGTCAGGCTCGATCCGCTCGAGTGGGCGGTGCCCAAGGGCTAGGGCACCGGTCAGATAGCGGGGAAACCCGTCGGAGCGGGGAAACGCGTCAGCAAATAGGACTGACACGATTCCCCGTTAACGCGATCATGAGGACTTATGCCGGGATTGCCCGGATTCAGCGAGCCGCCAGGGACCGGGAAGAGGTGCGTTTCTGCTACCTGACCGGCGTTTAGCCGGCCGGGATGGTCTCGATCAGCGCCGCGAGGCCGGCCTCGTCGAGCAGGTCGGCGGGCCGGACCGTGGCGTCCTCGCGGACGTAGTAGAACGCCGCCCGCACCTCGTCGACCGTGACGCCCGCCAGGGCGGCCCAGGCCAGCCGGTACGCGGCGAGCTGCACCGCGACGGCCCGCTCCTCATCCGGGGAGGC
>JASHOI010000183.1 GCA_030041195.1 Streptosporangiaceae bacterium | reverse complement strand
GCCACGCCGGCCACGGCCGGGTCGCCGTGCTCGCGCCCGGGCAGCAGCATGCGCCGCGCCAGCACGGCAAGCACGGCAAGCGGCGTGCCGACCGCGGCAAACGTGGCCGCCGGGCCGATACCGGCCCAGGCGAACAGCCCGCCGAGCAGGGCGCCGAGCAGTCCGCCGAAGCTGAAGCACGCGTGGAATGAGTTGATCATCGGGCGCCGGTAGCCCCGCTCCACACGCACCGCCTGAGCGTTCATTGCCACGTCGATCAGGCCGCCCAGCATGCCGTAGACGAGCAGCACGGCCATGAGCACGGCCATGCTGCCCGCCAGCCCAAGACCGATCGGCAGCAGCGAGACCGCCACGGCACCCGCCACGGTCGGCCGTGCGCTGCCGAACCTGTCGATCAGCCGGTCCGCGAACGCGGCAATGATGACAAGACCGGCCGGGGCCGCGAGCAGGGCCAGCCCGAGCAGCGCGTCGCTGAGGCGCAGATGCTGTTTCACCGCGGGAATGCGGGACAGCCACACGCCGTCGGCCAGCCCGAGTATGGCGAAGTACGTCAGGACGCCCAGGCGGGCACGCCGCAGGAGGCTCGGCGCGCTGCCGTGAGCGGCAGCAGCGGGGGCGGTCGACGGTCCGATGCCCGGACGATACAGGATGATCGTGTGACATCGGACATGACGCGGCACAGCGACGGGGAACCGGCCCGCCCCGGCCCGGGCAGCCCGGTAGCCGTCGGCACTCACCCGGCCCCCGGCTACTCGGCGCTGAAGAGCCTGGAGTGCTCCCGGTGCTCGGCCGGCCCCTACGACCCGGGTCAGGTGCGGGGAACCTGCCGCTGCGGCGCGCCGCTGCTGGCCCGCTACGACCTGGCCGCGGCTGCCGCGTGGACCGACCCGGGCCGGATCGCCTCGCGGCCGCCGAGCCTGTGGCGCTACCACGAGCTGCTCCCGGTGCGGTCGGCCGGGTCCGTGGTCAGCTACGGCGAGGGCATGACGCCGCTGCTGCCCATGGGGCGCCTGGGCGCGGAGCTTGGCGTGCCCGGGCTGCTGATGAAGGACGAGAGCCCGCTGCCTACCGGCTCGTTCAAGGCCCGCGGAGCGGCTGTGGGCGTGTCGCGAGCTGCCGAACTCGGGGCCGCGGGCGTGGCCCTGCCGACGAACGGCAACGCCGGGTCGGCCTGGGCGGCCTACGCGGCCAGGGCCGCGCTGCCCTGCCTGGTCGTCATGCCGGCCGACGCGCCGGAGATCACCCGCGCCGAGTGCGTCACGGCCGGGGCCGAGACGTACCTGGTCGACGGGCTCATCGGGGACGCGGGGCGCCTCACCAGGGCTGCCCTGGCGGACCGGCCGGGGTTCCTGGACGCGTCCACGCTCCGGGAGCCCTACCGGCTGGAAGGCAAGAAGACGATCGGGCTTGAAATCGCCGAGCAGCTCGGCTGGCGGGTTCCCGACGTGATCATCTTCCCGACCGGCGGCGGCGTGGGCCTGATCGGCATCGCCAAGGGGCTGCGCGAGCTGCGGGAGCTGGGCTGGATCGGCGAGACCCTGCCGCGCCTGGTCGCGGTGCAGGCGGCGGGCTGCGCTCCGATCGTGCGCGCGTTCGGCCGGCAGGCCAGCGAGACCGAGGCGTGGCCAGACGCCAGGACCCAGGCGTTCGGCCTCACCGTCCCCGACCCGCTCGGCGGCTTCCTGGTGCTGGAGGCCATCCGGGCCACCGGCGGGACCGCGGTGGCCGTGACCGACGAGGAGCTGCTCGCCAGCCAGCGGCAGGCCGCGCGGGCCGAAGGGACCTGGGTCTGCCCGGAAGGCGCCGCGTGCTTCGCCGCGGTCGCGCGGCTGCGCCGCACGGGCTGGCTGGCCGAGAGCGACGAGGTCGTGGTCGTCAACACCGGCGCCGGGCTGAAGTACCCGGCGCCGTCGCCCGTGCGCCCGGCGCTGCTCCGCACCGGAGGCCACATCCCGCCCGCGACCTCCCGGCCAGACGGGCCGTCGGGAGCGCCCTAGATGATCTTGTGGATCCAGCCGTGCGGGTCGGCGAGGTGCCCGTACTGGATGCCGAGCAGTTCTTCGCGCAGCCGCATCGTGACCGGGCCGGGCGAGCCGTCGCCGACCGTCCAGCCGCCGTCCTTCCCCTTGATCGTGCCGACCGGGGTGATCACGGCGGCGGTGCCGCAGGCGAACACCTCGGTGATCTCTCCGGACGCGCACCCCGCGCGCCATTCCTGCACCGAGATCTTGCCTTCGGACGCCGGGATGCCGAGTTCGGGAGCGAGCGTGAGCAGCGCGTCCCTGGTGATGCCCGGCAGCAGCGTCCCGGTCAGCGCCGGGGTCATGATCCGCGCATCGGGCCCGGAGCCGAAGACGAAGAACAGGTTCATCCCGCCCATTTCCTCGACCCAGCGGTGCTCGATGGCATCCAGCCAGACGACCTGGTCGCAGTCGTTGTCGATGGCCTGAAGCTGGCCCGCGAACGCCGCCGCGTAGTTCCCCCCGGTCTTGGCCTCGCCGATGCCGCCCGGCGCCGCCCGGGTGTACTCCTCGGCCAGCCACACCGAGACCGGCCGCAGCGCGCCGGCGAAGTAGGACCCGGCCGGCGAGGCGATCAGCGTGAACAGGTACGTGGGCGAGGGCTTGTTGACCCCAAGGCCCCGGTTCGTGGCGATCATGAAAGGCCTCAGGTAGAGGCTGTGCCCCTCATGGGTCGGAACCCAGTCCCGGTCCTGGGCCACCAGCAGGTCGATCGCCCTGACGAACGCCGGCTCCGGCAGTTCCGGCATGGCCATCCGGCGGGCCGAGCGGTTGAATCGTGCCGCGTTGGCCTGCGGGCGGAACGCCACGATCGGGCCGCTCGCCTGCCGGTAGGCCTTCAGGCCCTCGAAAACTTCCTGCGCGTAGTGGAACACCGCTGTCGCGGGGTCGAGAGTGATCGGGCCGTAGGCCTCAAGCTGGCCGTCGTACCAGCCGCGATCGTCTGACCAGCGGATCGTCACCATGCTGTCGGTGAAGATCTGGCCGAACCCGGGATCTGCCAGCAGCCGCTCCCGCTCCGCCGTCTCCACCGGGTGGGTGGCGGGACGAAACGCAAAGTCGATCTCACTGTTCGTGCTGGCAGTCATCAAGGGCTCCCTTCGCATCGGCCGCGCCGTCGCAGGCCATGCTATGACGTCCTACTACTTTGGCAGCTTAGTGCCATGCGCAGAAGCTCGCAGACGGTGACGCCGGGGCGCTGCGGGTGCGCTCAGCCCGCGACGCGCTCCGCGATGTCGTCGCCGATCTCCAGCGTGGTCCTGGCCGCCCATTCGCCCTGGCGGTCGAGCAGGTCCTCGGCGACGGCCTGCTCGATCCGCGCGGCCTCGGCGGTGAGCCCGATGTGCTCGCAGAGCATCGCCGCCGACAGGATCGCGGCTGTCGGGTCCGCTTTCTGCTGGCCGGCGATGTCCGGCGCGCTGCCGTGTACCGGCTCGAACATGCTCGGCGCGGTCCGCTCCGGGTTGATGCTGGCGCTCGCGGCCAGCCCGATGCCGCCGGCCACCGCGGCGCCGAGCGCGGTCAGGATGTCGCCGAACATGTTGTCGGTGATGATCACGTCGAACCGCTCCGGCTGGGTGACGAAGTAGATCGAGGCAGCGTCCATGTGGCAGTAGCCGACGGTCACCTCGCTGAACTCCTTGGCGAGTTCGTCGACGGTGCGCCGCCACAGGTCCCCCGCGTAGGTGAGCACGTTGGACTTGTGCACCAGGGTCAGCTGCTTGCGCGGCCGGGCGGCGGCGCGCCGCAGCGCGTACCTGGCCACCCGGCGGATGCCGAACGCGGTGTTGATGCTCTCCTGGGTGGCGACCTCGTCGGGGGTGCCCTTGCGCATGACGCCGCCGGCCTCGATGTAGGGACCCTCGGTCCCCTCCCTGACCACGAGCATGTCCACCGACTGCGAGCGCAACCCGGACAGCGGCGACGCCACGCCGGGGTAGAGCCGGATCGGCCGCAGGTTGACGTACTGATCAAACTCGAACCGCAGCCGCAGCAGCAGGCCGCGTTCCAGCACCCCGCTGGGAACGGCCGGGTCGCCGACGGCACCCAGCAGGATCGCGTCGTGCCCGGCTATCTCGGCGAGTACCGAAGCGGGAAGGATCTCCCCGGTGCGAAGCCAGCGCTGCGAGCCCAGGTCGTAACCGGTGGTCTCGATCGCGACGTCGGTTGCCGCGGCCCGGAGCACCTTGACCGCCTCCGCGACCACCTCGGGACCGATGCCGTCGCCGCCGATCACGGCGAGCCTGATGGAGCGTGCAGCCATGCGCGTACCCTACTGGCCGCCCTGCCGGATCTATAGCCTGATCATCGGGCAGATCAGCGGCCGTCGAGATCGACGGCGCGGCCGAACACGGCGCCGATCGAGGAGGTTATCTCGTCGAGGACCGGCGGCGGCAGCGCCGAGTCGACCGTGAGCACGATCAGCGCCTGCCCGCCCCTGGCGTTACGGCAGACCTGCATCCCGGCGATGTTGATTCCGCGGTCACCGAGGATCTTGCCGACGACGCCCACGACACCGGGCCGGTCGGAATAGGTGAAGAACACCATGTGCTCGGCGGGCGAGATCTCCATGTCGAACCCGTTGACCTCGACGAGCTTCTCGACCTGGCGCTGCCCGGTCAGCGTCCCGCCGACCGAGACCACCTGGCCGTCGGGCAGCGTGCCGCGCAGGGTCACCACGTTGCGCCAGTCCGGGCTCTCCTTGTCGGTCGCCAGGCTGACCTGAACGCCGCGGTCGGCCGCCACCAGCGGAGCGTTGACGTAGCTGACGGGGTCCTCGACGACGTCGCTGAACACGCCCTTGAGCGCGGCGAGCTGCAGCACGCTGACGTCCAGGCCCGCGATCTCGCCGCGGACCTCCACCTCGATCCTGGCAGCGATGCCACCCGCGACCGCGGTGAAGATGCGGCCGAGCTTCTCGGCCAGCGGCAGCCCCGGCCTGATCAGCTCGTCGACGGTGCCGCCCTGGACGTTCACCGCGTCCGGCACGAACTCACCGGCCAGGGCGAGCCGGACCGATCTGGCCACCTGGGTGCCGGCCTTCTCCTGCGCCTCAACGGTGCTCGCCCCCAGGTGCGGGGTGACCACCGCGTTGGACAGCCCCAGCAGCGGGCTGTCCGCGGGAGGCTCGGTGGCGTACACGTCGAGCGCCGCGCCTGCCACCCGGCCGTCGGTCAGCGCTCTGGCAAGCGCGGCCTCGTCGACGATGCCGCCGCGAGCCGCGTTGATGATCCGTACCGCGGGCTTGACCATGTGCAGCTGCCGGTCGCCGATGAGCCCCACGGTTTCGGCGTTGCGTGGCAGGTGCACGCTGATGAAGTCGGCCTCGGCGAGCAACTCGTCGAGTCCGACCAGCCGGACGCCGAGCTGGGCCGCGCGGGCGGCCGAGACGTACGGGTCATACGCGATCACCGCCATGCCGAACGCCGCCAGGCGCTGGGCGACGAGGACGCCGATCTTGCCGAGCCCGAGGATGCCGACGACCTTGTCCTGGAGCTCGACGCCGGTGAAGGCGGACCGCGTCCACTTCCCGCTCTTCAGCGAGGTCATGGCCTGGGGCACGTTCCGGGCCGACGCGAGCAGCAGCGCGATCGCGTGCTCGGCGGCGCTCACGATGTTGGACGTCGGCGCGTTGACCACCATCACGCCGGCCCTGGTCGCCGCCTCGACGTCGACGTTGTCGAGGCCGACGCCGGCGCGGGCCACGACGCGAAGCTTCGGCGCGTGCTCGAGGGCCTCGGCGTCGATGATGGTCGCGCTGCGGATGATCACAGCCTCGGCGTCCGCGAGCGCCGCCAGCAGCAGCGCCCGGTCGGCGCCGTCGGCGTGGCGGATCTCGAAACCGGACTCCAGCTGGGCGATCGCGGCAGGCGAAAGCTCTTCGGTGATCAGGACGATCGGCGCAGACACGTTAGCCCTTCGGACGGAGGCGGCGCGCCCGGAGCCCGGGCCGGTCACTTCGCCGGCGCCGCTGCGGGCGCGGCCGGGGCGGGCGCCTCGCCCGGATTCAGGGCAGGCTCCGAGGCGGGCCCGGGATCCGGCGCGAACTCGGATTCAGCGGCGGGGGCGGCCGCGCCGCCGGCCGCGGCATCGCCGTCCGGCCTGGCGAACGAATCGGCCTCCGCGTCGCCGCCCGGCCAGCCGCTGCCGACCAGGGCCTCGATACCGCGCGCGTCCATCGGCTTGGCGATCAGGTACCCCTGGCCGAGCCCGCAGCCCATTTCCCGCAGCAGCTCGAGGTGCTCGGGCCGCTCGATCCCTTCGGCCACGACCTCGATACCCAGATCGTGCCCCACCTGGATGATCGCGCGGGTGAGCATGGCCAGGGTGGCATCGGCACCGAGGCCCGCGACGAAGGAGGGGTCGATCTTGATGATGTCCACCGCGAGCTGCCTGAGGTAGACCAGGGAGGCGTACCCGGTGCCGAAGTCGTCGATGGCCAGCCGCACGCCGTGGCGGCGAAGCTCGGCCAGTCCGTCGGCCATGGGCCCGCCGCCCTCGATCAGCACGCGCTCGGCCACTTCCAGGGTCAGCGCGCCGGGCGGCAGCCCGGTCTCGTCCAGCACCGAAAGCACGGAGGCGGCGAATCCGGCCTCGGTGACCTGCCGCAGCGAGAAGTTCACCGAGACATCCACGGTCCAGCCGGAGCTACGCCACGCGGCCGCCTGGACGCAGGCCTCGCGCAGCACCTGGTCGCCGAGTTGCACGATGAGCCCGGAGTCTTCGGCCACCCCGAGGAACTCGGCGGGCGGCACCGGGTGGCCATTGCGCGACCAGCGCACCAGGGCCTCCACCCCGACCACCCTGGATGTCGCGAATTCCACCACCGGCTGGTACTCAAGCCCGAGCTTGTGCCCGGTTATCGCGGCACGCAGATCGCTGGCCATCTCGAGCCTGCGCATCACGTCGGCATGCATGTGCGCGGCGAAGACCTCGACCCGGCCGCCTCCGGAATCCTTGGCCCTGGACATGGCCACGTCGGCGTTGCGCAGCAGGTGCCCGGGGGCGCCGCCACCGGTGAGCGCCACACCAATGCTCGCGGTCAGCGAGATTTCGCGGTCGGCGACATGGAACGGCTCGGCGGCGATCGCCCGGCCGAGGCTCTCCGCGATGTCGACGATCTCCGGCGCGCTGGTGGCGCTCTCCACCAGCACGGCGAACTCGTCGCCGCCCCACCGGGCCACGGTGTCCTCGGACGGGACAGCCGCGCGCAGCCGCCGGGCGGCCTGGGCGAGCAGCAGATCGCCGGCGCCGTGCCCGACCGAGTCGTTGACCTCGGTGAAGCCGTCCAGGTCCAGGAAGATCGCTCCGGCCTGCGCGCGCGTCCGGCCCGGGTCGTCCGCAGCGACGCGGTCAATCGCGTCCTTTGCCCGGTCCTCGACGTATGCCCGGTTTGGCAGCCCGGTCAGCCCGTCGTGGTAGGTCAGGTACGTCACCTGCCTGCGCAGCGCTATCTGGTCGCTGACGTCGCGCGCGGTGATCAGCAGCCGGTCCGGGGCGCCCATCTCGCGGTACCGGGACACGGTTGACTCGACGTGCCGCCAGGTGCCGTCGGCCGATCGGACCCGGCAGGGGAACCTGCCCGGCTGATGCCCGCTGCCCGCGGCGCGGACGATTCTGGCCCCGGCGGCGCGGTCTTCCGGATGAATGAACTCGGACAGCGACCTGCCCTCGATTTCCGCTGGCGTGTAGCCGTACTCGCCCACGGCCGGGCTCGCGAACCTGATGACCCCGTCGCGGTCACAGATCAGGACGACGTCACTGGTGCGCCCGGCAAGCTCACGGAATCGCTGCTCCGATTCCTGCGACGCCGCGTCCGCCATCTGCTCCCGGCGCAGCAGGTCGGCAACCCTGACGATCAGCGCGAGCGCGGCGACCCCCCCGCTCGCGATCACGGCCGGCTCGGCGAACGACTGGCCGTCCAGCGCCCAGCCGATCGTCATCAGCGCGGCAACGGCCGCGACCGACGCCGCCACCAGCGTGGCTCGCGGCAGGACGTCGGTCCGGGGCCAGCCCGGCCGTCGCGGCGACGGCTCCTCGCGTGGCTTGCGGGCCAGCGCCGACACGCCCAGCAGGCAGAACCCGATTAGCTGGACGACCACCGACCAGGTACCTGGCCGCATCCCCTCGATCCTGGCGCCGACCGCCAGCGACTCGCCCACGGCCACCACGAACAGCGCGAGGTACGGGGTCAGCCCCGCCCTCCCGGCGCGCACCGCGAGCGCAAGCAACGCACCGAGCGCGATGATGTCGGCGATCGGGTGGACCGCCTGGGTCACGAAAAGGCCGGGCGACTCGTCGAGCCTGTGGTAGTCGGAGCCGAACAGCGCCAGCCAGGCGATGACGAACAGCGCCGTCGACAGCAGGCAGGCGTCCGCCAGCCACGCCACCGCGCCGCGGGCGGCTGCCCGCGGCGCGGGCCGGTCGGCGCCGCCCACGACCCACCATCCGGTCGACAGGCCGGCCAGGCCGACCGCCATCGCCGGCAGGGCCAGCAGCGAGAGCAGGTCAGCAACCGTCGGCGACGTTCCACCGCCGGTGGCCGCGGTGGCCTCCTGAGCGACGAAGCCAGCGCCCCACAGCAGCACCGCGGCCACGAACCATCGGTAGCCGTTCCGGGCGGATGGCTCATAGCGAAGCGACCCGCGCCACAGGCAGACCGCCGCGGCGACCGCGACCAGAGCCCCGGCTACTCCTGGCAGGATGACCAGGCTCATCGGGGGCCGCCGGATCCATCCGACCGCACCAGAGCCTCCTTTTCGCCGCGTCCAAGAACAGCGTGAACATTGGCCGGCCCACAGGCCGACCAGGTACGCGTCCCATCACGAGGAGCAGCGCTGCCACTCGTGATCACCAATACGAATTACCCGTACCGCCAGGCGTTGCGGGGGATTGTCGGCGTACCGGACGCGGTCTCGCAATCAGCGATCTGTATTCACTGTACGTGTGCAAGGTCACGCTTGGATTGAGGATGTGCGTCCACCGGGAGACAACTTCAGCAGTCTCCTCTGATCACAGTTGCCCATCTTTCCCCACGCGGCAAACCTGACGCCTGCCAACCGGGCGAGGCCGGGAAGCACCTACTCGACGGTACCGTGCTTAGAGACCGCGCGGGTGCCGCGCCGGGACCGGGAGGAAAGGTGAGCGATCCGCCTGCCACGCCCAGGATGACGTTCGAGACCAAAGCGGATCCCGCCCTCGAGGCCGGCTGTTACGCCAACGCGCTCGCGATCTGGCACACCGGGCACGAGTTCACGTTCGATTTCCTGGTCAGCAGCGAACCGCCGCGGCAGGCCAGGACCGAGAATGGCGAGGACGTGATCCAGGCGCCGCACCGGCTCGTGGCCAGGATCCGGGTTCCGCCGACCGCCGTGTTCGACATCATCAGGACCATCAACCAGAACCTGACGCTGTACGAGCAGAGGTTCGGCCAGATCCGCCCGCCGGGCGGCCAGTCCCCGCTCTACCCGCCGGACAGCCCCGACGACCTGCCCGGCTGAGCAGCGATGGCGACCGTCGATGACGTGCGGGCACTGGCCTCCGGGCTGCCGCGCTCCTATGAGGTCCTGGTGCGGGACCGGGTGAAGTTCCGCGTCGGCCAGATCGTCTACGTGGCGTTCTCCGCCGACGAGACCGTGATGGAGTTCGCCTTTCCCAAGGAAGAGCGGGAAGCGCTCGTGACCGCGGAGCCCGGCAAGTTCCTGATGCCACGCCAGTCAGATCTCCGGTACAACTGGGTCGGCGTGCGCCTTGGCGCCATCTCCCCGGCCGAAGCACTGGAACTCGTCCTCGACGCCTGGCGCATGGTCGTGCCGAAGAAAGTGGCCGCCGCGTACCTCGCGTCACCGGCACGACCGGCGACGTAGCCGAGTGTTACAAGTGGGCGCTGCCGGGCAGGTGTGGCGTATGGCCGTCCTGAGAGCAATCGCGCGCCCGATGCTTGCTTCCATCTTCGCCGTCCAGGGCTTTGACACGCTGCTGCACCCGGAACGGGTGGTTGCCCGGGCGGAGCCGGTGGTCCGCCCGGTCGCCGAGCACATCCCCGCCGTGCCCAGCGATACCGAGCAGGCCGTGCGGATCAGCGGCGCGGTACAGCTCGTGGCCGGCTCGCTGCTGGCGCTGGGCCGGCTGCCGCGGCTGTCGGCCCTCGCGATCGCGGTGACCCTGGTGCCCACCACTCTTGCCGGGCACAGGTTCTGGGAAGCCGGGGACGACAAGACCCGGGCACAGCAGCGGATCCACTTCCTCAAGAACCTCTCGATGTTTGGCGGCCTGCTGATCGCGGCCGGCGACACTTCCGGGCGGCCGTCGCTCGCCTGGCGTCGCCGCCAGGCGGCGAAGACGGCGCGGCGCCAGGTGGCGCTGGCCAAACGGCCGGGCAAGGCGCGCTGATCAGGCTTACGCGGCGTCCCCGACGTCGGCCGGCTCGATCCGGGGGTACACCGGCCGGGATTCCGGCAGCATTCCAGCCGAATCGTCGCAGGCCGCCCGAACCCGCCCGGCGAGGCCGGGAAGGAACGGGGCCAGAGCGGAGCCCAGCTCCGAGCAGGTACTGACGAGCGCGGCCAGCGATTCGTCGAGCAGCTGGCCGGCGGCCGGGTCGCCGTCGCGTTCGGCCCGGGCCAGGCGCCACGGCTCGGTTCGCTCCACGTAGCGGTTGGCCTCCTCGACGACGTCCCAGATCGCCGCCGTGGCGGCCCGGAAGTCGAAGGCGGCCAGCGCCGTCGCCACGCGTTCCGGGGCCCGGTCGCGCGCCACGGCGAGGCCCTCCGCGCCGGCCGGGTAC
>JASHOI010000182.1 GCA_030041195.1 Streptosporangiaceae bacterium | reverse complement strand
GCGGCAGCGGGGCGAGTGCCTGGTGAGCCCGCCCGCCAGGCGACGTAGCCGTCGGGGCGAACTAGTACCGCGCCGTCTTCGCCGAGTTCGTAGCGGGCCGGCCAGTTGCTCTCGACATCGGCGAGTTGCCCGCCAGTGCAGGATGGGCCGATGCGGTAGGCCCGCAGCGGGATGGGGGTGTGGGTGGCGATTTGCTCTGCGGCCTGCGTCCAGGCAGCCCCGCCCGGGCCGGTGAGCAGGACGAAGGCATCGTGGAACAGGTCGTGCACGCCGATCCGGCGACCGGCGTGGTCGAGCCACAGGTGCGGGGCGCGGGTGCCGGGCCGCGCGCGCTGCTCGGCCGTCTCGCCGAATACCGTGTCGTGCTCGGCGCCGATCACCGCGGCGGAGCGGTAGCGCTGGCCAAGGATGCACACGATGGCTTCGTTGTCGGCCTTTTGCTTGTCTTCGTGGCCGGAGAACCGCAGTTCCTGGCGGCGGACGGTGATCGTCGCGAGTTCGGTCGCGACCGGGCGGCGCTCGGCCTCGTAGCTGTCCAGCAGGCTGTCGGCTGCCCCGTACCTGAGGACGGCGGCGAGTTTCCAGGCCAGGTTGTGCGCGTCCTGCACGGCCGAGTTCGCGCCCAGTGCCTGGGCCGGCGGCCAGACGTGCGCGGCGTCCCCGGCGAGAAAGACCCGGCCGCTGCGGTAGGCGTCCGCCACGCCGACTGCCTCTTCCCAGTTCGCGCTGTCCAGGATCTGGACCGGGACGTCCCGGCCGATGAGGGTCTTCGCGAGCCTCGTCAGCCGCTCAGCCGTGAAGTCGCCAGGTGATTCTTTATCCGGGTCGTACATGACCGCCATGCCCCAACGGTTGGGGACGGCCGTGCTGACGAAGCCGCCGCCGCCTTCGGGTCCGAAGATCATCCAGAACAGCGCCCGCTTCCGCACGATCTCCGACAGGTCGGCTTCCAGGACGGCGCTGACGAAGTTCCTGGTGACGTGCCCGGACCGGGCGATGCCGAGATGTTCCCTGACCGTGCCCCGGTAACCGTCGGCGGCGATCAGGTAACCTGCCCGGATCGTGCGCCGCTGCCCGGTGCTGTGGTCTTCGGTGGCCACAGTGACGCCGTCGGCGTCTGGCTCGAACGAGACGCATTGGGTGCTGAACCGGATGTCGGCGCCATTGGCGCGGGCGGCTTGCACCAGGATGGGTTCCACGCTGCTCTGGTCGGCCATGCCGAACTCGCCGGCGGTGAGGTCTGGCAGCGCTCGCGGCATGTCCTGCTCGACGATCCACGTCCACTCGCCGGCCAGGTTCTGGCACTGGACCACGCCGGATTCCCCGTCCAAGGGCCGGCCGGCTGCCTTGATCGCTGGCTCCAGGCCCAACGGCCGGTAGATCTCCATCGTCCGCGGGTTGATCCCGCGGGCCCGGCCCTGGATCGAAACGGCCGGGTGGCGGTCCACCAGCGTTGCGCGCACGCCGTGGTGCGACAGGAACAGCGCGGACGCCAGGCCCGCATAGCCCCCGCCGACGATCAGGACCGGCACATGCTCCTCGGCTGCGGTCATGCCGCGACTCGCTTCCTGGTGGCGAAGCTGGGGATGGAACAGTAATCTTCCCGAAGAAGTAGCTTCCATATAGCTTCCTGAGGAAGCGTTCTCACGCTAAGGGAGGGGGTCGCACATGTCAACCCGCCCCCGGCGCCGGGACGAGCTCATCGCGGACGTGACCGCGGAGATGCCCCGGCAGGCCGGCGCCGCGCGGCGATTGCTCATTGCGATGTCACACCAGATCGGAGTCTGGCCCGCCGACCTGGAATGCGTGAGCCTGCTGGCCATCGAGGGCCCTTCCTCGCCGACCTGGCTGGCCGAGCACCTCGGCCTCACCACCGGGGCGATGACCAAGATGCTCGACCGGCTGCAGCGCGCTGGTTACATCACTCGCTCGGCCGACCCGCACGACCGCCGCCGCATTATCGTCACCCCCGTCCCTGCCGCCCTGGCCGATCTCGCCTGGCGCTACGACGGCATGGGCAAGCGCATGAACGACGCCATCGCCCGCTACTCCGCATCCGAACTGGCAGCGATCCTCGACTTCATGCGCGCCGGCCGACAGGCAGCCGACGCGGAAATCGCGCTGATGCGAGAACGCGGACACGCCCACGCCGTCCGCCAGCCCACCGGCAGCCCGTGACGCACGACCAGCGCCGCAAGGCCCGGCGGGCAATCGGGCCCGACGGCTGCGGCTGACATACCCAATCGGAGTGGGCGATGACGCAAAACATCTACGATAACGAGGGTTTCTTCGCCGAATACAGCCGCTTGCCGCGCTCGGTCGAGGGGCTTGACGGTGCCCCGGAATGGCCGGCTCTGCGCGCGATGCTGCCAGAGGTAACCGGGCGCCGGGCGGTCGATCTCGGCTGCGGTTTCGGCTGGTTCTGCCGCTGGGCGCGGCAGAACGGCGCGGCCAGCGTGCTCGGCCTCGACGTCTCGGAAAAGATGCTCGATCGCGCCCACGCCGAGACCGACGACCCAGCGATCGCCTACCGGCGCGCTGATCTGGAGCGGCTGGATCTCCCAGCGGCTTCGTTCGATCTCGCCTTCAGTTCCCTCACGCTGCATTACCTCGAAAATCTCGAGGGCATGCTGCAGGTCGTATATCGCGCGCTGGCGCCGGGCGGATGGCTGGTGTTTTCGGCGGAGCACCCGATGACGACCGCACCGACCGCGCCGGGATGGATGACCGCCGCCGATGGCCACCAGACCTGGCCGGTCGACAATTATCTGAGCGAAGGGCCGCGCTCGACCGATTGGCTGGCAAAGGGCGTCATCAAGC
>JASHOI010000181.1 GCA_030041195.1 Streptosporangiaceae bacterium | reverse complement strand
GTTCTGGGTCACGACTTTGGCAGGCCCAGCCCATGAGTCGACCTGAGGTGGTCAGGCCGGCGCTTGCCTTCTGGTCAAATGCCGATCCGCGCCACGAGCTGCTCGCGGTGATAGGCCGGGTCGCCGAGCAGCAACTCGGAGGATGCGGCGCGCTTGAAGTAGAGGTGGGCATCATGTTCCCAGGTGAAGCCGATGCCTCCGTGGATCTGGATGTTCTCGGATGCAGCGTGGAAGAATGCCTCGGAGCAGTGCGCCTTCGCCAAGCTGGCCACAGCAGGCAGTTCATCGGAGTCGGCGGCAGCGGCCCAGCCGGCATAGTAGGCCGCGGTGCGGGCCGTCTCGATGCCGATCAGCATGTCCGCGCACTTGTGCTTGATGGCCTGGAAGGATCCGATGGGCCGGTCGAACTGATGGCGCGTCTTGGCATAGCTGACGCTCATGTCCAGGCAGCGCTGCGCCCCGCCGACCATTTCCGCAGCCAGGGCGATTGCGGCCAGGTCCAGCGTCCGGGCCAGCGCTGACTCGGCCAGCCTGGGATCACCGATGAGCCGCGCAGGGGTCTCGTCGAACTCCAGCCGGGCCTGGGGCCTGGTCATGTCCAGCGTTGGCAGCCGCGTTCGCTGGAGGCCGCCCGCGCCGCCGGCCACGGCGAAGAACCCCACGCGGTCCTCGGTCCATGCCACTACGACGATCAGGTCGGCCGCGTAGCCGTCCAGCACGTAGTTCTTGTGGCCAGTGAGCACGTAGCCTTCGGGAACCCGCCGCGCCTGCAGCCGCACACCGCCCAGGTCCCACTGCCCGTCGTCCTCGGCCAGGGCAAGTGTCGCGATGACTTCGCCGGACGCAATATGCGGCAGCAGCTCTTTCCTGGCCTCGGCGTCGCCGGCCAGCATGATGGCGTTCGCGGCCAGTACGACCGTGGCGAAGTAGGGAGCGCAGAGCAGCGAGGCACCCATCTCCTCCAGCACGACCGTCAGCTCAACTGGCCCCGACCCGGTGCCGCCGTACTGTTCGGGGATGGTCAGCCCGAGCAGCCCGAGCTGGCCAGCCATGAGCGCCCAGACGTCGGTGTCATAGCCGTCCGCCGAGTTCATAAGCCTGCGCACCTCGCTCATCGGCGACTTGTCCGCCAGGAAGCGGCGCACGGCGTCGCGGAGCTGTTCTTGCTCGTCGCTGAAGGCCAGATCCACCTGATGCTCCTTTATGCTGACGCGGGTGTTAGTCCTGCTGCCCGGGCCACACAACGCGGCCCGAGGTGATGCGCTCGAGGTAGCCCGGGTTCAGCCCGGGCGCGGCCTCCACGACGACGAAGCTGCCGTCGCGGATATCGGCCGTCACCAGGTCGGTGTAGACGCGCCGGACCACGCCAGGTGCGGTGAGGGGGTAGCTGCACTCGGCGACTAGCTTGGGCTGCCCAGCGCGGGTGACGTGCCGGCACATCACCACCACTTTCCTGGCTCCGGCGGCCAGGTCCATCGCCCCTCCTACTGCGGGGATCTTGTCACCCGGCATGGCCCAGTTGGCCAGGTCACCGCGCTGGGAAACCTGGAAGGCGCCCAGCACAGTAACGTCAAGGTGGCCGCCGGTGATCATCACGAAAGCCTCGGTGTGACTGCAGTAGCTGCCGCCGGAGACCAGCGTGACCGGGTTCTTGCTGGCGTCGATGAGCTCCGGGTCCAGCTCGCCTTCCGCCGGCGGCGGCCCGATGCCGAGCATGCCGTTCTCACTGTGCAGCATCACTTCTCGGCCGGCCGGGATATGGTGCGGTACCAGCGTGGGCAAGCCGATTCCCACATTCACGTATGTCCCGGCCGGGAGGTCACGGGCCACATGCACGGCGACCTCGTCCATCGTCCAGGGCCTGGGGACGAGCTCGCGATCACCGGCGCCGGCGGATGTCATTGTCATCAGCGTTGTGTCCTCACGGGGCAAAAACGAGGCGGTCGACGTAGATGCCCGGCGTGATGATCAGTTCCGGGTCGAGGTCGCCGGGCTCGCCCACCGGCTCCGCGACTTCGGCTACGGTGAGCGCGGCCGCCGCGGCCATGGTCGGCGCGTAGTTCCGCGCGACAGCGTGGTAGGCCAGGTTCCCCCAGCGATCTCCGCGCTGCGCGCGGATCAGCGCAACGTCTGCGGGCAGGGCGTGCTCCAGCAGGTAGTCGCAGCCGCAGAAGCTCCGGGTCTCCTTGCCGTGGGCCAGCTCGGTGCCGACGCCGGTCCGGGTGTAGAACGCGGGCACTCCGGCGCCCGCAGCCCGGATGCGCTCCGACAGAGTGCCCTGCGGCACTAGCTCAAGTTCGACCGCGCCTTGCGCATACCGGCGCTCAAACCAGACCGAGCCGCTGGACCGCGGGTAGGAGCAGATCACCCGGCGCACCCGCCCGGCTCGCAGCAGTGCGGCGACGCCGGCCTCGCCGCTGCCAGCACTGTTGGCGATCACGGTCAGCTCGCTGGCGCCCTGGTCGATGAGCGCGTCGACCAGGGTGTACGGCACTCCCGACTCGCCAAAACCGGAGACCATCACCGTGGCGCCGTCGGCAACATCGGATACGGCGTCGATGGCCGACCAGAGCTGCTTGTTGAGGGTGCCGGTCGCCGCGGGCCGCGTCATCTGGGATACCAGGTCGGCGGGTACGGAACGGGCTCTGCCGAGCTGTAGTCGATGCCGCGGCATCCCTCGGCCGAGAACATGAGCACGCCCAGGCACCCTCGCCTAGTCGCTCGTAGCCTGCGCCGAGCCGGATGCCCGGCCGAGCTTCGCTGCTGGCCGTCGGACCAGCCTTGCCTGGCCGCGAGCCGCGTTCCAGGAGGCAGCAGGCCCAGGACGGCCGGACCATTGTCACCTGGCAGCGGGGATGCGAGATCCCTGGGGGGGTTCACGAGTCGGCTCGCGCATGCACCTGGCCGCGGGGCTCTCGCGGCAGCCCGAGAGCGCGCTCGGCCATGATGTTGCGCTGGATCTCGCTGGTGCCGGAGAAGATCGTCCCCGCCCGGCTGGACAGGAAGATTTCCTGCCAGCGGGTGAGCGCGTAGTCGTCACCCACCGGCCGGATCATCCCTGCCGACCCGGCCAGAGCCAGGGCGATCTCGCCGAAACGGCGGTGATACTCGGTCCGGAACGCTTTCACTACCGACGCCTCCGGGCCGGACTCGCCGCCCCGGAGCATCCGGCCGACCAGCCGCAGCCCATGGAAGCGCATCAGCGAGATCTGGGTGTAGGCCCAGCCAAGCTGCTGGCGGACCAGCGGGTCGCTGGTTCGGCCCGCGGCCTCCAGCTCGTGGACGAGGTCCCAGAACTCCAGCTCGAAGCTGAGGTAGACGGTCGTGGCATGGCCGCCGCGCTCGAAGCTGAGCGTAGTCATCGCCGGCCGCCAGCCGTTGTTGACCCCGCCGACCACGTTGAACAGCGGCGCCCGGGTCCCGTCGAAGAAGTCCTGGCAAAAATGCGCGTCGCCGGTCATCTGCCGGACTGGTTGCCACTGCACGCCGTTATCGGGCGAGAACCGGGCAAGCACATAGCTGATCCCGCTGTGCCGGGGAGCAGCCGGGTCGGTCCGGCACAGAATGAAGATCATGTTCGAGCTCTGGGCGCCTGAGGTCCAGATCTTCTGCCCGGTGATCACGATCTCGTTGCCATCGACTTCGCCCTTTGTCTCGATGCTGGCCAGGTCGGAGCCGTGATCAGGTTCGGAGTAGCCCTGGCAGTAGCGGTGATCGCCGGAGATAATCCGGGGCAGGAAGTAGTCCTTCTGCTCGGGCGTGCCGTGCGCCAGCAGGGCGGGCCCGACCATCCGCTCCCCCATGCCGCGCTCTACGCGAGGCAGCCGGGCGCGGATACATTCCTCGGCGAACACGAGGGTCTGCACGGGCGTCAGGCCGCCGCCGCCGTACTCGACGGGCCAGTTCGGGCAGACCAGGTGGCTGTCGGACAGGCGCCGCTCCCACTCCGCATATTCCGGGCTGGCCATCGCACTGGCCCGGGCAGGCGAGCCGTACGACTCCGAGCTCCACCGGATCATTCCGGCCAGCCCGCCGGGCGCGTTCGCGCCGATCCACTCGCGGATGTAACCGCGGTAGTCGTTGGCTTCCCGGCCGAGGTCGGCTGTGCCGATCCGGGCGATCGCGTCTGCGACAGTCATCGAGCCGCCCCCTGATCCTGGTAGAGCGGTGAGAACAGCTTCATCTGTCGCGACATCATCCGCATCTCCGCCAGCAGCGAGCCATCGGAGTCGAGGGCGCGGCTGTCGAACCACAGCACCTCTGTCTTGGGGGTCTGGCTCAGCGCGACGACCTCGCCGGTGACCGTGTACTCGCGATCGATGAGGACCGGCCCGCGGTGGAAGCGGATCTCGATTGCGCCGAACAGGCCGACGTGCGGCCCCATCCTGTCCTTGGTTTCCGCGAGCAGCCGGCCGAACAGCAGCTCCACGACGCTCGGCACGATTGGCCCGCCCCAGGGCGAGGCGCCGGTGTGCCAATCCGGTGACTCGGTCATGGCGCCCCCGCCGCCGCGGGAGCCCAGCGCCGAGGCGGTCTTGTCGTCATGAATGCTGCCGACCATCTCAGCCGCCAGGTTGCGCCGCCGTACCGGGCCGGCGATTACCTCGTTCTCGGACGTCACGCTGACTCCTTTGCTTGCCGGATTTGGCGAGGGCAGGGATTAGCGATAGGGCGCCACTGCCGCGATGACCATCGGGTCTCCCGCGCGCACGGCCCCCTCGCTGATTACCTGCTGGATCTCCGCTCGCGACAGCCCGAGGTCGGTCAGGATCTGCTCGCTGTGCTCGCCGACGCCCGGCGGCACCAAGGCCTCCTCGCGCTGGGTCCGGGAGAAGCGGGCCATCCGCCCGCAGGCGTAGAGCTCGCTGCCCAGGCCGGAGCTGATCCGCTGCTGGATCGTCCAACGCTGGAACTGCGGATCCTCCGGGAGCTCGCGGGTCCGCCGTGCACGGGTAGCGGGCACCCCCGCCGCCAGTAGCAGCGCGCAGACGTCCTCGGCGGGCTGTTCCGCCACCCAGCGAACCAGCGCGCCGGCCAGCACGTCGTCCTCCGATTCGGGCAGGCCGGCCAGCCCCAGCAGGGCAGCCCGCTCGGCGGGATCAGTGGCCTGGATCCTGACCCAGCCGTCCGCCGCGGCATAGAACCGGTCGGTCGCGCCCGGACCGCGGAAGTCGGGGCCGCCGACAGGAGAACTGAGCCGCTCCGCGACCCGGATCAGCTCCTCGCATTGCAGGAGGGCTGACGTGGCAGCCAGCGAGACGGATCCCTGCTGACCCGTCCCGGTCCGGCCGCGATGCAGCAGGGCCACGCAGATCCCGAGCGCAGCCAGTGTCGCCGTGGCGGTGTCGTTGACGGCCAGGGTGAGCATCACCGGGTCGCCGGCGCCGCCCTGCGCGGTCATGATCCCGCTCATCGCCTGCAGGACCGTGTCGAAGCCCGCCTCGTTGCGCAGCGGTCCGCGATCGCCAAACGCCGTGATGGACATGGACACGATGTCAGGCCTGAGCTCCCGCAGCCGCTGGTAGCCGACGCCAAGACGGTCGGCCACGCCGGGCCGGTAGTTCTCAATGACCACGTCAGCCGTTCGCGCCAGCCCGCCGAAGATGGCTAGCCCTTTCTCTGAGCGCAGGTTCAGGGCGATGCCCCGCTGCCCTCGGATGTAAGGGAACCCGTGCTGCCGGAAACTGTCGCCTTCTGGGATCTCGACCTTGATCACGTCCGCGCCAAGCTCGGCCAGCAGCGTGCCCGCGTAGGGACCGGCTAGCACCACGCCGATGTCGACCACGCGCAGACCGGCTAGCGGACCTCCGGACGGTGCGCTGGCCTGTGCCGGAACTGCCCTCCTGGCGGCGCGCGGCCAGGACGGCAGCTCACCGTCCGGCTCGCCCAAGCGAGGACAGGGCGATGGCTGGCGCGGCGGCGTGACGCTCAGCCAGACCGGGTTTGCCGGCATCGTCACCGCTCCGTGATCAGGGTCCTGCACGGTCGCCGACATGCCGATCGCCTGGATCTGCGGGTGGTCCAGCCAAGCCTCCCGATCCGCGAGCAACGCGACCGGGCACCCCGCTTCGTTGAACGCGGCCAGCCAGTCGGCCGCGCTCTTGCTGACGAACGCCGCCTCAAACCGGGGCCGGATCACGGCGCGCTGGGTCGGCCCGATCACCGCTTCCAGCCCGTCGGCGGCCGCGCGCTCGAGGAGGTCCGTGAAGCCGAGCACCCGGAGCGCGATCTCCTGGAACTTAGGCGTGAGCGCAGCCAGGAACAGCCATTGCCCGTCGGCGCACTGGTATCGCGTGTACGTCGGGCTGTGGCCGCCGCCACCCACTGCCGAACTCGGGTCTGGCTCGCCCGGCCGGACCACCATCTGCAGCGGGCTTGCAGTCATTGTGCCGTGCACGCCGCCGACCGTGACCGCTTGCCCGCGCCCCGACCGCTCCCGCTCGACCAGCGCAGCGACCCCGCAGCAGGCCGCCCAGCAGGCCTGGATATAGAGCAGGTGAGGGTAGACAGGGTCGACCGGGCCGCCATCCGACGAGGACTGGCGCAGCGACGTTCCCATCGCAGCCGACAGCAGCGATCCGGACTCGCGGCCTCCGTACCAGGGGACCGTGTCCAGGAACGGGGGCACGTCCAGGTAGATCAGCCCGAGGTTCGCGGCTAGCGCCTGCTCCGGGACTGCTGCCTTCCATAGAGCGGCCTGGCCCGGGCTGGCCACGCACACGTCCGCGCAGGCCAGCAGCTCCGCGAACCGTTGCTGATCACGATCGCTGGCCGGGTCGAGCGCGACGCTCGCCTTGCCCCGGGTCCACATCAAGAATCCCGGCCTACCGCGGTCCGGGTCACCCGCTAGCGGTTCGACCTTGACGACTTCCGCGCCGAAATCCGCGAGGAACATCGCAGCCATCGGCCCGGCGATCCCGCTAGCAACCTCCACCACCCGTATGCCGGCGAGCGCTGACTGCATCTGCTCCCTGCCTCTTCGCGATCGGGCGTCTTCGGGCTCAGGACACCCAGCACGGCGGCCTTCATCAGCGTCCCGGATACGACGCACGGTATACGGTGTACCGATATGGGTCAATAGTTTAGTGGAGACGGCGAGCGCCGTGCACGGTATACGATGCATCCAGGTCGGCACGAAGCTCGGCCACTGGACACGGAGACGGAATGCCAGCTGACGCCGCGACCCCGATCACCAGACCCGCGAAGCTGAGCGAGATGGCGGCTGACCTGCTGCGCGAGCGCATCCTGAGCGGTCAGCTGGCTCCTGGCAGCCAGCTCTCGCAGGAAACGCTGGCCCGCGAGTACGGGATCAGCCGGACGCCCATGCGGGACGCGCTGAAGCTACTGGAACGCGACGGCCTGATCCAGCTCGACGGCAGTGGCGCCGCCGCCGTAGCCGATCCCAAGGACGACGACGCCAGGGACCTTTTGCAGATCCGCGAGGTCATCGACTCCGTGGCGGCGCGGCGCGCTGCGGAGCTGGCCGAACCGCTACGCCGCGAGCTCGGCATGATCCTCGAGCCGATCACCACCGAGCTGAGCGAGGCCGCCGCCGCCGAAGACAGATACCGCTTCCGGGTGGCGGACAGCCGCTTCCACGTGACGATCCTGCGGCACTGCGGCCTGAACGAGCTCGATCGCTGTCAGGCGTTCGTACATACCACCGCGCTGTCCATGTACGCCGTGCGGCCGCCCTCTCCGGGCCACCTGGCCGCGGCATCCAAGCAGCACAACGCTATCGGCGCCGCGGTCATGGAGGGCGACGCGGACCTGAGTGCCCGCCGCGCTGCCGAGCATGTCCGCCACGCCTACGAGTATTACTACCGCGACTGGCCGCCCGCCGCGCCTGCGCGCTAACCAGCGCTGGCTAGCCGGTCGACCGCAGCACACCCGCACTGCATCTGCACTGCATGTATCTGGCCCGCAACATGCTCCGTCCGCAGGTCCGCTTCCCAGCCCATATCCCCACTGGCACCATCGCACCATGCGCATCACTGGCAACCGGTGCCCGTAGCCGCGCCGGGATCGTAATGATATGGGAGAGCCAACCATGCTGTTGCGGGGCCAGACTGCCGCGAGGCAGGTGGTCATCTCTCCGGCCGGGCGGCCCCGCTTCTCCAACACGCGATGGTCCCGACCTAGACGGTAATTTCAGAAGTGAGTTCTGGAATTACGAGGCGGAGCACATGGCAGAAGCCGGTCAGGCGAGATCTCGTGGACTTCGACCGTGGCTAAACCTCTAGGCTGGACGGCCAGCCCCAGCGGACGCGAGCCGGGCCGTGCGGCCCGAGGCCATGCCCGCCGTGGATCTGTGGCACTCCCTGGAGCGCCCGGGAAACAGCTGAGACAGGCCTCCTGATCACGGCCAGAGGTAAAAGCCCCGGCTAGTCTTCTGCCCAAGGTGGCCGTCGGCGACCAGCGAGCGCAGCAAGGCCGGCGGGGCGAAACGATCGCCCAGTTTCTCGGCCAGGTACTCGCTGATGCTCAGACGCACGTCGAGCCCGACCAGGGCTGTCAGGCGCAGCGGCCCCCCATCGGGTGCTGGTAACCGAGCATCATGCCCCGGGTCGATGTCAGCCGCGTGGGCCATGCCTTCTTCGAGCATGCGGATCGCCTCCAGGCCGAGCGCGACGCCCAGGCGGCTCGTGGCGAAGCCCGGCGAGTCCCCGCACCGTGATGATCTCCTTGCCCACGGCCGCCGCAAGGTCGGCTGCCCCCTGCACCGCCTGCTCACCGGTGTCCGGACCGCGCACGATTTCGATCAGTTTCGACGCGGGCATCGGATTGAAATGCATGCCGACAGACCGCCGCGGCTCGCGAACGCCGGCGGCCAAGGTGGCTATGGTGAGCGAGCTGGTGTTCGTGGCGATGATCACCTCCGTCCCGACCGCGGACTCAATCCTGGCGAGAACGTCTCGTTTTAGGGCAGGGTCCTCTGGCACGGCCTCGATCACGATTCGGCCTGGCCCAGCTCGTTCACGTCGGTCGTCAAGGCAATGCTGGACATGGCATCTCGGACCGGGCGTGCCAGCTTTCCGCGGTGCTGCGCCGCCTCCATCGAGGTCTCGACCCAGCGGGCCGCTGCAGTCGCCGCTTGCTCCGTGGCCTCCAGGACGACTACTGACCGGTCCCGCTCGGCCAGGACCTGTGCGATCCCCGCGCCCATCGTGCAGCCACCGACGACGGCGACGGTCGCGGCCGTGCTCATGCGCGCTCTACCAGCATCGCGGCGCCCTGCCCGACTCCGACGCACATCGTCGCCAGCCCACGGTGCTGTCCGTCTCGCTCCATCTGCGCGAGGAGGGAGAGCACCAAGCGCGCACCTGAGGCGCCGAGCGGGTGACCGAAGGCGATAGCTCCACCAGCCTGGTTGACCAAGGCGGGGTCAAGCTCCAGCCGCCGGATGCACGCCAGGACCTGCGGCGCGAAGGCTTCATTGATCTCCACGCACTCCAGGTCGCCAACGGTCCACCCAGCACGCTTGAGCGCTTTCTGCGTGGCCGGCACCGGGCCCAGGCCCATGACGCTGGGCGGCACTCCCGCCGCGGCGTGCGCCATCACTCGGCAGCGCGGAGCCAGGCCCAGCCGCGCGACCGCCTCATCGCTCGCCACGATGACCGCGGCGGCCCCGTCCGATAGCGGCGAAGCAGATCCCGGAGTAACGATCCCGCCCGCCCGGAATGACGGCCGCAGCCGTCCGAGTGCTTCGGCCGAGGTTGACCGAGGGCACTCATCCTTGACGACATCTCCCGCAGCAGTCGAGACCGTGACCAGGTGATCGCTGAGCAGACCTGACGCCACCGTGACGGCCGCCCGCTCCTGGCTGGCCAGTGCGTAAGCGTCGGACTCCGCCCGGCTGATGCCGTCCAGTTCGGCTACTTCCTCGGCCGTCTCCCCCATGGACAGCGTCGCCTTCCCGCCGTCAATGTCAGCGAACTTAGGGTTAGTGAAGCGCCACCCCAGCGAGGAGTCGGCGATCTCCCCCGGCTTGGCCCAGGGAGTGCCCGGCTTCGCCATGACCCACGGAGCGCGAGTCATGGACTCGACGCCCCCGGCCACGATGATGTCAGCGCCCCCATTGGCGATCTCATCAGCGGCGAGCGCGATCGCCGTCAGCGAGCTGGCGCACAGGCGATTGACGGTGAAGGCCGGCACGGAGCAAGGCAGGCCGGCCAGCAGCGTAGCCATCCGGGCAATGTTGCGGTTGTCTTCGCCTGCCTGATTCGCCGTGCCGAAAATTACCTCGTCCACGTCGTCCGGGCCCACGTGAGCGCGCTCAAGGGCAACTCCAATCACGAGCGCCGCGAGGTCGTCAGGCCGGACTGAGGCCAGCGCGCCACCGTATCGTCCGAACGGCGTGCGGGCACCGCCGACAATGTCGATGCCTGTCATGTTCGTCCTCCTGCGTCTCCTGCGATTTCAGTAACTTTCCGCAGCTATACACGGAGCATCAAATCTTCAATCGACGCCGAACACAGTATACGGTACACGGCTGATCCAGAACATGGCCGAAGCTTCGGCTGGGACCATGGATGAACGCCCCTTGCTGCTACGCGGTCTCGGGTTACTGCTGACATCAAGACGCCAAGCTCCGCCGATTTGCGCGTAGATACGAGCACGCCTGGAGGACTATCGCCTGCCACAGCCAGCTGCGATCAGCCATCCAGTGGGGGGCCATCAACCGCGAACGGGGCCGGCTAGAAGGTGGAACAGGACTTCGGCCTTGCCTGAGGCGATCTTGGAGCCGCCCAGCGGGCAGCAACCGCGCAGCGCATCCTTGACGCCGCACGTGCGTGGCACGGTCTTGAAGTGGCGCGATCGATCAGGTGGTCATCGATGAACTGGTCAGCAGGCACGCCAAGGAAGGCACCGAGCCTGGGATCACTGCATACCGCCTGCCACCTCGACCGCTTCTACTAGCGCGGCGGACGCTACTGACCGCTGGGTGAGCAACTTCCGCAGACCTGCCAGAGATCCCGTTGCCCGTGGCAACAGCGTGCTTCGAGGTCGCTGGGAGGCGGGCATGTGCTCAGATGAGTGATTGACCAGTGTCCCGTATACGGTGTACCCTCCCAGAAATATTGCACTGAGGTGCTGATTTACCGGCACGAAACCGGCTGGGGTTCCCGCATCAGGCTCGACGGCAGGGAGGCAGTATCCGGTGCGTTCTGCACTCTCAGATCTCCCGGAAGCCGAGCTTCAGGCTGTCACTGCGGACGGGGCGCACGCAGCTGCGACGACCACACCGCAGCCAAGGAAGGCGACGCCCGGTCAGTCTGCCAAGCTGCCACGAACCGCCTGTGAGAGCGACTGCTGATGCAAGGACCCGACTCGAGCAACATGCCCACGGATGCGCCCGAGGTGCTATCGGTTCGGCACCTCGCGATCGCCATCCGTGGCCGCCGGATAATCGACGACGTCAGCGTGAGTGTGTATCGCGGCAAAGTAATGGGTCTCGTTGGAGAGAGCGGTAGTGGAAAAAGCCTGACGGCGCGCAGTGTGCTGGGACTGCTGCCAGCAGGCGCCAATGTTGCCGGCGGCACAATCTCGTTTGAGGGCCGGAACTTGCTCGTCGCCACGGGCGAGGAACTTAGAAAAATTCGCGGGCACCGCATCAGCATGATCTCCCAGGACGCGATGTCAGCTCTAAATCCGATGCTGCCGGTCGGCCGGCAGATAGTGGATGTCATTCGAGCGCACGAAGAGGTCACCAGGGCCGATGCAACACGGCGCTCTGTCGAGAGTCTCGCAGCGGTCCGTCTCCCCAACGCGACGCAGGTATTTCGCTCATACCCGTTCGAGCTGTCAGGAGGCATGGCTCAGAGAGTCATGATTGCGATGGCCCTGGCGTGCAGTCCGACTGTGCTGATAGCAGACGAGCCTACGACCGCACTAGACGCGACCATCCAGGCACAGATCCTCCAGCTGCTGCGGGGCGTTGTAACTGAGCGTGCCGTTTCAATTCTTCTGATCACCCATAACATGGGGCTTGTTGGCGAGATGTGTGACGATGTCACTACGCTGTACTGCGGGCAGACGGTTTCTGTCGACACTAAAGAGCAGCTCGTCAAAGCCCCCAGGCATCCTTACACGAGAGCCCTAGTCCGCTCGGCATCTCGAGACCTGAGCGAAGACATCGGCGCCGCCGTAAGCATCAGAGGGCTTCCAGCCTCCCCTTATTCGCCGCCGACTGGCTGTCGATTCCATCCGCGGTGCGACTTCAAGCAAGAAGCATGCGTCAGCAACACAGCCAGCCTGGCGCCCAGTGTCGCCGGCGGCTGGACGAGATGCCTACGAGATCGTGAGCTGACG
This sequence comes from Streptosporangiaceae bacterium, assembly GCA_030041195.1. The sequence goes on along the minus strand of JASHOI010000181.1, from coordinate 6,894 downwards.
CTGGCGGCGAAAGACTTATGACGGAGAACAAGCCTGAAGACATTATCAGGGTAAACGATGTTTCAGTCACTTTTGGTATGGGCAGGCGGCGCCTGAGGGCGCTTGACAAAGTGTCGCTGGCCGTGCGAAAGAACGAGGTACTGGGCGTAATTGGTGAGACAGGCTCAGGAAAGACTACCCTTCTACGTGCCATCGCGGGCCTGGCCCCGCTCTCTGAAGGAACGATCTCCTTCGACCGTGGCGGCACAAGCAGGAAAGCATCTCGACAGAAAGGTGCAGCTCGCGTACAGGTTGTATTTCAGAACGCGAGCGACGCGCTCAATCCCCGCATCGCCGCCTGGAAAAGCGTCGTCGAGCCCGTAGTTCCGAGGTCGGCCAAGAGCCCTGCAGCGCTGCGGCCGGTCGCAATCGAGCTAATCTCGCGGATGGGGCTCTCAGCTGATATCGCTGATCGGCTGCCCGGAGAGATGTCGGGCGGTCAGCGGCAAAGAGTGACTATCGCGCGCGCCCTGGCATCCGACGCACCCGTAATCCTGCTCGATGAGCCGGTCGCGTCACTGGACGCCTCGATCCAGGGAGAAGTCCTCAAGCTCCTCGCCGATCTTCGGGTCGAGCGAGCTTTGACGTACGTGATTATATCGCATGATCTCGGAGCGGTTGCCGCGCTAGCAGATCGCGTCGCCGTGCTGTACCTGGGCAAGATTGTCGAGATAGCACCGACAACGCAGATACTCACCGAGCCACAGCACCCGTATACCCGTGCTCTGATTGATGCCGTCCCTCGGATGTCGACCGAAAAGGGCCGGAGCCGGATCGTAATCACCGGGGAAATGCCAGATCCTCGTCATCCGCCAATGGGGTGCCGATTCCATACACGGTGCCCATTCGCCCGGGAGGTGTGCCGGGCGACCGAACCGGAACTGCTAGCCATCGAGCGTTTCTCGGCCATAGGTGACCTCCATAGCGTTGCGTGCCACAGAAATGCAGAGTGGCCCGCTGAGGAACGTCAGGAGGCAGATGAAGCTGAACAAGGCACCGAGAGGGTGCGCGCGCGTGACGATATCGAAACCTCAACTAGGGAGCTTGTCGATGAGCAGACAAAGAGGGAGTGAGCTAAGAGCGCAACGGGCGTCCAGCGACCGGAAGCCTGGAATGCGGGCTATTGCGATAGGCATTATGTTTGGCATGGGGCTGGCAGTGCTGACGGCCTGCGGATCCAGCGGCAGCTCGAGTACGGCGAGCTCAAAGAGCACTGCGACCCTTACCGTGGCGACGGACTCCGCGCCCACTAGCCTCGATCCCTGTGCGGGAGCAGGCGGGAGTGACTTTCCGTATCTTGATCTCATCTACGCGCCATTGATCTACTATGTCCCGAGCACCGGAGCCTTGCAGCCTGGAATAGCTACGTCCTGGAGTTTCTCTGGCCCGGCGAAAGAGACCTTCAGGTTGACCCTCCGATCCGGACTGACCTTTCAGGATGGGACAAAGGTCAACGCCCAGGCGGTCGTCACGAGTATCGAGCACTGCGTAGGCGAGAAGCTGAACACGATTCCAACAATGAAAAGCATTGAGGCGATAGGGCAGAACGTCGTCCAGATCAACCTCGATGCTCCGACTGCGAGCTTGCCCGGTGTCCTGGCCAGCCGTATCGGCTACATAGTCTCTCCCGCGGCAATTAAGAAGTACGGCCGCTTTCTCGGCACTCATCCCGTTGGCGCGGGGCCCTTCAAGCTGGTCAGCTATACGCCTTCCGCGAGCGTAAAGCTTGAACGTTATGCCGACTACAAGTTCGCCGGCTCGCCGGCGGCGAAGGTCGCACAGCTTGACATCGAGATTATCAGCGACGCGAATTCTGTCGTCAGCGCGCTTACCTCGGGCGCGGCTCAATATGCATTCGGCCTGACGGCAACGCAGCTTGGATCAATTCGATCCAATCCCAGCCTCCACTATTACACCAGCAGTAAGGCGCTTGCGGTTACGGAGGCCTTCATTAACCCGAAGCTCAATCCCATGGGGAATGTGAAAGTAAGACTAGCGATCGAGTACGCAATAAATCGCAGGGCGCTCGCGGAAGCGTCGTCGGACGGATTGCAGGATGAGCCGGCGTTCACTCCGTATGCGCCAAGTAGCCCTTACGGAGAGCCGTCGATGTCCAACATGTGGCCGTATAACCCGGCCAAAGCGAGGCAATTGCTGGCTGCGGCAGGATATTCACATGGCCTGAACCTGACCGCCCTGGCGATTGACCTTCCTCCGTATAACACCGACGCAACTATCGTCGCCGCCGACCTGGCCAAGGTTGGCATTACGCTCAAACTGACCGTCGGCCCTGGCGTTCAGGTAAACACCGAGTTCAACACGTCAAATGCGGCCGACATATACTTTACGGGCTGGTGCTGTACGGTAACGCCGTTCCTCACCTATCAGCTAATGTACGCTCCGTCAAGCTCATTTACCGGCGTACACCCAGCCGGGATGGCCGCTCCCGTGAACGCGATGAACTCGGTGTATACCAACAATGGGATGCAGTCGGCTATCGATGACGCGAACGCTGTACTGGCCTCGCAGGCGCCATCCATTCCGCTGTATTACAACCCAGAATACGACGCATACACGTCGAATGTTCACGGTGAAGCTAGCGCCTATAGCCTCAACGATGAACCGGATCTGGCGTATCTGTCTCTCGGCTAGTGCAGCGCCCGGGAAGGCACCGGCTGCCGCGGCGATGCCTTCCCGGGCCCGCGGCGGACTGTGGACTTGGTGACGCGATGCTGACGAGGCGGTGAGTTATGGCAATGGAACGGGCAGATGTCCAGACTGGCGGGCACGAGTCAGTCAAGGCGCGGCACTCGGCGGGCACGGGACTGATCGCGGTGCCTCGGCGGCGCGACGCCGTTTTCGGGAACCTGCGATGGGTCTCTCTGGTCGTCGTACGGAGGTGCGTGACACTGGTGCCTACCGCGCTCTTGTCGAGCGTGGCCATCTTCTTGCTCGTGCGACTGGTGCCAGGTGGGCCTGCCCAGGCCAAGCTGGGTATCTATGCGACACGCACGGCGATCGCGGCGCTCAACCAGCAAATGGGTCTCGATCATCCCGTGATCGTGCAGTACCTGACGTGGCTCGGCGGACTACTCCGGGGTAATCTCGCCACTTCGCTGGAAACCGGTCAGGCCGTGTCGACGACAGTCGGGCAGGGCCTGCCGGTAACGGCGGAGCTTGTGGCACTTGCAGCTCTGTGGTCCATCCTGCTGGCCGTCCCAGCAGGCCTGATAGCAGCTTCACATCGGAACAGCCGACTTGACCGCCTCATTACTGGCACTTCTGGAGTTGGCCTGGCCTTTCCGGACTTTTTCGTGGCGATCGTCCTGGTGGACCTCTTTGCCGTCGCCCTGCATATCTTCCCAGTGCTCGGCTTTGTGCCGTTCACAGCCGACCCTGCTGACAACCTCTATCACATGTTCCTGCCGTCGATTACGATGGGCCTCGGCGCTGCGGCCGTCGTGGTCCGGCAAGTACGCAGTGCAGTCGCCAGCGCGATGGATGAGGATTTCGTCCTCACTGCCCGTGCTATGGGCATTAGAAATGCTCGGATCCTATGGCGATATAGCTTCCGTAACGCACTTCCTACCATACTCAATGTCTACGGACTGTTGCTGATAGGCATGCTTGGCGCCACGGTGGTTATCGAGCAGATCTTCGTGCTTCCTGGGCTCGGCAACTCGCTCGTCCAAGCAATAACCAATAGGGACTATACGATGATTGAAGGCATTGTCATCGTCTACGTTGCCATCGTAGTGGCGCTTAATCTCGTCGTTGACGTCGCCGCGGCTGCGGTAAATCCGCGGCTCCGATAATCACGCCACAATGAACGGATAAGAGTCTCCTTTGCCAAGATAGGATGTGAAAGCCCGAGTGAATGCAGTGCAGCTTGAGGAATTGCCGAAACGACCACAAGAGTCGGGTCAGCCGCGCCACTCCAAACAATGGGGCCTGCGGGCGGCCATTGCAGTTATGACAATTCTGCTGCTTGCTGCCGTGTTCGCACCGTGGGTTGCACCCTACGACCCTAACGCCCAGGACCTCCAGACGCGTTTTGCGGGACCATCGTTTCATCATCTCTTCGGCACGGACGGACTTGGTCGAGACGTATTCAGCAGGATGATCTGGGGGGGACGAAGTGCGTTTGAAGGTGTGATAATTGCAATCGTAGTAGCACTGCTTATCGGCGTTCCCTGGGGTGTTGTCGCCGGCTACTGGCCACGCTTTCTGGGCCCAGCGCTGATGCGACTGGCTGACTCGATGCTGTCGTTCCCGGCTCTTGTCCTGGCAATCGTTGTCACCGGTATCATCGGTGCGAGCCTGGTAAGCTCGATGATATCTGTAGGGATCGTATTCTCGCCCGTGCTGGCGAGGCTAGCCCGGATCGGCGTCCTAGAATATCGCACGAAGGGATATGTCGATAGCGCGATCTTGTCCGGATGCCCTAGGCGGATCATCGTGTTTCGCCATATTTTGCCGTTTGCTATCGCTCCGGTCGTTGTTCAGGTCACAATATTTACCGGTCTTGCCTTCATCATCGAAGGCGCTATCTCTTTCCTCGGCCTGGGCATTCAGCCGCCTACAGCGAATTGGGGCGGGGATCTGGCGATCGCGTATCAGAATATCCTTGCATCTCCGGGCCAGATAATTGCTCCAGGTCTCATGATTGCCATTACTGTGCTCTGCGTTTACCGGATAGGGGACTACGTGCGCGACCGCCTGTCGTTGCAGCCAGGCTCCGGGGTCGCAGATGATACGGCGGCCGTCGCGGCCGTTGCCGCTTAGGCGCGTCGGTGGGCTGGGCGGCGGGGAGACGGAGATGAAGGATAACGACTACGGTATCCCCGTACTCCGGATCGGAGCACTCAGCGATCCGCGGGTTGTGGCACGTGACTTTCCGACGCCCGTCCATCATCCGCTACTCGACCGTGTGGCCGTGTCCCGGCGCGCTGTTCAAGGCGGAGCGCGGCAACTGGCGTATTCAGCGGCCAGCGCCGCTGGTCGACAAGCACAATGCCGAACTGCTGCGGGCCAGCAGCAGTCAGCCTCCGTAACCACTCCCGCCACAAGCCGCCTAACTAATTAGGAAGATGAAGTGACTCTGATTCCGACTAATAGGGCAGGCGAGCCGATTGTCCTGCGCGAACGACAGGGACACGTTGGCATTGTTCGGATGAATCGCCCCGAGTCGAGGAACGCAATGAGCGATGCGCTCAAGGCAGCGCTCATTGCGGCCTGGGATGAGCAAGAAGCGGACCCCGGTATCTGGGTGCACATCGTGACAGGAGTAGGGGAACGGGCCTTCTGTGCCGGCGCCGACCTCAAGAAGGCATGCCCCAACGGCCCGCAGCAAGATCCGGCGGCTGTTGTCGGGTTCGGTGGCGTGACCCCGCTGCTGAAGAAGCCGATCATCGCCGCGGTCAACGGCTTCGCGTTCGGGGGCGGCTGCGAGCTCTGCCTTGGCTGCGACTTGATCGTCGCTGAAGAGCACGCTCAGTTCGGGCTTCCCGAGGTTCGCAGGGGAATCGTGGCCGGAGCTGGCGGCCTGGAGCGCCTGCCACGTCGGATTCCTCCGACGGTGGCCCTTGAGGTGATCCTCACCGGCGTGCCGATGACGGCGCAGCGAGCCTATGAGCTCGGACTAGTCAACCGAGTGGTCCCCACCGGGCACAGCATCCCGGCCGCTTTCGAGCTCGCAGAGGCGATCTGCGAGGCCGCTCCGCACGCCGTCAGGTACTCCAAGGCTGTGGCCCGGGCAGCCTTCTCGCTTGGTGAAGCGGAAGCGAAGGCGGCCGGCGTTGAACTGAGGGCTGATTGGCTCGCCAGCGGAGATCAGGAGGAGGGAATCGCCGCTTTCGTCGAGAAGCGCCAGCCCAGATGGTCAGGCCACAGGGCGTTGTAGCAGTGAAGCAAAGTAAGCGAAAGTGCCTTGACGAGGGCCAGGTTGCGCGGCGGATCCGTCCGGCACATGCTCGCGACATCTGCCCGTCGGCAGGCCCAGTAAGGAGTAACGATGGCGCCCGACACCAACGTAATAACTGGCCCCGTCCGGCACGCGCGCAACCTCGCGGCCGACATCGCCGGCAGTATCCACGACGACGAGACGGCGTCGGCACTGGGCTTTCGCGGTGGCACGGTGGCTGGAAGCGTGCACATGGACCAGTTCCCGCCGCTGTTGCTCGACGCGTTTGGCCGTCAGTGGTTCGAGACAGGCAGCCTGTCACTGTACTTCCGAAATGCCCGGGTCGACAACGAGCCCGTGCAGGCCTTCCTGGAACGTCCGCCGACCGGAGCGGTTGATCCCCAGGTGCGCGCCTGGGCGACAGACGGCGGTGACACGATCATCGCTGAGGGCACCGCAAGCGTCGGCCAGCCCACGCAGCCGTCAGCCCTGCGGGGGCGGGACTTGCGCCCGGTCGATCCCTCAGAGCTGCGGATAATGCGGAACCTGCGGCCCGGCGACAGCCTCGGCGAGCTCACCCTTACTCCGGACGGCCAGCGCACCGCATCCGCCATCGCTAAGGGCGCGATGACCGAGCCGCTGGACTGGTACACCGGCAGCTCGCCCTGGGGCGGCCGGATCGCTTCGCCGTCTGCAGTGGTGAACCTGCTGTATTCGGAGCTGTTGGCGCCGACCAAGGCGCAAATGGGACCGCGGGTCGGCCTGTTCGGCGCCATCGAGGTCCGCTTCCACCGCGGTCCGGTGTTCATCGGGACCACCTACACAGTGACCGGCGAGATCGTCGCGCTTAGCCAGACCCCCCAAACCGAAGTCCTATGGTACGACTCCCGTGCCCTCGGCCAGGACGGCAAGGTGGTCGCGGACATGCGGATGATGCTGAGGTCTATGAAGGC
>JASHOI010000180.1 GCA_030041195.1 Streptosporangiaceae bacterium | reverse complement strand
CGGTGGCCGGCGCGATCCGCGCGGTGTTTGACGCGGCGGCGGCGGGCCAGGCGGACACCGCGGCCCGCCTGGTCAACGACATGCTGGCCAGCACGGGCGCCAGGCCGCACCTGGAGAGGCACGACGGCGAGCCCTGGCACCTGCACTTCCACGGCGCCGAGGACTCGCTGGTCACCGGCTGGGCCGCGGGGTGCGCCACCGGGCTTGCCGTGGTGCTCGGCGGCGAATCGCGCGGGCGCCTGGGCGTCTGCGGCGCCCCCCGGTGCGACCGCGTCTTCGTCGACACCTCACGCAACGCGACCCGCCGGTTCTGCTCGACGTCCTGCCAGAACCGGGTCAAGGCAGCGTCCTTCCGGGCAGCGCATCGGGCCGGGTGAGCCCGGCAGCCGGTCAGCCGAAGAACAGCTCGGCCTCGGCGTAGCGCTCCGGCGGCACCAGCTTGAGCTCGCTGGTCGCGGCGGAGATCGGGACGCGGACGATATCGGTGCCGCGCAGCGCGACCATCGCGCCGAACGCGCCGTCGGCGACCGCGCGGATCGCGTGCGCGCCGAAACGCGTCGCCAGCACCCGGTCGAACGCCGTGGGGGTGCCGCCGCGCTGGACGTGGCCCAGCACGATCGCGCGGGCCTCCTTGCCGGTGCGCTTCTCGATCTCGCCGGCCAGCATCTGCCCGACCCCGCCGTAGCGGACGTGGCCGAACGCGTCGCGCTCCTGCGCGATCAGCGTGTCGATCCCGTCCTTGGGGTGCGCGCCCTCGGCGACCACCACGATCGGCGCGTACAGGGTCTGGAACCGGTGCTCCACCCACCCGCAGACCTGCTCGATGTCGAACGGCTGCTCCGGGATCAGGATCACGTTCGCGCCGCCGGCCATGCCGGCGTGCAGCGCGATCCAGCCGGCGCTGCGCCCCATCACCTCGACGATCAGCGCCCGGTGGTGGCTCTCCGCGGTGGTGTGCAGCCGGTCGATGGCCTCCATCGCGATGTTCACGGCGGTGTCGAAGCCGAACGTGTAGTCCGTCGCGCCAAGGTCGTTGTCGATCGTCTTCGGCACGCCGACGACCTTCACGCCCTCCTCGTTCAGCCGGGCTGCGACGCCCAGGGTGTCCTCGCCGCCGATTGCCACCAGCGCGCCGACACCGAGGCCGGCCAGGTTGTCCCTGATCCGCTGCAGCCCGGACCGGCCTCCCTCGGCCGCGCTCTCGCCCAGCGGGTTGGTCCGTGAGGAGCCGAGGATCGTCCCGCCGCGGGGCAGGATGCCGCGGACCGCCTGCACGTCAAGGGGCATGGTGTCGCCCTCGAGCGGCCCGCGCCAGCCGTCGCGGAACCCGGTGAACTCGTAGCCGTATTCGGCAACGCCGGTGCGCACGATCGCCCGGATGACCGCGTTCAGGCCCGGGCAGTCACCGCCGCCGGTCAGCACTCCGACTCGCATCGATCTTCCTCTCGCGTGAGGTGCTCAACTCCGTGTGTCGCCCGCCACACTAGTGCCCATGAGCGTGCTCGCGATCGACGCTGGGACGACGGGCGTCACTGCCCTCATCATTTCGGCCGACGGCGCCGTGGCGGGGCGCGGTTACGAAGAGTTCCGTCAGTATTACCCCAGGCCCGGATGGGTTGAACACCTGCCGGAAGGCATCTGGCAGGCGACGCTCGCGGCGTGCGGGCAGGCGCTGCACGGAGCCGACCCGCCGAGCTGCATCGGGATCACGAACCAGCGGGAGACCGCGGTGGTCTGGGACCGGGCCACGCTGGTGGCGCCGCGGCGCGCGATCGTGTGGCAGGACCGGCGGACGGCGGACATCTGCGCGCGGATGCGGGAACGGGGCGACGAGGAGCGGGTGGCCGAGCTCACCGGGCTCCGGCTCGACCCGTACTTCACCGCCACGAAGCTGACCTGGCTGGCCGAAAATGACCCGGACGTGTGGTGCGGCGTCACCGAGGGCTCGCTCGCCGTCGGCACCGTGGACTCCTACCTGATCGCCCGGCTGACCGGGGGCCGGCACCACGTCACGGACGCGTCCAACGCGTCGCGCACGCTGCTGTTCGACATCGAGGCTGGACAGTGGTCCGCGGAGCTGTGCCAGCTTTTCGAGGTGCCGCCGCACGCGCTGCCCGAGGTGGTGCCGTCGTACGGCGTGGTGGGGCACTGCGACCCGGCAGCGTTCCTCGGCCTGTCGCTGCCGGTGGCCGGCATCGCCGGCGATCAGCAGGCGGCGATGTTCGGGCAGGCGTGCTTCTCCCCCGGCTCCGCGAAGTGCACGTACGGCACCGGGTCGTTCGTGCTGTGCAACACCGGGACGTCGATCGTCCGGTCGCGGGCCGGGCTGCTGTCCACGGTGGCGTGGATGGATCCCTCCCGCGCGCTGACCTATGCGCTGGAGGGATCGGTGTTCGTGACCGGCGCCGCGGTGCAGTGGCTGCGCGACGGGCTCGGCCTGCTCGACAACGCCGCGCAGAGCGAGGCGCTGGCGCGCTCGGTTCCCGACACCGGCGGCGTCGTGTTCGTCCCGGCGCTGACCGGGCTCGGCGCGCCGTACTGGGATCCGGACGCGCGCGGCGCGATGTTCGGCCTGACCAGGGGGACGACCCGGGCGCACCTGGTCCGTGCCGCGCTCGAGGCGATCGCGTTCGAGGTGCGGGACGTCGCCGAGCTCATGGCCGCCGAGGCGCCCGGCCAGCGCGGCGGTGGCGCGCCGCTGCGCGTCGACGGCGGCGCGAGCACCAACGACCTGCTCATGCAGCTGCAGGCGGATCAGCTCCAAGTGCCGGTCGAGCGTCCCGTGGTCGCCGAGACCACGGCGCTGGGCGCCGCGTTCCTGGCCGGGCTCGCCACCGGTGTGTGGTCGTCGACGGCCGAGCTCGCCGCCACCTGGCGGCTGGACCGCCGGTTCGAGCCCGGGGCCAGGGACGAGCGGGCCTACGCGCGCTGGCGTGCGGCCGTGCAGCGCGCTCAGGGCTGGGCCCAGCAGGACTGAGCGCACGGTCAGCGGGCAGGCCCCCGGAGCACGATCCACCGCAGCTTGACCGACGCGGTCGCCCCCGTGCGGTCGGTCGCGTACACCCTGACCAGGTAGGAACCGGCGGCCTTTGGCTTTCCGTAGATGACGCCGCCCCGGCTGATCTTCAGCCCGGGAGGCAGCCCGGTCGCCGTGAACGTCAGCGCCGCGCGGCCATCGGAATCGTGCGCCGAGATCCGCACCGGGGTGATCCGCACGCCCTTCCTGCTGTGCTTGCTGCCCGGGCTGGCGATCACGACCGTGTGGTCGACGGCCTGGAACGCGGCGGTGCCGTCGGGCGTGCCCCACCCGGCCGGGCCGTTGTATCCCGCCCTGGCCGTGCACAGGTAGGAGCCGCCGCAGCTGCCGTCGCTGCCCGAGGTGATGCCGTACAGGTCGCCGGTGTGCTGGTAAGGGAACGCGGCCGGGTACGTGCCTGCGGCGGCCGGGCCGGCCAGGGCGTAGGTCGCCGCGATGATCGCCGCGGCCTCGGACGTGCCGCCGACCTCGATCCAGCCGCCCTGGTCGTAGCTGTCGTAGACCGCGGCGCCGGTGCCCGGGTCGGCGTCGGCCGCGACGTCGTTGTCGGTGCGCCTGGCGCAGCCGGTGTCCGTCTGCCAGGACGGCTTGGGCTCGTAGCGGGAGCAGCCGGAGCCGGTGGCGCCGTAGCTGTCGTTCCAGACGGTCTCTCGCCAGCCGCGCGCCACGGCGGAATCGCGGACCAGCGACGTGCCGCCGACCGAGGTCACGTACTGCGACGCGGCCGGGAAGCCGACGCCGTAGCCGGAGTCGCCGCCGGCCGCGGTCACCGCGACGCCGGGATGGTCATAGTAGGCGTCATCGGCGGTCTCGCCGGAGTTTTCCGGCGAGCTGTAGCTGTTGGACACGAACTTCGCGCCGAGCGTGACCGCGGCGTCCACGGACTTGCCGAGGTTGCCGAGTGAGTCGGTCTTCGCCTCGACCAGCAGGATGTGGCAGTTGGGGCAGATCGCCGACACCATGTCGAGGTCCAGCGACTCCTCGGTCGCCCAGCCGGTCTTGCCGGCGGCTTTCGGCAGCGGGCTCGCCTCGCCTTCCTCGTTGACCGTGCGGAGGCAGCCGGTGCCGCACGCGGGAAGGCCATACTGGGCGCGGTAGACCGCCAGGTTCGCGGCCGCATCGGGGTCGTTGTAGGCGTCCACGACCGCCACCGTCTCGCCCGCGCCCGCCGTGGCCGCGGCCCGGGTCAGGTTGTAGGCGCTCTGCAGCTGGGCGGGACCGTAGCCGGCCGGGCTCGCGTCACGGGACACCCCCTGGAAGGTAACCACGTTGGTCTCCACCAGGGCCCCGCACTGCCCCCAGCCGGCCGTCGCAGCCGAGCAGGCATGGCGGAAGTCTGGGCGCGCCGCGACGGCGGTCCGCGCGGCGGCCCCGGTGACCGGAAGCGCCGCCAGCGCGACCGCGGCTAACCCGAGCGCGGACAACGCGGCAACGGCAAGCTTGCTGATCCTCACTGACTGAACCCCCCCGCGGCTCGTCTAGCTCCAGGTAGCCATTAGGACGGTTAGCTGGCCTGCCCGGTTGACCTGCGGCGATGCTCTCAGACGGAGTATCACCGATGTCCGGGAGCGGGCCGCGGCGTGCGGTAGGCCGGGAAGATTCCCGGATAGGCTGGCTGCCGATGGCATGGGCTGAGCGGGCGGCGCGGTCGCTGACCGAGACGTTTGATGGCTCGTTCGAGGCGCCCGGCGTCGCGGTGGCAGCCGCCGCGGTTGACCGGGCCATCGCCGCGACCCACGCCAGCCACGGCGTGCCGCCCGACGGCCGGTTCGAGATCGGCTCGGTCACCAAGACGATGACAGCGACGCTGCTCGTGCTGCTCGCCGCCGAGGGGACGCTGTCACTGGACGACGGGATCGGCCGGTGGCTGACGGCCGGCCGCAACGGCGGGATCACCCTCAGGCAGCTGGCCACGCACACCTCCGGGCTGCCCGGGACCGCGCCGAACTTCCGGCCGGCCGATCCGGCTAACTACTGGGCCGCGTTCACCCCCGAACTGGCCGAGGATGGCCTCCGCCGGGCCGCCATCACTCCCGGCGCCCGGGTGTACTCGAACTTCGGCTACCAGCTCCTCGGCCTGGTGCTGGAACGGGCCAGCGGCACGGGCTACCCGGCGCTGATCGCCGAGCGGCTGCTGGGCCCGTTGTCGATGACCTGCTCGGGTGTTGGGAAGGCCGGCGGCGGGGTCCCGCTGCCCGGGCACACCGACGGCCGCGAGGCGCGCCACTGGGACCGGCCGCTGCCCGGCGCTGGCGGGGTGGAGGCGACCGTCGCCGACCTGGCCAGCTACGCCAGCGCGTGCCTGTTCCCGCCGCCGGGGCCGCTCGGGGCCGCGCTCACCGCGGCGGCACAGCCGCAGTTCACGATCGAGCCCGGCCGCGAGCAGGCCCTCGGCTGGATCGTGCTCGACGGGCGGCTGCGTGCGCACAGCGGCAGGACCGGCGGCTTCTCGTCGTCGGTCATCATCGACCCCGCCCAGGGGCGCGGCGTCGCGATCATGGTCAGCAGCCGCGGCTACTCCGACGCGCTGGCCCGTGCGGCGCGGCTCGTGCTGGCCGGCGGCGATCCCGGCGAGGCCCGCCCCCAGCCGGTCGGGCCGGAGTGGGAAGACCGCGCCCGCGCCGTGGTGCGAGCGCTCCTCGACGGCCGGACGGCGGAGGTCTACGCGGACGCCGCTCCCGGGTTCCGGGGCAGGATTCCGTTCCAGGCCTTCGATCGCGCCTGGGCCAGCCGCAGCGCCGGGGCCGAAGCGCCCCCCGGCCGGGTCACGGTCCATTGCCAGCGGCGCGGCGGCCTGGTCACGGCCGACGTCACGATCGCCTTCGCCCGCGCTCCGTTGCTGCTGAGGATCGGCTTTTCGGGATCGGGCGAAGTCGCGGGCCTGGCGTTCCCGCCGCCGCAGCCGGGCTGATCTCATTCCTCGGCGGCCGGCACCGGCACCTTTGCGGTCTTCGCGTACCTGTCGACGTACTCCTGGCCGGACAGCTTCATGATCTCGTACATGATCTCGTCGGTCAGGGCCCTGAGCACGACGCGGTCCTTCTCCAGCCCGTAGTAGCGGGAGAAGTCCAGCGGCTTGCCGAACCTGACGCCGGGCCGGATCCGCAACCGCGGCCTGATCTTGCCGGGCGGCTGGAACTCGAAGCCACCGATCATCGCGCACGGGATCACCGGTACCTTCGCCTCGAGCGCCAGCCTCGCCACGCCGGTCTTGCCCCGGTACAGCCGCCCGTCCGGGGTCCTGGTGCCCTCCGGGTAGATGCCGAGCAGGTTGCCCTGGGCCAGCACCCGCAGCCCGGTGTTCAGCGCGCGCTCGCTCGCGGCGCCGCCGGACCTGTCCACCGGAATCTGGCCCACGCCGCTGAAGAAGGCCTTGCTCACCAGGCCCTTCAGCCCGCGCCCGGTGAAGTACTCCGACTTGGCCAGGAAGACCACCTTGCGCGGCAGCGGCAGCGGGGCGAAGAAGTGATCGGAGAACGACAGGTGGTTGCTCGCGATGATCGCTGGTCCCTCTCTGGGAACGTTCTCGATGCCGTCGGCCCACGGCCGGAACACGATCCTGAGGAAGGGACCGAGTATCGCCTTGACCACCCAGTAGAACACGCACATATGTTCCCACGGGATCGCGGTCCGCCAACATATGCAACGAGCGGGTGTCTGCGTGCGACGATGCGATGAAGCGGAAAACGAGGGACGCCAGACGGCCAGCGCGGAGAGGACTCGGCCCATGCCCGTCATGCCAGGCGCAGAACCCTTCAATCACGTCGGCAGCGGGCCCGGCGCCCTGCTCTGCCACGGATTCACCGGCAGCCCGCAGTCGCTGCGGCCGTGGGCCGAGTACCTGGCCGAGGCCGGCCTGTCCGTCTCGCTGCCCCGGCTTCCCGGCCACGGCACGACCTGGCAGGATATGGCGCGCACCCGGTGGGAGGACTGGTATGCCGAGGTCGACCGGGCATTCGACGAGCTGCGCGCCCACGCCGACGAGATCTTCGTCATGGGTCTCTCGATGGGCGGCTGCCTCGCGCTGCGGCTCGCCGAGTTGCGCGGCAGCGCGGTCGGCGGGCTGGTGCTCGTCAACCCTTCGCTCACCGCTGACACCCGGCTGCTCATGCTCGCGCCGGCGCTGAAGTTCGTGCTGCCGTCGCTGAAGGGGATTGGCAGCGACATCAAGAAGGAGCAGGTCAGGGAGGTGAGCTACGACCGCACGCCGGTCAAGGCCGTGGACAGCCTCCGCGGGCTGTGGCGGGTCACCCAGGCCCAGCTCGGCGACGTGACCCAGCCGGTGCTGGCCTACCACAGCACGGATGACCACGTGGTCGGGCCGGCCAGCCTGGCCCTGCTGCGCGCCGCGCTGCCAGCCAGGCAACTGGAAGTCAGGGAATTGTCCAACAGCTACCACGTTGCAACTCTCGACAACGACGGACCGGCCATCTTCGCCGGAAGCCTGGAGTTCGTCAGGACACACAGCCGCGCCGGGACGGGGTAGCAACCACCCCGGGGCGGGTAGCGCGAGAAAATGAGCGAGCTGGAGAGCCCGGAGGCGAGCGGGAAGCACAGTAAGGGTTATGAGACGTGAGTGGTGAGGACGTCAGCGGCGGGAGCGCGAGCGGCGGCGCGACCGGAGACGAGGCTGCCTGGCAGGATCTTGTCGCTCGCTACGACATGCCTGCCGACTGGGATGCCTCCGCTGTGCCGTGGCCGGACCGCGAGGACCTGACCGCGCGGGCCAAGCCGGCGCCGCCTGACCAGGATGGACCGGCCGGCCATCAGCACGGAACAACCGCCGACCGGGCCCGCGTGGTCAGGCCGGCCAGCCCGGCCGGCCCGCCGTGGCCGCCTGCTGACCCGCCCGC
>JASHOI010000179.1 GCA_030041195.1 Streptosporangiaceae bacterium | reverse complement strand
GTGATCGGCAGCGGCGAAGTCACCAGCATCCGGTCGCCGCGGGTCAAGGCTGCGCGGCAGCTGGCCCGGCGTTCGTCCCGGCAGCGGAGCCGGCTGTTCCTGGCCGAGGGTCCGCAGGCGGTGCGCGAGGCGCTGGCCCTGAACCCAGCCGCGCCGCCGCAGCACGCCGAAGGCCCGCCTGACGAGTCACGCCAGCCGCGCGCTGACCGCCCGGCTGGCGTGGTAACCGAGCTGTTCGTCACCGGCGACGCCTGGCCGCGGCACGATGAGCTGGTCGCGCAGGCCGCCGCGCAGGGCGCGGCGGTGCTCGCGGTCAGCGGCCAGGTGATGGCCGAGCTCGCGCAGACGGTCACCCCGCAGGGCCTGCTCGCCGTGTGCCGGTTCATCGACATCCCGCTGGCGGCTCTGACCGGCGCGGCGCCGCGCCTTGTGGTGCTGCTGGCGAACGTGCGCGACCCGGGGAACGCCGGGACCGTGCTGCGCACGGCGGACGCGGCCGGAGCGGACGGCGTGATCTTCTCGGACGCCTCGGTCGATCCCTACAACAGCAAGTGCGTCCGCGCCTCGGCGGGCAGCCTGTTCCACCTGCCGGTCGTGGCCGGGTCACCGCTGCGGCAGGCCGCGGCGGCGCTGCGCGGCGCCGGGCTGCAGGTCCTCGCCGCCGAGGGCGGTGCGGGCCGGCAACTCGGCGACCTGGAGTCGGACGGGGCGCTGGCGCGCCCCACCGCCTGGCTGTTCGGCAATGAGGCGTGGGGGCTTCCCGCCGATCTGCTGGCGCTGGCCGACGAGGCGGTGGCCGTACCGATCTACGGCCGCGCTGAGAGCCTCAACCTGGCCGCGGCCGCCGCGGTCTGCCTGTACGCGTCCGCGCGGGCCCGCCGTGGCTGAGCTGCCCGGATCCGTGCCAGCGGGTCATTTACTGCAACCGTTAGCGTTCTCAGGGCAACTCGGGGTGCCGGGCCGCATTCCGGACGCGCTAGAGTCTGTTCTGATCACGTTGCGTCATGACTGACCCGGTCGGCGTTACCAGCCGGGACCCTCGGCGCGGCGTCCCGGCCTGCGGGTATCCCCGGACCCGCGGCCGGCAGGCAGGCCATTCCCGGGGCGGTTGCCGGCCGGAACGGGCCGGGTGGAGGCAGCGTCGAGTGGACAGCAGCACGTCGGAGCGCAGCGCCGCGGCGCTGGGCGGCATTCCCGCGGTGAAGGCCGGTATCGCCGGCCCGGCCCGGGAAACCGGCAACGGCTTCGTCTGCGCCGACGACCTCCCCGACGGCCTGGTGGTCGCCGACCACGCCGGCCGGGTCACGGTGTTCAACCGGGCCGCGTCGCGGCTGACCGGCATCCCCGCCGACTCGGCGGTCGGCCGGGACGTGCGGGACGTGCTCGCGCTGCGGGACGCCGACGACCGCTGCTGGTGGGCGCAGACCCAGCCGTACGACGGGCTGTGCACCAGGAGCAGGCATCCCGAGCGGTCGCTGTACCTGCCGGACGGCACCGAGCTCCTGGTGAGCATGGGCTACGTGCGGGACTGGAACGGCGCCACCGGCAAGGACCACCAGCCGGGGTCGGTCCGCCGCCTGGCGATCACGCTGCGCGGCACGCAAGAGCGGGAACGGGCCGAGCGCAGCCGCGCCGACCTGGTCTCCACCGTCGCCCACGAGCTGCGCTCGCCGCTGACCAGCGTCAAGGGATTCACCGCCACGCTGCTGAACAAGTGGCCGCGGTTCACCGACGACCAGAAGCGGGTGATGCTGGAGACGGTCAACGCGGACGCCGACCGGGTTACCCGGCTGATCACCGAGCTGCTCGACGTGTCTCGCATCGAGTCCGGCCGGATCGAGGTGCACCGCGAGCTCGTCGACATCCCGGAGCAGGCCAGGAAGGTCATCGCGGGCCGGGTGGCGTCCGGCGACCCGGAGGACAGGTTCCGGCTCGACGTCGGCACGGACCTGCCGGAGACCTGGCTGGACGCCGACAAGATCTTCCAGATCCTGGCGAACCTCATCGAGAACGCGGTCCGGCACGGGGCTGGTACGGTAACCATCATGGTCGAGCCGACCCGGGCCGGTGAACCTCGTGGCGTGGCTGTCTCAGTCCGCGACCAGGGGCAGGGCATCGCGCCCGAGCTCGCTCCGCGGGTGTTCCGCCAGTTCTGGCGGGTCAAGCGGCGCGGCGGCGCGGGCCTTGGCCTGTTCATCGTGAAGGGCCTGGTCGAGGCGCACGGCGGCACGATCGCCGTGCACCAGGCGCCCGGCGGCGGGGCCGAGTTCCGATTTACCATGCCCGCCGGCACGCCCGACTTCGGCTGACCGGCGGGCCGCTGCGGAAAACCCGCGGCGGGGCCCAGATCTACGCAGGCGATGGCACGCGCCCGGCGTTCGCGGGACCCGCCCCGGGGCTACACGTTCCGTCCACTAACGGTGATCGCAGGAGAGCAGCAGGCTATGTCCGCACCGAATAAGAACTTTGACCCCGTGCAGGTGGCCACGCTGTCACCGGACGAGGTGCAGCGGATGGTCGACGAGGCGCTCGCCGCCGTGGCCGCCGCCGCAGACCTGGATGAGCTGAAGGCGGCCCGGCTGGCCCACGCCGGCGACCGGGCGCCGATCACGCTGGCCAACGCCGAGATCGGGGCGCTGCCGCCGGCCGCACGGGCCGACGCGGGCAAGCGCACCGGCACCGCCCGCGCAACGATCAGGGCCGCCCTGGCCGCCCGTCAGGAGGACCTGGAGACGGAACGCGACGCGCGGGTGCTGGTCGAGGAGGCCGCCGACGTCACGCTCCCGTGGGACCGGCTGCCGGCCGGGGCGCGGCACCCGGTCACGACCGTGGCCGAGCGGCTCTCCGACGTGTTCGTGGCCATGGGCTACGAGGTCGCCGAGGGGCCCGAGGTCGAGGACGAGTGGTACAACTTCGACGCGCTGAACTTCCCGCCCGACCACCCGGCGCGCGAGCAGTACGACACGATGTTCGTCGCCGGGCCGGAAGGCGGTGCCGCAAACACCCGTGCCAAGTCGGGCGTGGTGATGCGGACCCACACCTCGCCGGTGCAGATCCGGGCGATGCTGACCAGGCCGCTGCCGCTGTACGTGGTCAGCCCCGGCAAGTGCTTCCGCACCGACACCCTGGACGCCACGCACAGCCCGGTGTTCCACCAGATCGAGGGGCTGGCCGTGGACGAGGGCCTGACCATGGCCGACCTGCGCGGCGCGATCAGCGCGTTCGTCGACGCGATGTTCGGCGAGGGGCTGCGGACCAGGCTGCGGCCGGACTACTTCCCGTTCACCGAGCCGTCGGCGGACGTGTCGATGGAGTGCCACGTGTGCCGCGGCGCGTCCACCAAGCCGGGCGGCGAGCCGTGCCGGGTCTGCCGGTCCCAGGGCTGGATCGAGATCGCGGGCGCGGGCATGGTCAACCCGCGGGTGCTGGTGGCCTGCGGGATCGACCCGGACCGGTACAGCGGGTTCGCGTTCGGGCTGGGCATCGAGCGCACGCTGATGATCCGGGACGGCGTGAC
>JASHOI010000178.1 GCA_030041195.1 Streptosporangiaceae bacterium | reverse complement strand
GTGGCCGCGGCCATGCGCGCCGCCGGGCTGCCCCCGCCGCAGCCGTCCTTTCAGGCGGCGGCCGGCGTTCCGGCCCGGGGCCCGGTGCAGCTGACCCGGCGCGAGCTCAGCGTCGCGCTGCTGGTGCACGAGGGCCGCACGAACCAGCAGATCGCACACGCCCTCAGCATCAGCGTCAAGACCGTTGAGGCGTACCTGACCCGGCTGTACCGGAAGACCTCGTGCTCCTCCCGGGTCGAGCTCGCCGTCGCGGTCACCGAGCGGCGGCTGCACCTAGCCGCCACCGACGACCAGCCAGGAGAGGCCGGCCAGCCCGCAAAAGCCGAACCCCCCGCAACGGGCGAAGAGGGCGGCCGGGCCTAAGCGAGCGCCGCCCGTTCATGAAAACAACCGGGCCCGGCGCTCGCCCTCGGCGCGGCGGGAGTTCAGCGCGGGCCGTTCCGGGCTTCAGGCGCCGATCCGGCGCTGGCGCTGGCGCCTGACCTGCGGCGTGTGCGATGCCGGCTCCGCCGGGGCGCGCAGGTAGCCCTCGGTCAGCGAGGTGAGCGCGTCCACGAACTGCTCTCGCTCCCGCTCCGGGAGCGCGTCCAGCACGCCGCGGTGCACCCGGTCGGCGATCTTCGTTCCCTCGGCGACCGCGCGCTCGCCCGCCTCGGTGACGGCGATGATCCGGGCCCGGCGGTCGGTGCTCGACGGCCTGCGCTCGGCCAGGCCGGCCTGCTCGAGCTGGTCGACGGTGACGACCATCGTGGTCTTGTCCAGGTCGGAGATCTCGGCGAGCTCGATCTGGGTCCGCTCGGCCTCGAGCGCGTGGAAGAGCACGCAAAAGCCGCGCGGCGTGAGCCCGATCTCGGCGATGGCCGCCGCCATCTGCGTGGCCAGCACGTGGCCGGCGTGGGTCAGCAGGTAGGACAGGTCCGCCACGGTCCGCGTGGGCGCGCTCGTGCTCATGTTCTCAGCCTACCTAGTTAGATCCGTTACGAGATTATCTGTTAACTGGACCATCTGGGCCCCGCCGAAACCATCGGCAGATATGGCTAAATGGCCGCTTTCCCGTCGTGCGGCCCGATACGCTGCATTGTCCCCGCCATCCAGCTCGACCCGCCGAGTCGCTCGGCTGTGCTGCGCTGCGGGCAGGGCGCTAGCCGACAGCACCTGTCGTGCTCATGGGAGTGGGGCAATGGTTCAGTTGAGCGCGCGCATGTCCCGATGGGGCCTCATCGCCGCTGCCGCGGTCACCGCGTGCTCTCTGAGTTCCTCAGCCGCGCTGGCCGCCGCGTCGTCGGGCGCCCAGACCGCCGCCGGCGCCACCAAGACCGTGACCTACCTCGGCTACAGCTTCGCGGTCCCGGCGAGCTGGCCGGTCATCCGCCTGACCCCGACGACGTGTGTGCGCTTTGACAGGCACGCGATCTACCTGGGAGACCCGGGCCGCAACCAGGACTGCCGCACCGGCCTGCTCGGAACCACCGAGGCGGTGCTGGTCCAGCCCGAGGCCGGGCGGGTGACCGCCGCCTCGGCAGCCGAGGACCAGGTCGCCCACCGGATCACCGTGGTCAGCCCGCGAATAGAGGTCACGGCGACGTACGACACGAACCCGGGGCTGGTCACCCAGATCCTGGCCGGTGCGTCGCTGCCGGTGCCGACCGCCAGCACCGGCGCGGACGGCCAGGTCCCCGCGAGCCGGGCCGCCGCAGCGAACGCGGCGCTGAAGCTGGCCGAGCCAGCCGCGGCAGCCGCTGACGTGCCCGCCAGCGCGACCAGCTACACCGGCGAGGGCTTCGACGCCTGCGCGGCACCGAGCGCCGCCTATATGAGCGCGTGGCGGAGCGCGTCCCCGTACGGCGCGGTTGGCATCTACATCGGCGGGGCCGAGCGAGCGTGCGACCAGCCCAACCTGACTGCGGCCTGGGTGTCGCAGCAGGCCGCGGCCGGTTGGCACTTCCTGCCGATCTACGTCGGCCCCCAGGCCGAGTTCGCCCAGATCACCTCCCCGGCCAGCCAGGCGGTCGCCGCCGCCGAGGACGCGGTCACTCAGGCCTCCGCGCTCGGGTTCGGGCCCGGCACGCCGATCTACTACGACATGGAGGCCTATCCCGCCGCCCAAGAGCAGGACGCCCTGGCCTTCATGTCGGCGTGGACCACCGAGCTGCACGCCGAGGGCTACAAGTCCGGGATCTACAGCAGTTCCTCGTCCGGGGTCACCGACCTGGTCGCGAACTTCACCAAGTACGCCATGCCGGACGTGATCTGGGACGCGCTGTGGAACGGCGAGGCGAACACGACCGACCCGGCCATCCCGGCCACCGACTGGGCGGACAATGACCGCGCTCACCAGTTCAACGGCGGCAGCAACGAGACCTACGGCGGCGACACCATCGACGTGGACCAGGACTACCTGGACGTCAGCCTCACTCCGCCCGGCCCGGTCAATCCCGGTCAGCCCGCGCTGCTGACCAGCGCCGGCACCGTCGCCGACTACGTGATCCGCGCCGGGAACCTGTACACCTACTACCAGACCAGCCCCGGCGGCGGCTTCACCGGAGCGAAGAAGCTGACCAGCGCACGCAATCTGGCGGGCACCCCGATCGCGGTCCAGGCTGCCGACGGCATCATCTCGGTCTACGCCGAGACCACCAAGGGCGCGGTCATGGCTTTCCGTGAGTCGGCACCGGGCGGCGCGGTCACAAGCACCAGCCTGGGCGGCCGCATCACCGGTGACCTGGCCGCGATCGCCACCCAGCGCGGCACGGTCGCCGTGTACGCGATCGGCACCAACCGGGACCTGTACACCTACTACCAGACCGGCCCGGGCAGCGGCTTCAAGGGCCCGAAGAAGCTGACCGGCAGCGGGAACCTGACCGGCACGCCGGCGGTGGTCCAGGCCGGGAGCGGCGTGATCTCGGTCTACGCCAGGACCACGGGCGGCGCGGTCAAGGCCGTCTGGCAGAACGCCATCGGCGGCGCGGTGACCAAGAGCCGTAACCTCGGCGGTCACATCGCGGGGAGCCCGGCCGCGATCGTCACCGCAGACGACACGATCGCGGTGTACGCGGTCGGCACCAATAAGCAGTTGTACGGGTACCAGCAGTCGCGGCCCGGCGGCCCCTTCGCCGGCCCCACGAGGCTGACCAGCAATGGCGGCCTGACCGGGACCCCGGTAGCCGCCCCGAACGCGAACGGCACGGTGTCGGTCTACGCACGCACCACCGGCGGATCCGTGCGGGGCAGGACGCAGTCCGTCGCCGGCGGCCCGTTCGATGCCAGCCTGTCGCTCGGCGGCCACATCGCCAACGACCTGGCCGGTGTCGTGTTCGGCGACGGCGCGACCGCGCTCTACGCCAACGGAACCAACGGCGGTCAGTACGGCGACCAGGATGCCAGCGGGGCCGGCTTCGCCGGCTGGAAGCTCCTCTGACCGCGCGTTGGCCCGGCCGGTGTCGGTGATCCTCCGTAGGATTACCGGGTGGCCCTACCAGAACCCGACATAAGCGGGGAAGGGAACGGGGCGCTCGAGGTCCTGAGCCGGGTGTTCGGCTACGACTCGTTCCGCGGGCGGCAGCAGGAGATCATCGACCACGTCACCGCGGGCGGCGACGCGCTGGTGCTGATGCCGACCGGCGGCGGCAAGTCGCTGTGCTACCAGATTCCGGCGCTGCTGCGGGACGGCACCGGGATCGTGATCTCGCCGCTGATCGCGCTGATGCAGGACCAGGTGGCCGCGCTCCGCACGCTGGGCGTACGGGCCGGGTTCCTGAACTCGTCGCAGGACCCGGGCGAGCGGCGCCTGGTCGAGGCCGACTTCGTCGCCGGGCGGCTCGACCTGCTCTACCTGGCGCCGGAGCGGCTGCGCACCGAGTCGACGCTGCGGCTGCTGGACCGCGGCCCGATCTCGCTGTTCGCCATCGATGAGGCGCACTGCGTGGCGCAGTGGGGACACGACTTCCGGCCCGACTACCTCGCCCTGTCGGCGCTGCACCAGCACTGGCCGGACGTGCCCCGCATCGCGCTCACCGCCACCGCGACGCAGGCGACGCGCACCGAGATCGTGGAGCGGCTGAACCTCACCGGCGCCCGCCAGTTCGTCTCGAGCTTCGACCGCCCGAACATCCAGTACCGCATCGTGCCGAAGAACGAGCCGAGGCGGCAGCTGCTCGGGCTGATCCGGGCCGAGCACCCCGGCGACGCCGGCATCGTCTACTGCCTGTCCCGGGCGTCGGTCGAGGCGACGGCCGAGTTCCTGGTCCGCAGCGGGATCCAGGCCCTGCCCTACCACGCGGGCCTCGACGCGGCCACCAGGAAGGCCAACCAGGCGCGGTTCCTGCGCGAGGATGGCCTGCTGATGGTGGCCACGATCGCGTTCGGCATGGGCATCGACAAGCCCGACGTGCGCTTCATCGCGCACCTCGATCTGCCCCGGTCCGTCGAGGGCTACTACCAGGAGACCGGCCGGGCCGGGCGGGACGGCCTGCCCTCCACCGCCTGGATGGCGTACGGCCTGCAGGACGTCGTGCTGCTGCGCAAGCTGATCAACACCTCCGACGGCGACTTTGCGCACCGGCGCCGCCAGGCGTCCCACCTGGACGCCATGCTGGCCCTCTGCGAGACCATCGAGTGCCGCCGAGCGCAGATGCTGGGCTATTTCGGTGAGCAGTCCGGGGCCAGCGAGTGCGGCAACTGCGACACGTGCCTGACGCCGCCCAAGGCCTGGGACGGCACGCTCGCCGCACAGAAACTGCTGTCGGCCGTGTGGCGGCTGGACCGCGAACGGCACCAGAAGTTCGGCGCGGGCCAGGTGATCGACATCCTGCTCGGCAACCAGACGGACAAGGTCAGCCAGCACCGGCACGATTCGCTGAGCGTGTTCGGCGTCGGCAAGGACCTCACCGACACCCAGTGGCGCGCGGTGGTCCGTCAGTTGCTCGCGCAGGGCGTCCTGGCCGTCGAAGGTGACTACGGGACGCTGGTGTGCACCCCGGCCGGCGACGAGGTCCTCTACCGCGGCCGGCAGATCCGGCTGCGGGACGACCCGGCCCGGGTGGCGCTGGCCAGGCCCGCCAGGGCCTCCCGGGCGGCCGGATCCGCCTCGGCGACCGCGTCCACCGAGCTTTCCGCGGCGGACGGTGCGGTGTTCGAGCAGCTCCGCGCGTGGCGCGCCGCGGCCGCCAAGGAGCAGGGCGTGCCCGCGTACGTGATCTTCCACGATGCGACGCTGCGCCAGATCGCCGCTCAGTCGCCGTCGACGCTGACCGAGCTGGCGACCGTCAACGGTGTCGGCGAGACCAAGCTGGCCAAGTACGGCCAGCAGATCCTTGACCTTCTCGCCGAGCCGGCTCAATCCGGCTAGGGCGTGCCCCGTAGGGCGTGTCCCGTAGATCACCGGACAACGACCTCCTTGCACATGGGCTGAGGCGCTGTCGCGGCCGCGCGGTGCGCCCAAAAGCCATACCCGCCAAGCCCGAAGCCCGCGACTCAGCCGAAATCGGCGAAGCTCGCCCGCTAAAGAGGGAGGTACTGGGCGTTCCAGGCGTCCCGCCGGGCAGCGCGAATGGTGTCGCCGGCCCGGCGCCTGCCGTCCCGGGAACCGCAGGTGATCAGCACGGAGGTTTGATCTTGGTGTGTGAGCTTTTTCATGATCTTGGTTGATTAATACCGCTATGCGGTATTCAGGCACCACGATCATGGAAAGCGGCCGCCTGGGACGGCTCAGCCCGGGCCTGGATCCGGGTCAGCTGGCCTGCGCTGCGGCGTCCGTATGCCAGTCGTCAGCAGGCTTCAACGTGAAGTAACGATTTATTGACCGGAACGCACCATTGGTGCCAACGAGCCGGCGACATCAATGGGACGTCCTTGATCTGCAAGACGCCTTCTAGTGCCGTGGCAGGCAACGTTTGCCTCGTTGATGGCGAAACTCCGAGACGGCGCTGGAGGGCATCTCTCCCACGCAGAAAGGCCCTCGCTGCAGACGGGCGGCCGCCCCTGTCGCCTTCAGCGATAGGGCGTTAGATCGGCTCCGGGGTAGCGCGCTTGGGTGTCGGCCAAGGTTTGCTCGTCC
>JASHOI010000177.1 GCA_030041195.1 Streptosporangiaceae bacterium | reverse complement strand
CGACGCTCGACGCGCTGATCGCGGTGCACGCCGACCAGTTGCGGCGGATCTCGGCCGACGAGCACCCGGCGCGGTTCGGCGCGCTGGTCGCTGCCGAGTCGGCCGGGGAGCTGGTCGCCGCCGAGATGAGCTTCGCCGGGATGCCGTGGCGGGCCGACGTGCACGACGAGGTGCTGGCGGAACTGCTCGGGCCGCGGCCGCCGGCCGCGCTGGCCGGGACCCGCCCGGCCAGGCTGACCGAGCTTGCCGGGCAGATCTCGGCGTTGCTCGGCAGGCGGCCGGTGAACCCGGACTCGCCCACCCAGCTGGTACGCGCGCTGGCCGGGGCCGGGATCCGGGTCTCGTCGACCAGGTTCTCCGTGCTCCGCGAGATCGACCACCCGGCAATCCCGCCGCTGCTCGAGTACAAGGAACTGTCGCGGCTGCACGCGTCGCACGGCTGGGCCTGGCTGGACGCGTGGGTCCGGGACCGCCGGTTCCGGCCCGAGTACGTGGTGGGCGGCGTGGTGTCCGGCCGGTGGGCGTCGCGCGGTGGCGGTGCGCTGCAGATCCCGCGGGTGCTGCGGCGCGCGGTCGTGGCCGATCCCGGCTGGGTGCTGGTGGTCGCCGACGCCGCGCAGCTGGAGCCGCGGGTTCTCGCCGCGCTGGCCGGGGACCGCGCGTTCGCCGAGGCGGCGGCCGGCGGCGACCTTTACGAGGGGCTGGCCAGCGTGTTCGGCGGGGACCGCAACCAGGCCAAGAAGGCGCTGCTGTCCGCCATGTACGGCGGAGCCGGCGGCGAGGCCGGCCAGCTCCTTGCGGTGCTGCGGCGGCGGTTCCCTGCCGCGTCCGGGTACGTGGAGGCTGCGGCGCGGGCCGGGGAGGAGGGCCGGGTGGTCAGGTCGGTGCTCGGCCGGACGTGCCCGCCGCCGTCGGCCGCGTGGCGCGCGGTCACCGAGGAATCCGGGGACGACGAGGCCGAGCGGGACCCCGGGGCGGGCCGCGCGTCCCGGGCTCGGGGCCGGTTCACCCGCAACTTCGTGGTCCAGGCGAGCGCGGCGGACTGGGCGCTGGTGCTGCTCGCCGCGCTGCGCCGCAGGCTCGCGGGGCTGGGCGAGGCCCCGGTCGGCCGGTGGGATCCGCAGGCCCCGCACCTGGTCTTCTTCCAGCACGACGAGGTCCTGGTGCACTGCCCCGAGGCCATGGCGCCGGCGGTGGTCGCGGCCATCGACGAGTCCGCCGCCGAGGCGGGGCGGGCCGTGTTCGGCGTGACGCAGGTGCGGTTCCCGATGACGACCGCCGTGGTCGGCTGCTACGCCGACGCAAAGTGAGTTGCGCCGGCCCCGTCCGGCGTGATCGCCTGCGGTGGTGAGTCTCGACCCGGCCACCGTCCTGTCCGAGTTCGACGCACAGGTGCGGCGCGGCCTGCATCCGGACGGCTCCGGCGCGATCGGCGAGCGGGCCGGGCCGGTCGTCCGCTGGTCCGCGGCCAACGGCGAGGGCTGGTCCGGCGTCACCTGGTCGGACCTGGAGGCCGGCACCGCCGACGAGGTCATCGCGGAGCAGGTCGGGTACTTCGCCGACCGCGGCGAGCAGTTCGAGTGGAAGCTGTACAGCTACGACCGGCCGCCCGACCTGGGCGAGCGGCTGGCCTCCGCCGGGTTCGCCGCCGAGGACGCCGAGGCGCTCATGGTGGCGGATGCCGGGCAGATCGCCGGGCACGACGGCACCGAGGTTGTGCTGCCCGATGGGGTCCGGCTGGTTCAGGTCACCGACGAGGCCGGCGTCGAGCTGATGATCGAGGTGCACGACCGGGTGTTCGGCCCCGACCCGCGCCTGCACCGCTCGCTGATGGGGCAGCTGCGGAGCTCGCCCGAGCTCGTGGTGCTGGTGCTGGCGATGGCCGGCGACATCCCGGTCTGCTCGGCCAGGGTTTCCTTCGGCGCCACCGACTTTGCCGGGCTCTGGGGCGGCGGCACGCTGCCGCAGTGGCGCGGGCGCGGGATCTACCGGGCCACGGTCGGGTACCGGGCCAGGCTCGCGGCGGCGCGCGGGTACCGGTACCTGCAGGTGGACGCCTCGCCGGAGAGCCGGCCGATCCTGGAACGGCTCGGCTTCGCCTGCCTCGCCATCACCACCCCGTACGTGTGGTCGCCGGGCTGAGCCGCCCGCCGGCCCCAGCCAGCAGCTAGGCCACCGCCGTCGGCTGGCTGACCGGCGGCACCTCCGCGGTGCAGTACATGCAGCGCGTGGCCTTGACCGGGATGCTCTGCAGGCACTCGGGGCAGTCCCGCTCGGTCGCCTCCTTGTTGCGGGTCGCGAGCGCGGTGATCCTGGCCGCCGGGCCGACCACGATGTAGTAGATCACCGCGGCAATGATCACGAACGACAGCACGGCGTTGATGAAGCTGCCGTAGAGGAAGTGGCTCTTGTTGACGGTGAAGGACAGCGAGGCGAAGTTCGGCTTGCCCCCGATCGCCGCGATGAGCGGCGTGATGATGTCCGCGATCAGGGCCTGGATCACCGCATTGAACGCGACGCCGATGACCACGGCCACGGCAAGGGTGATGAGATTCCCCTGCAACAAGAACGTTCTGAAGCCCCGCACCCGATCCTCCCTGGTTTCAGCGCGCCGGATGACCGGCCGTTGACCGGGACGTTACCAACGGAGTGCCCCGGTCCGGAACGGTTCGCCGGCAGCTGCGAAAAATGTGGTGTGCTCAGCAAGGGTGGAGCGGGAGCATGAGGTCGTGGCCTGGACGCTGACCGGAAGCCTGGACGATTACGTCGCGGGCGCTGGCGGCTTCCTGCGGTCTCGGCCGGTGCACAACACGATCCAGCTCGGGGCGCTTGAGTCGCTGCGCGTCCGCGGCCTTTCCGCTTTCGGCGACGTCGCGCCGCTGTTCGGCTGGTGGGGGTCTGCGGCCGGCCGGGTCACCGCCGCCCTGCTGCACACCCCGCCCTTCCCGGTGCTGCTCACCCGGCTGCCCGCGCACGCGGCCCCGGATCTCGCCGAGGCGCTGGCCAGCCGCGGCAGGCAGCTGCCAGGGGTTAACGCGGAACAGGGAGACGCAGCGGCCTTCGCGGCCGCATGGTCCCGGCTGACTGGCGTGCGCTGGCGGGAGTTCCGGCGCTCGCGGCTGTTCCGGCTCGGGCAGCTCACGCCGCCCGTTCTGGTCCCGCGAGGCGCCGCCCGGGTCGCCACGGCCGCCGACCGTGACCTGCTCGAGCCGTGGCTCGCCGCATTCCGGCGGGAGCTGGCCGACCTGGGCGGGCCCGGCCCGGGCATGGTCGAGGACCGGATCAGTTACGGCGGCCTGACCCTCTGGGAGGCCGGCGGCGCGGCGGTCTCGCTGGCCGGGTTCTCGCGCCCGGCCGAGGGCGTGGTACGCCTCGGGCCGGTCTACACGCCGCCGGAACACCGCGGGCGCGGCTACGGCGGTGCGGTCACCGCCGCGGTCAGCCGGGCGGCGCTCGATGCGGGCGCGGCCCACGTGGTGCTGTTCACCGACCTGGCGAACCCCGCGAGCAATGCCCTCTACCGCCGCCTCGGATATCGGCCGGTCGAGGACCGCGTCGTGCTCAGCTTCGAGCCCCAGGGTCTTTGCTAGGGCGAAAGCCAGGGATTTCCCTCGGCCAAAAGGCTCGATGGCGCCCGTTCAAGCCCGGTAGTGGTACCGAGATCGCGCTGCGGGGCATGCCGGTGCTCGCTCACCCGGTATGCGGGCACTAAGGGGGCAAAACGGGCAGCGGCGAATCGGCAGGCACGGTGCGGAGCAGGGCTCCGGCCAATCCGAGAGGCGGAAAACATGATCTGCTCGCAGTGCGGCAACAACGTTGCCGAAGGGGCGGCGGCGTGCCCGGGGTGCGGGGCGCCGCTGAGCACGGGCCGGGGGGCCAGCGTTCGCGTGGCGACGGTGCCATCGGCCCCAGGCGGACCGGCGGGTCCCGGCATGGGCGCCGCGCCGGGTGGGCCATACGCGGCATCCGGGCCCGGCGGGCCTGCGCGGTCTGACGCGGCCGTTACCCCAGCGTTCAGCTTCGACCTGAAGCGGCTGACGCGCAACGACCAGATCGTCGGCGGTGCGGCCATTGTCTTCGTCATCTCGCTGTTCCTGCCGTGGTTCACGGTCAGCGACGGCGTCTTCAGCGGTTCCGTCAACGGGCTCTGGCACGGCTACATGTACATCGGGCTCATTCTCGCGGTGGCGGTGCTCGCATACCTCGTCCTGCGGGCCGGCTTCGACCGGCTGCCGTTCAAGCTCCCGGTGGAGCACGAGAAGGCGATGCTCGCGGCCACCGCCGTGATCTTCGTGCTCACCGTTCTCTCGTTCGTGTTCAAGCCGGCCGGCGTCTCCGACGCGTTCGCCTCGATCAACTGGGGCTGGGGCTTCGGTGCGTTCATCGGCCTGGCCGCGGCGGTCGTCGCGGTCGTCCCGCTCGGCCTGCCGTTCCTTAGGTCCCGTACCGGCCGCTGAGGGCTGTGTGCCGGCACGATCGCCCCGGCCGCGGCACCACACGGCCGTGGCCGGGGCGGCGAGGCGCCGGGGTGAACGCCGGTGACCTGGCGCGCATCGGATCACCGAACAAACGGCGGTGCGTGTTGCGCCCGGGGCCGACGCCGGCCCACGCTTGAAGGACCATGAAGACCGCCGCCCACGACCCCCCGCTCGACGGTCTGCCAGCGATCTTGCTCCGGGACAGCTGCGAGTGCGCCGAGTGCCGGGACGCGGCCAGCGGCCAGCGGCTGGGCAGCGTCACCGACCTGCCGGCCGACGTCTCGGTGGCCAGCACCGCCGTCGCGGGCAGCGCCGTGGAGGTCATCTTCGGCCCGGACGGTCACCGGGCCGTGTTCTCCAGGGAGTGGCTGGCCGAGCAGCGCCGGCCGCCCGACGACGACCGCACCGAGGACGCGAAGCGGCTCTGGACCGCGGCCGGCGCCGGCGCCGGGGCCACCCTGGACGGCCTGCGCCGCCAGGACTGGCCGCGCTACCTGGGCGACCCCGCGATCCGCGAGCGGTGCCTGGCCACGCTGCTGCGGGACGGGTTCTTCCTGCTCCGCGACGTCCCGTGCCGGCCTGCGGCGGTGCTGGCCGTCGCCGCGAGCATGGGCTACGTCAGGGAGACCAACTACGGCCGCCTGTTCGACGTCCGGGTCGAGGCCACGCCCGCCAACCTCGCGTTCACCGGGCTGCCGATCGGCCCGCACACCGACAACCCGTACCGGGACCCGGTGCCGACGGTGCAGTTGCTGCACTGCCTGGCCAGCGCGGTCGAGGGCGGTGACTCCGGGCTCGTCGACGGCTTCCAGGCGGCCGCGCTGCTGCGCGCCGCCGACCCGAAGGCCTTCGCGATCCTCACCAGCACCCCGGTCACGTTCGCGTACGCGGACGCCACGGCCGAGCTGCGCGCGACCCGGCCGATGATCGCAACCGACCCGCGCGGCAGGATCCGCGAGGTCAGGTTCAACAACCGCTCGCTGCAGCCGCTGCGGCTGGGCCGGGCCGGGTCGCCGGACGAGACCGTCGCGTTCTACGCCGCGTACCGCGCGTTCGCCGAGACGATCATCAGGCCGGAGCTGATGCTGACCTTCCGGCTCCAGCCCGGCGACTGCGCCGTGTTCGACAACACCCGGATCCTGCACGCCAGGACCGGCTTCGCCGCGGCGGGGGAGCGGCACCTGCAGGGCTGCTACACCGACCTCGACGGCGTGGCCTCGACGCTGGCGGTGCTCCGCCGGGGCAGGGAGGCGCGCCGATGAGTGTCGTGCCGGAGGCGCGCCGGTGAGCACGGACGACGCGGTGCGGGTGATCGCGGACCTGTTCGCCAGCGATGGCGCCGCCGAGTACCTCGGCGAGCCGGTCACCCAGGCCGCGCACATGCTCCAGGCGGCGATGCTCGCCGAGCGGGACAACGCCGCGGAGGCGCTGATCGCCGCCGCGCTGCTGCACGACGTTGGCCACTTCGCTGTGACGATGACCGGCCACGACCTGATGAGCGGCACGGACACCAGGCACGGCGAGGCCGGGGCGTCCTGGCTGGCGCAGTGGTTCGGCGCCGAGGTCACCGAGCCGGTCCGGCTGCACGTCGCGGCGAAGCGCTACCTGTGCGCGGTCGAGCCCGAGTACCTGGCCGCCCTGTCACCCGCCTCGGTCTACACGCTGGGCGTGCAGGGCGGGCCGATGCAAGAGGCGGAACTCGCCGGGTTCGAGGCGCAGCCGTACGCGGCGGCGGCGATCCGGGTGCGCCGCTGGGACGACGCGGCCAAGGATCCCGATGCCCGGCCGCCCGCGTTCGATCACTTCGCCGGCCTGCTCAGGGAACTGGCCCACTAGCCCACTCCGATGCACGGGCCGTTACGCGACGCCTCGTGCCGGCCGAAGTGCGCCCTCCGTGATAAGCAAGTGGGAAACGGACGCGCGGCGGGCAGGTGAGGTGGCGGACGAGGTGATCCCGCCGGGCGGGACCGAGGTCGGCGACCCGGCGTGGGACCCATGGCGGCCAGCGGACATCGCCCGTCTGCTGGCCGGGGTGAGCGTGCCGTGGTACGTGGCCGCGGGATGGGCGGTGGACCTGTTCCTCGGCCGCCAGACCCGGGAGCACGGCGACCTGGAGATCGGCGTCCCGGCCCCGGGTTTCGGCGTCGTCCGGGCCGCGCTGGCCGGGTACCGGTTCGAGGTCGTCGGGTCCGGCCGGGCCTGGCCGCTGGACAGCCCCGCGTTCCGGGTCATGCACCAGACCTGGGTGAGCGAGCCGCTCACCGGCGTGTACCGGCTGGACATCTTCCGGGAGCCGCAACGCGACGGCGCCTGGGTCTGCCGCCGCGACGAGACCATAACGCTGCCGTACGAGCGGGTCATCCGCCGCACCGCCGACGGCATCCCGTACCTGGCCCCGGAGATCGGGCTGCTGTTCAAGGCCAAGCGGGCGGGCGAGCCGAAGAACCGGGCCGACTTCGCGGCGGCGGCCCCGCTGCTGGGGGACGACGCGATCGGCTGGCTGCGCTGGGCGCTGCAACGCGTGCACCCGGGGCACGCCTGGATCGCAGCGTTGCCCGGCCCGGCGGAGCAAGCCGGGAGCTCGCCGTGAGCATCGACGTCACCGTCCGCGGCGTGGTGATCCCGGCCGAGGAGCTGTCCTGGCGGTTCTCCCGGTCGCCGGGCCCCGGCGGCCAGTCGGTGAACACCACCGAGAGCCGGGTGGAGCTCTCGTTCGACCTGGCGCAGTCCGCCGCGCTGCCGCCGGCGCTGAAGCAGCGGGCGCTGCGCGCGCTCGAGGGCCGGATGACCGGCGGCGTGATCACCGTGACCGCGTCGGAGCACCGGTCCCAGCTGCGCAACAGGGAGGCCGCGGCCGCGCGGATGTCCGCGCTGCTGACCGACGCGACCGCGCCGCCGCCGGCGCCTCGCCGGCCCACCAGGCCGAGCCGCGCGGCGCGGGAACGGCGGCTGGCCGACAAGCAGCGCCGGTCCGAGGTCAAGCGGCTGCGCCGGCCCGTGGACGAGTGAGCCGTGGCCGGCGGGCAGCACCGCATCGGCGGGTGGTGCGACCCGCGCTTCACCGCGGTGCGCGACGCGTTCGCGGCCAACTTCGCCGAGCGCGGCGAGACCGGCGCGGCCGCGTGCCTGGTGATGCACGGGACCGTGGTCGCCGACCTCTGGGGCGGGCTGGCCGGCCGACGGCCGTGGCAGCGGGACACGCTGGTCAACGCGTTCTCGGTGGGCAAGGGCCTGGTGGCCGCGTGCGCGGCCAGGCTGACCGGCCAGCGGAGACTCGACGCCGATGCCCCGGTGAGCAGGTACTGGCCGGAGTTCGGCGCCGCGGGCAAACGGGCCATTACCGTGCGCCAGCTGCTCAGTCACCAGGCCGCCGTGCCCGCGCTGCGGGCTCCGCTGCCGCGGGGCAGCGTGCTGGACTGGCACGTGATGGTCACCGCGCTCGCCGCCGAGCCGCCGTGGTGGCCGCCGGGATCCGGGCACGGCTACCACGTGAACACGTTCGGGTTCGCTGTCGGCGAGGTGATCAGGCGGGCGACCGGGACCACCGTGGGCGCGATGCTGCGGGACGAGATCGCCGGGCCGCTCGGCGCGGACGTGCACATCGGCCTGCCCGCGGCCGAGCACGGCCGGGTGGCCGATTTCGCCTGGCCCGAGCCGGAACCCGGCGCGATTCCGGACCCGGCTCCGGGAGCGCCGCAGGACCTGGTCATGATCAGGAACGCGTACGCCAATCCGGCCGACCTCTCCGGCATCGGCGTGGTCAACACGCCGGCCTGGCGGTCCGCCGAGATCCCGTCGGCCAACGCGCACGCCTCGGCGGCCGGGATCGCCCGGGTATACGCGGCGCTGGCCGGCGGCGGCGCCGTGGACGGAGTGCGGGTAATCGACCCGGGCGCGCTCGCCGACGCGGTCACGGAACAGGTCAGCGGCGACGACCTGGTGCTGCGCCGGCCGTCCCGGTTCGGGCTCGGCTTCCAGCTCACGCAGCCGGAACGCCCGTTCGGCCCCGGGCCCGGCGGGTTCGGGCACTTCGGCGCCGGCGGCTCGGTCGGGCTCTGCGACCCGGATGCCGGCGTCGCGTTCGGCTACGTCACCGGGCAGATGGGGCCGCGCTGGCAGAACCCGAGGAACCGGGCACTGATCGACGCGGTATTCGACGCGGCGGCCGGTGCCGGGGCGTAAAGTCCTCACCGTTTGCGGGCGACGGTGACGCCGTCACGCAGCCGGAGGACTTCGTCACCCGACGGGTCCATCTCCGGTGCGCCGTACGGCGCCCACCGCTGGCGCGTCGATCATTGGATCTTGAATGAGTGGCTGGCCTTGCTGTCCGCCGGGCGCCGTCGCCGGATCATTTGAGTTTCACGCCGCTGCGGCCGGCGAGCGCGGCCCAGATCGTTCCGCAGGCGATCGTCGCGGCGAGGATCACGGCGGTCACCGAGACCGCGTGCGCCGAGACCAGCCGCAGCGAGCCGGCCAGCGAGTGAGCGCTGGCCTGCTGCCGCCCGGCGAGGTTCAGGTAGAGCGAGCCGAACGTGGCCACGCCGGTCACGATCGCCAGCTGGATCGTCGTCACGACCAGGCCGCTCGCGTCGGCCGCGTGCTCGACCGGGACCCGCACCAGCGCCCTGGTCATCAGCGGGCTGAACGCTGCCGCGCTGGCGGCGCCCAGCAGCGTCAGCGCAAGGTACAGCCCGGCGCCCCCGGCACCGCCGCCGTGCAGCGCGGCGGCCAGCCCGAGCAGGGCCACGGCGTAGCCGACGAAGCCGGCGATGCTCACCCCGTGGTGCGTGCGGGCCGGGAGCCGCCGCCAGGACAGGCTCACGGCGGCGAACGCCACCCCGGTCGGGGCGAACGTCAGCGCCGCGCGCAGCGCGGAGTCGCCGAGCGCCTCCTGCAGGTGCAGGGTCAGCGCGAACAGGAAGCCGCTGAACACCGCCATCACCAGGAACAGCGCGGCGATCGAACTCGCCAGGCCGGGCAGCCTGAGCACCGGGCCGCTGACGATCGGGTGCCCGCCCCGGCGGGACACCCAGCGCTCGACGGCCGCGAACACCCCTATGCCCGCCGCGCTGGCGGCCAGGCACGCCCAGCCCCAGGCCGGCCAGTGCTCCTCCTGCCCGAGCACCAGCGGCAGCACGAACGCGAGCACGGCCGGGCCGAGCGTGGCCACCCCGGCCAGGTCGAGGCGGTCCTGCCAGCGCCCGCCGCCGCTGCCCCGGCCGGCGTCAAGCCG
Organism: Streptosporangiaceae bacterium; assembly: GCA_030041195.1. The sequence goes on along the minus strand of JASHOI010000177.1, from coordinate 2,469 downwards.
CGGCAGCCAGCGGATGCCGGCCGCCAGCAGCGCGACCCCGATCGGCACGTTGACCAGGAACAGCGGCCGCCACGCCGTCCCGGCCACGTTGGCGCTGATCAGCAGGCCGCCGGCGATCTGGCCGAGCAGCGCGCCGCAGGCCAGGATCGCCGAGTACAGGGTCATCGCGCGGGCCCGCGCCTCGCCGGTGAAGCCGCGCTGGATCAGGCTGAGCACCTGCGGGATCATCATCGCCGCGCCCGCGCCCTGCACGAACCGCAGCGCGATCAGCTGCCCGGCCGTTCCGGCCAGCCCGCAGCCCAGCGAGGCGAGCGTGAACACCGCCGCGCCGGACAGGAACATCCGCGCGTAGCCCAGGATCGCGCCGAGGCGTGCCCCGGTCACCAGCAGCACGGCGTACGCGATCGTGTAGCCGGCCACGACGAGCTGCAGGCTGGCACCCGAGGCGTGCAGGCGTTCATGGATCGTGGGCAGCCCGACGTTGACGATGAACACGTCGACGACGGCCATCAGCTGCCCGGTCAGCACGATCGCGAGCAGCGCTCCCGGCTGGACCGGGCGGGCACCGCCCGTCGCCCCGCCGGGCCCGGCGGCGCCTCTCGCTGGCTGACTTGTTGTCGTGGTATTCGTCATGCAGCCAGCGTGCCGAGGATGCGATGCGGGTACCGAGAGCCCAGTTATCCTGGTACCGGCACCACCTGGACCGGCTCAGCGCGGGCGGGCCGTCTCCTGAATCAGGCCGTAGCCGATCGCGTCGTCCACGGTGAGGTACCTGCCGCGCCTGGCGTCCGCCCGGATCTCGTCCACCTCGCGGCCGGTGACGTCGGCCAGCCGGATGTAGAGCGCGTCCAGCATCGTCCGCGCCTGTTCCTCGAGGGAGCTCAGCGACGTGGCGCTGCCTTCGAAGCCGAGCCGCGGCTCGGACAGCATGAACACCGCGTTCGGGTAGGCGCGCCGCTCGGTCGCCGCGGCCAGCACCCCGAGCGCCGGGCCGCCGACCTGGCCGCCCGCGTAGGCGCGCACCGGGACGCGCAGGACGTCGAGAACGCCCATCACGGTCAGTGCGGCGCCGAGCTCGGCGCTCAGGCCCTGCACCTCGAGCCGGATCGGCTCGTTGAGCTCGGCGTCCAGGGTCAGCAGCTGGGCGCACAGGCTGGTTGCCGCCTCGTCGTCGAGGTCCCCGTGGGCCAGCACGATCCGCCGGTCAAACAGGCGCTCATACACCTGGCCCGGCCACTGCGAGCGGTCCGGCCACATCCGCGCCGGCGCGGGCGGGATCTCCGGCCGGTGCGGGACCTCGGGCGGGCGCGGCACGCCCGGCGGCACCGGGATCTCCGGCGGTCGCGGAAAGCCCGGCCGCGGGTCGCCGGGCGGTGGCGGAAACGAGTCAGCCGCTGAAGCGGTCATCGCCCGGTCCATCCTCTCGCCGTGCCGCGGGCCCCGAGCTCCGCAGCTCCCAGGTGATCTGGCGGCCGATGGCCGCCGCATAGCGCTCCAGCGTCGAGGCGCGCGCGTCGGCTTCGCCCGATTCCAGCCGGGCCACCGCCGACTGCGACGTGCCCATCCGCGCCGCGACCTCGGTCTGGGAGAGCCGGGCGGCCTGGCGCTGCGCGGTCAGCTCCGTGACCAGCCGGCGCCGCTGCGCCGCCATCCGCCGCAGCGCGATCTCGCGGAAGCCGGGCAGCAGCGGCAGCGCTTCGTCCGGGTCGCCGTCGCGTTCCCCGGGCCCGGCGCCGGGCTCGCCGCCCGGGCGCTCGTTCTCGCCGTCCATATGCCTAACGGTATCTCATATTCGAGATGAAGGCGCCGCCGGGTAACCGGGTGGTGCGGGCTACCTGCCGCCGGCCGCCAGGCCGAAGCGATCTATTATCTGCTCCGCGATCTTGCCCGGTGCCTGGCTGGCGTCGAGCACGATCAGCTGCGGGCCCTCCTGCGGCGGCTCGAGCTCGGCGAACTGGCTGTCCATCAGCCCCGCGGTGAAGAAATGGCCGTGCCGGGCGACCAGCCTGGCGTGCGCCAGCTTCCGGTTGAGTTCCAGGAACGCGATCCGGACCTGGGGGCGCCCGGCGAGCAGTTCGTCGCGGTAGGACTTCTTCAGCGCCGAGCACCCGGCGACCGCCGATTCGCCGGCGGCGATGCGTTCATCCATCCACGCGCCGATCGCGTCCAGCCATGGCTTCCGGTCGGCGTCGGTGAGCGGGACCCCGGATCGCATCTTGGCGATGTTGGCGGCCGAATGAAACGCGTCGGCGTCAACGAAGCGCCAGTGCAGTTCGTCGGCGAGCAGGACGCCCACCGTCGTCTTGCCGCAGCCCGCTACGCCGCTGACTAGCACGATCATGTCGGCGTCAGCATAGCGGTGCGGCCTCGCCCGCGGGTGCGGCGCGGCGCGTCACTCGATCCGCGCGGCGACGCGGCGGGCCCAGCGCAGCTGGCGGAGCCTGGCCAGCCCGGCCAGGGCCAGCAGCA
>JASHOI010000176.1 GCA_030041195.1 Streptosporangiaceae bacterium | reverse complement strand
ACCCCGGCCCAGGTGTGCGCGCTGCGGACCGAGCGGATGCTCGAGGTGGACGGGGTGCCCGCCTCGGCGATGGAGGCGCTGGTGCAGGCCTCATATCACCACGCGCAGCAGAACCCGGACGCGGTGGCCCGCGGCCGGCCCCTCGACCACGGCAGCTACGCCGGCTCCCGGTGGGTCTCCGAGCCGCTTCGCCTGTTCGACTGCTCGCGCGAGAACGACGGCGCGTCCGCCGTCCTCGTCACCTCGGCGCAGCGGGCCGCGGACCTCCGCTGCGCCCCGGTGTTCGTGCTGTCCGGTGTGCAGGGCGCCGGCCCCGACTGGAGCGAGTCGGCGGAGAACAACGCGGCATACACCAGCGCGGGCTTCCATCCCGCGATGGTCGCCCGGCTCTGGGCGCAGGCCGGGCTCAAGCCCGCCGACGCCGACGTGGTCCAGGTGTACGAGAACTTCAGCGGGCCCGCCGTGGCCTCGCTGATCGACTTCGGCCTGTGCCCGCCGGGCCCGGCGGCGGGCGCGTTCATGACGCTGCCCAACCTGGTCGCACCGGGCGGAGCGCTGCCGGTCAACACCGCGGGAGGGAACATTGCCGAAGGCTTCGTCCACGGGATCGGGCTGGTCCTGGAGGCGGTCCGGCAGGTCCGCGGCACCTCCTCCAACCAGGTGCCGGGCGCGAACGTCTCGCTGCTGCTCGGCGGCCCGGTCGCACCGCTGGTCAGCGCCACCGTCTTCGGCTCCGCTGCCACCATCTGAACGCTCAGGCCGCACCGCTACGCCGAGCGGAATCTGCGGTGCAGGTCGCGCACCTGCTCCGCCAGATCGGGGGCCGGGCCTGCCACCACGAGATTGGGAACAACCTCTGTGATCGCCAAGGGCAGGACCGGGGCCGGGCCGACACCCAGCTCGGCGAGCCAGATGCCCATCTGCTCCGATGAGGTGGCGTACACGATGCGCCCGAGCCCGACCCAGCGTGGGCGGCGGCGCACATCGGGCAATGCTCACCGGAGGTATAGACAGTCGCCGCGGCTCGCTCCGGCGTGGTCATGTTCGCCGCCGCCCACCGCGCCAGTGCGAACTCGGGGTTGTCATGCTTACTCCCCAGGGTGGCGTGTTTGCGCTGAGACCGTCGCGAGCGCCTGCCAGGCCACCTCCGGGTGGTGCGTCTCGTCCGGATCGCCGTTGAACGGATCGAGCACGACGGTGTCGGCGCCGAGCAGCCTCAGTTGTGCGAGGTCGTCGAGGACCTGCTCGATCGTCCCCTCTCCGGCCAGGCGCCCGGGGCCGGTGACCGGCGATTCGGTGAGTCGCAAGGCGATGCGCGGCACCAGGCCCGGGACCGGCCGCCGCTGCTCGTCCGCAACCGCCGTCAACCGGTCCATCGCCTTGCGCAGCCAGGGAATGGTGAACCGCAGCGGATGCCATGCCTCGCCCAGAAGCACCGCCCGGCGCAGCCCGGCGTCGCTGTTGCCGCCGACCCAGATCGGTATCCGCCCGCTGCGGTAGTCCCGCTCGTCCGCCCAGGCAGCGCGGACGGCCTGGAGGTAGTCGTCGGTCAGCCTCCCGCGCTGCCGGAATGGCACGCCGAGCGCGTCGAACTCCTGCACCGCCCAGCCGACGCCCACCCCGAGGACCAGGCGTCCCCCGCTGAGGTCGTTGAGGTTGGCGGCCATCCGGGCCGTCAGCAGCGGATGCCGGTACGGGACGATCAAGACGGTCGTCCCGAGCCGGATTCCGCCGGTGATGCCGGCTAGCCACGCGAGCGTGGTGAACGGCTCGTAGAACGGCGCCGGATACTGCTCGGCGACATCGGGGGTCACCACGATGTGGTCGGAAAGCATCAGCAGGTCGAAGCCGAGGCCTTCGGCGGTTTGTGCCCAGCGGCGCAGCACGCTGGGTTCGGTTCCAGGGCCGAAATTCGGCACGTTCACGCCCAGACGCATCCGGGCAAGGCTACCGGTCGATCACGCCGGAAGGAACGGGTCCTCGGCCAGGCGCGCCGCGACGATGCAGCCGGCGGTGCCGCCGCCGGCCACGAGGTAGCCGACCTCGCTCAACCGCGCTCCGCTACGCGGGCGGGTATCCGACCAGCAGCATGCCGTGGCAGTCCGCGTCCGCCGAGCGGTAGACGTGCGGGCCGTCGCCGCTGTACCGCGCGTAGTCGCCCGGGCCGAGCGTGATCGGCTCGCTGACCGGGCCGACCGTGATCGTCCCTTCGTGCACGAACACCCGCTCAACGACGCCACTGCCATGTGGGCTGCCCAGGTGCTCGGTCCCGGCGGGCAGGAACATCGCGAACACCTCGACCAGGCCGCCGCGCTCCACCCGGTCGAGCAGCCGCAGGTCGAGCTTGCCGCCGGGCGTCGACCCGCGCACCCGCGCACCCTGCTGGGCCCGGACGACCACCGTGGTCGTTTCTCTCCGGTCTTCGAGAAGGTCACTGAACGCGACGCCGAGGCCAAGGGCCAGCGACCACAGCGTCTCGATCGTCGGGTTGCCCCGGCCCTGCTCCAGGTTCGCCAGCGTGGCTTTCGCCACGTCCGCGCGGTTCGCGAGCGTGGCCAGCGACATCCGGCGCGCGGTCCGGAGTCGGCGCAGGTTGGCCGCGATGGCCTCGCCGACGTCGGCGAAAGCCGGTTCCGGGCCTTGACTCTCCATGCCAACGAACTATATCAATGGTCTAATTAAATAGTACGCCGTGTCCGGTTCTGCACGGTACGGCGGGAGTTCTGAGAAGCCGAGGAACGAGACAGTGCTGCGAACCGGCAAGGACTACATCGAATCGCTGCGCGACGGCCGGGAGGTGTGGATCGACGGTGAACGGGTCGGCGACGTCCCGGCCCACCCGGCGTTCGCTCCGATGGTCAGCCTGCGCGCCCGCATCTACGACCTCGGCCACGAGGCCGGCACGGTCGGCCTGCTGACCTACGCGGACGCCGACTCGGGCGAGCGCTGCGCCACGACCTCGCGCCCGCCGCGCACCCGCGACGACTGGAAGGCCAAGCGAGCATCGGTCGACGCCATCCTCGACGACGCCGGCGGCGTGGTCACCCGGGTGGGCGACGAGACCGTCGGCGAAATGTGGTCGCTGTTCGACGGCCAGGACGTGCTGAACGAGATCAACCCCGCGTTCTCCGCGAACATCGCCGATCACGTCCGGCGCGCGCAGCTGCTCGACCCGTTCCACGTCTCGGCCAACACCGACCCGAAAGGCAACCGTTCCGTCCGCCCGCAAGAGCAGGATCCCGACGTCCTGCTGCACGTGGTCGGTGAGACCGGCAGCGGGATCGTGGTGCGCGGCGCGAAGTTCGAGACCGCGGCCGCCTACGCGAATCAGGCGTTCGTCAAGCCAACCATCGGCGACTGGAACAACGAGGTGCTCAGCGATTACGCGGTCGGCTTCCTCGCCGACATGGGCGCGCCGGGCGTCAGGCACATCTGCCGGTCCGCCTTCGCCGACGGGCGCAACCCCGACGACTACCCGCTGACCAGCCGGTACGACGAGATCGACACGATGATCGTCTTCGACAACGTCGAGATTCCGTGGGAGAACGTGTTTTTCTACCGGCACACCAAGGCGGCCGCGTTCATCCGGGCGACCCTGCACCGGTACAGCATCTTCCCGTACGTCCAGCGCTACGGGCGGTTCGCCGACTTCCTGCTCGGCGTCGCCTACGCCAGCGTCAAGTCGACCGGGGTCACGATGCACCAGGGGGTGCGGGAGAAGATCGCCCAGATCGCGTGCTACCGGGAGGGCATCAACGCGCACCTGACCGCGGCGATCGAGCTCGCCGAGCCCAGCCCGGGCGGGCTGCTCATGCCCAACCAGCCGATGATGTACGCGGCCCGGGTCTTCGCGTCCACCCAGCTGCCGACGGTCATGCACCTGGTCCGCGATCTGTGCGGCTGCCAGGTCAGCCTGATGCCCAGCAAGGCCATGTTCGACAGCCCCGAGGCAGGCGACTGGCTGCGGAAGTACTTCACGATCGGCGAGATCCCGGCCGAGGAGCGGCGCAAGCTGTTCGCGCTGGCCCGCGACCTGCTCAACTCCGACTACGCCGGGCACCGGCTGACGTTCCAGCTGTTCGCGCAGTCGCCGCCGTTCTCGCACCTGCTGTCCGTCTACAACAACTACGACTTCAGCGGCCCACTCGACGTGGTGTCCCGGTACTCCGACGTGGCAAACGAGGTACGCAAGTGAGCGGGCGTGCGGCGAGGGAACCGGTCACGGTCGGCGGGCACCTGCGGATCCGGCCGTTCAACACCGCAGACAGCTATCCGGAGCAGCGGCTCGACAACGACCTGTGCCAGGCCGTGGTCGCGGGAAACACGATCTACCTGCGCGGCCAGGTGCCGCAGGATCTGGACACCGGCGAGAACGTGCACGTCGGGAACCCGGCCGGCCAGGCCGAGCAGGTGATGACGAACATCGAGACGCTGCTCGCTGAGGCCGGAGCGTCGGTCGAGCACGTGGTGAGCTGCACGGTCTACCTGACCGACATCAGGCACCGCGAGCCGGTGTACCGGGTGCTCGGGCGGCGGCTGAAGGGCGTTTACCCGGTGTTCACCGGCCTGGTCGTGGCCGCGCTCGCGCGGCCCGAATGGCTGGTCGAGGTCACGGTCGTGGCGGTCAGGCCGTGACGTTCTCGCTGGTGGGCCGCTGCGAGCGCACGGGAGCGGTCGGCGCCGTCATCGCCTCGGCCAGCATCGCGGTCGCGGCGCGGTGTGTGGGCGCCCGAGCCGGCGTCGGCGCGGTGTGCAGCCAGAGCACGACCGATCCGCGGCTGCGCGGGGCGCTGCTGGACGCGATGGCCGGTGGCGTGCCCGCGGGCGACGCTCTCATCGCGGTCGTCGGCGCCACGC
>JASHOI010000175.1 GCA_030041195.1 Streptosporangiaceae bacterium | reverse complement strand
ACCGCTGGCCCGCGGGCACCGGCACCGGCCGAGCCGACGGGCACCCGCAGCCCACTCCGGGCGGCGTGGCAGGCTTGGCTCATGATCGTGGGCTCGAGCATCTCCGGGGCGGCGCAGGCCCGCTCGGCGGCACCAAGGTGGGCGCGTTCGTTCGCTCAGGGCGAACAGACTAGGCCGACAGGGGGCCCGGCATGAGGAACGCCCACCACGTCGCCGCGGTCCGGGCGGCCGAGGCCGCCCTGATGGCCAAGGTGCCGGAGGGCGCGCTGATGCAGCGCGCGGCGGCCGGCCTGGCGTCGGTGTGCGCGGGCCTGCTCCCTGCCGTGTACGGATCCCGGGTCGTGGTGCTGGTCGGCAGCGGCGACAACGGCGGAGACGCCCTCTACGCCGGGGCGCGGCTGGCTGACCGCGGCGCCGTGGTCACCGCGGTCGCCGTTGCCGCACGCGTGCACGAGGCCGGTGCCGCTGCGCTGCGCGACTCCGGCGGCCGGCTGATCGAGGCCGCTGACGAGGCCGGGCGGACGGCGGCTGATCGCGCGATCGCACGGGCCGACCTGGTCATCGACGGACTGCTCGGCATCGGCGGCCACGGCGGGCTGCGCGAGCCGGCCGCCTCGCTGGCCGCCGCGGCGGAGCGTGCCCCCGGCCCGGTGGTGGCCGTGGACCTGCCCAGCGGGATCGACGCCGACACCGGCGAGGTGGCGGGCGCCGCCGTGACGGCCGACGTCACGGTCACGTTCGGGACCCTGAAGCCCGGCCTGCTGATCGACCCCGGAGCGTCACACGCCGGAGTCGTCGAGTTCATCGACATCGGTCTCGGCGACTACCTGGGCCCGCCCGACGTGGCGGCGCCGCAGGCGGCCGACATCGCCGAGTGGCTGCCGCGCCCGACCGCAGAGTCGGACAAGTACCGTCGCGGCGTGCTCGGGATCGTGGCCGGCAGCGACCGGTTCACCGGGGCGGCGTTGCTGGCCGTCGGCGGCGCCATCCGCGGCGGGGCCGGGATGGTCCGGCTGGTGTCGTCCGAGGTCCCGGTGGGGCTGGTCAGGCAGCGCTGGCCGGAGGCGGTGATCACGACCACGCACCCCGGCGAGGAAGGAGGTGCAGCGATCGAGCAGGCCGGCCGGGTCGAGGCCTGGACGGCCGGCCCGGGCATGGGCACCGACGACGCCGCGCTCAACCTGCTCGCCGCCGTGCTCGCGACCGACCTTCCGGTGCTGGTCGACGCCGACGGGATCACGTTGCTGGCGGCGCACCGCGAGCTGCTGCCGCGCTCGGCGCCCACGCTGCTCACGCCGCACGCGGGCGAGCTGTCGCGGCTGATCGGCGCTGACCGGGCCGACATCGAAGCGCGAAGGCTCCACTTCGTCACCCAGGCGGCCGCCGAGCTTGGCTGCACCGTGCTGCTCAAGGGCTCGACCACGGTGATCGCCTCCCCGGAGCCGGGCCGGGAGGTCCTGGTCAACCCCACCGGCACGAGCTGGCTGGCGACCGCGGGATCGGGCGACGTGCTGTCCGGCCTGGCCGGCTCACTGCTCGCGCAGGGCCTGGACGCGGCGCGCGCGGCCGCGGCCGCCGCTTACCTGCACGGCATCGCCGCGCGCCTGGCCGCCGAAGGCGCGCCGATCGGCTCCGAGGACATCATCACCGCGCTGCCCGCCGCCACCCGCACCGTGGAGGCCGCCTGATCGCCCGCCCGTCGGCCGGGCGCCCTCCGCCAGCGGTCCGGGCAACCCTTCCGCCGATGCCACGCGCCCTCCGCCGACGGCCCGTTTCATGATCTGGGTGGATAACGACCAAATACGCGGCGTTTGTCACCCAGATCATGAAAAAGCGCCTGGTCTGACCCGGCTGAGGCGCCAGAATGTAGCGCAGTGTGATCGGCAGGCAAGTGTTGTTACACAGGGTGGTATCCGAGATGACCGGAGCAGGTCGGGGAGGCGCCGAAGCGGGCCGAGACGCGGCGGGAGCAGGCCGAGACGCGGCGCGGGAGCAGGCCGAGACGCGGCGGGAGCAGGCCACGCCGGCCGGCGAGTGTGGCGAGGGCCACATTAGTTGAGTTGATAAAAGATTGACTTGCTCACCCGAGACGGTCTATGTTTGAGCTACTCAACTATTGAGTTGCTCGGGCTTTCACCCCGGGCGCAGGGTGCGAGGCAAGCCGAGGAGGTGACATGGGAACGCCATCCGGAACCGATCAGCTCGACTCGGAGATCTTCGAATCCATGGGCGAGCTGGCGGAAACGATGATCGCAAAGGGTGAGCAGGTCGCGCAGCGGTTCGGGGTTCCTGCCTTCTGCCTGAAGGCCCTGCACGAGCTCGCTTCGCCGATGGCCATGCGCGATCTTGGGCGGCGGCTGCACTGCGATCCCTCGTTCGTGACCGCCATCGCCGACCTCATGGAAAAGCACGGGCTGGCCAGGCGGGAGGCCAGCACGACCGACCGCCGGATCAAGAACCTGGTGCTCACCGGGGCCGGAGTTGAGCTGCGGGAGCAGGTAGAGCGGGAGTTCAGGCAGCTCATGCCGTGGCGCTGCCTCGATGACGACCAGCGTGCCTGCCTGCTGAGCCTTATTCGCAAGATGGTCCGCGCCGAACGCGGCGCGGGGGACGAGACCACCGCAACCCCGCCGACGACCGGGGGCGAGCGTGCGGGGGAGGTGAGCGCGACCCTAGTCACCGCGGAGCCGGGCAGTTGACCGGTTAGCCGCAAACCCGGGCGGCCAGCGGAGCCGCCGCCGGACCTAGACCGACGGCACGTTCCTGGCTGAAGCCTTCCCTGAAACCAGCAAACCCCGAACGTCTCGCCGCACCGCGCCGGGACGCTAGCCAACCGCGCTCTTCAGCAAGGAGACTGCCATGTCCACCGCACAGCCCGACACCGGCCGGCAGGCGGGGCTTGAAGCCGTCGCCGACCGCGGCGGCCAGCCTTCCGGCAGGAACCGCCGCCTCGGCCTGGCGCTGTTCGTCATCGCCACCGCCCAGCTCATGGTGGTGCTCGACGCCACGATCGTGAACGTCGCACTGCCGCACATCCAGACCGCGCTCGGCTTCTCCGGCTCGGGCCTTGAGTGGGTGGTGAACGCCTACGCGCTGACCTTCGGCGGCCTGCTGCTGCTCGGCGGCCGGGCCGGCGACATCCTGGGCCGGCGCCGGGTGTTCATCGCCGGGATCATCCTGTTCTCGCTGGCCTCGCTGCTTGGCGGGTTCGCCACCTCGCAGGCCTGGCTGCTCACCGCCCGCGCGGTGCAGGGGGTCGGTGGCGCGATCGTCGCGCCGACCGCGTTGTCGCTGATCACGACCAACTTCCCGGAAGGCCAGGAGCGCAACAGGGCCATGGGCGTTTACGCCGCGATGTCGATCGGCGGCGCCGCCGTCGGCCTGCTGGCCGGCGGCCTGCTGACCACGTACGCGTCCTGGCGCTGGGTGCTGTTCGTCAACGTGCCGATCGGGCTCGTGACCGCGCTGATCGCGCCGCGGGCGCTCACCGAGTCGCAGCGCCACGCGGGCCGGTTCGACCTGCCCGGCGCGATCACCGGCACGCTCGGCCTGGGCGCCCTGGTGTACGGCCTGTCCGAAGCCGCGGCCTCCGGCACCGGCGGCTCGAACTGGGGCGACCCGAAGGTGCTGGTCTCGCTGTGCGCGGCCGTGGTGCTGCTCGCCACGTTCGTGATCATCGAGGCGCGCAGCCCGCACGCGCTGATGCCGCTGCGGATCTTCCGCAACCGCGACCGGACCGCCGCCAACATCGTCCTGCTCTGCGTTGGCACGGCCATGTTCGGGATGTTCTTCTTCCTGACCCTGTTCGTGCAGCACGTCTGGGGCTACAGCGCGCTGAAGACCGGCGTCGCCTACCTGCCAATGGTCGCGATGATCATGGCCATGGCGGGCCTGTCCACCCAGCTCGTGCCCAGGATCGGGGCCCGGCCGCTGCTGATCATCGCCTCGGCGGTCAGCGTGGGCGGGATGTTCTGGCTGTCCCGGATCAACGAGCACAGCACGTACGTCGGCGGCCTGCTCGGCCCGATGCTGCTCACCGCTGGCGGCCTCGGCCTGCTGTTCATGCCCGCCACCCTGGTCGCGCTGTCCAAGGTGGCCGACCGCGACGCTGGCCTGGCCTCCAGCCTGCCGAACGTCGGCCAGCAGGTCGGCGGCGCGATCGGGCTGGCGATCCTGGGCACCGTGGCCTGGACGGTGGTCTCCCACACGTTCAACGCCTCGGTCGCGGCCGGGAAGGCCGCCGCGGCCGCCGCCGCCAGGGCGGGCCACCCGCTGCACCTGACCGCGGCGCAGATCAAGGCGGGCGAGACCCAGCTCTACGACCACGCGCTCTCCGTCGGGTTCTCCCGCGGCTTCGAGGTCTCGGCCGGGATCATGCTCTTGGCCCTGATCGTGATCATCGCTGTGGTCCGGGTCACCCGCGAGGACCTGGCGGGCGTCCAGCCGATGCCGAGTTAGGGCCTGAACGCTACGCGAGCGGCCGGGTCTGGCAGCCAACCAGCGCTGCCGGCCCGGCCGCCGTCACGCGGTGAGCGCGGTCTCCGCGTCGCCGGGCGGGTCCGAGCACTGCCGCACGACCTCCTCGAGCGGAACGCCGAGCGCGGCCGCGAGCGCGGCGACGGTGAAGAACGCGGGCGTGGCGATCCGGCCGGTCTCTATCTTGCGCAGGGTCTCGGTTGGCACCCCCGACGCCCCGGCGATCTCGGCCATGCTGCGCGGCCCGCGCGCCTCCCGCAGCAACCTGCCGAGCCGCTCCCCACGCGCCCGGTCCTCTGGACTCAACGGCGGCCGTACCATGCCGTCATAATAATACCGGTATAGTTATACCGTGGTCGAGATCAAGACTCCGGGAGAGATCGACGCGATCGGCACGGCCGGGCAGGTGGTCGCGCGGGTCCTGGCCGCCGCGCGGGCGATCGCCACGCCGGGCACGCGCCTTGCCGAGCTGGACGAGGCAGCCCGCGGCGTGCTCGCGGATGCCGGGGCCTTCTCGCCGTTCCTGGGTTACCAGCCGCAGTCCGCGCCGGTCCCGTACCCGGCCGCGATCTGCGTGTCGGTCAACGACGCCGCGCAGCACGGCATCCCAGGCCGCCGCAGGCTGGCCGACGGCGACCTGGTCAGCGTCGACGCCGGGGCGGTGCTCGACGGGTGGACGGCCGACGCCGCGATCTCGTTCACGGTCGGCCCGCCGCGCCCCGCCGACGCCCGGCTGATCTCCGTCACCGCTGACGCGCTGCGCGCCGGCATCGCGGCGGCGATCCCGGGCGCGCGCACCGGGGACATCTCGGCGGCCATCGGCGCCGTCGGCCGCGCCGCGGGTTATGGGATCTGCCCGCACTTCGGCGGCCACGGCGTGGGCCGCGCCATGCACGAGGACCCGCACATCCCCAACGAGGGAGCCGCCGGGCGCGGCCACCGGGTGCTGCCCGGCCTGGTCATCGCCATCGAGCCGTGGTTCATGGCCGGCGGCAGCGACGGCTGCCGCATCGACAGCGACGGCTGGACCGTGCGCAGCGCCGACGGCAGTCGGGCCGCGCACATCGAGCACACGGTCGCGGTCACCGCCGACGGCCCGCGCATCCTGACCCTGCCGTAGCGGGGGCCGGCGTCGCGTTCCGGCCCCTAGTCTTCGGCGCGGCCGCCGAGGTGACGGGCCAGGAACCGCTCGGCGGCGGCGTAGAACCTCAGCCGGTTCTCCGGCTTCGCGAACCCGTGGCCCTCGTCCGGGAACAGCAGGTACTCGTAGTCGATGCCGGCCTCCCGCAGCGCCGCCACGATCTGCTCCGACTCGGCCTGCTTGACCCGGGGATCGTTCGCGCCCTGTGCGATGAGCAGGGGAATCCTGATGTCGCTCACCCGGGACAGCGGGGACCGGGACCAGAGGAAGTCCGCGTCCTTGGCCGGGTCGCCCACCCGGCGGTGGAACTGGGAGATCATCGGGGCCCAGTACGGCGGGATCGTCTCGATCAGGGTCTTCAGGTTGGACGGGCCGACGATGTCGACCGCGCAGCGGTACAGCTCCGGGGTGAACGTCGCCCCCGCCAGCGCCGCGTACCCGCCGTAGGAGCCGCCGTAGATCGCCACCCGCTTGGGGTCGGCCCAGCCCTGGCCGATCACGAACGCGACGGCGTCGGTCAGGTCGTCCTGCATCTTGCCGCCCCACTCGCGGTCGCCGGCGTTGACGAACGCCTTGCCGTAGCCGGTCGAGCCCCGGTAGTTGACCTGCACGCAGAGGTAACCGCGGTTGGCCAGCCACTGCGCCTCGGGATCGAAGCCCCAGCCGTCCCTGGCCCACGGGCCGCCGTGCACGTTCAGCACGGTCGGCAGGCCGGAACGCTCGACGCCGGGTGGGAACGTGGCGTAGCCGTGCACGGTGAGGCCGTCACGGGCGGTGAACGAGAACGGCTCCATCGAGGCGAGCTCGTACTGGGACAGCGCCGGCCGGTTCTCGAACAGGAACCGCCCGGCCTTGCTGACCCGGTCGTAGGCGAAGTAAGGGATCGGGCCCGAGTCGTTGGTGAACGCGATCAGCCACGTCGTGTCCGCGTCGTCGGCGCCGGTGAAGGCCGGGTCGCCCGGGTGCAGCGCCCGGATCGCGATCAGGTCGTCGGCGACCGTTGGATCGAGCACGAGGTAGGAGGACCGGTCCTTGGTGAAGGTCACGATCTGCGGCTCCCGGGTGTCCGGCTGGATCCGGACGTCGCTCACGTCGGCCTCCGGATCCTCGGCCAGCACCTCCTCGGCGCCGGTCGCCGTGTCGACCCGGACCAGCCTGCCGGTGTTGGCGCCGACCGAGCTGACGCCGAGCAGCGAGCCGCCGTCCTCGCTGAACGCGACCACGTCGCTGGTCAGCGCGTCATCGGCGGGCACGGTGAGCAGCGGCCGCCAGTCGGCGTCCGCGCTGTCCCGCACCATGACCTCGAGGCTCCCGTCGGGCCGCGGCGCGATCGTCGCCCTGACCGCGAGCTGAGCGTCGGCGACCCAGCCGATGAAGCCAGGGTTCTCGACTTCCTTGGTCAGCTCGCCGGTGACCAGGTCGAGCCGGTACACGTCGTGCAGTTCCGCGTTGTCGCGGTTCAGCGCGACCAGCAGCTCGGTCGGGAACTTCCGCTCCATGGCTACCACCCGCGCCTGAACGCCGTCGAACGGCGTGAGGTCGCGGCGGTCCATGGTCTCCACATCCACGTCGTGCAGCCGCCAGTTTTCGTCGCCGCCGCTGTCCTGCAGGTACAGCAGGTGCCGGCCATCGTGGGCCCACGCGAACATGCGGATGCCGCGGTCGCGGTCGTCGGTGACCACCCGGGCCGCCGGCCAGTCCACCCCGGCTTCGGCGCTCGCCGGCGCGACCCAGACGTTGAGGACCCCCTCGTGCGGCGCTATCCACGCCAGCCGGGTGCCATCGGGGGAAATAGCGGGGCTTACCCGCTCGGGGTTGCCGAAGAGTACTTCGCGCGGAATCAGCTCGACCATGCATCGTGCCTATCACAGAGTTGGCCCTGCTCATCACCTTCCGCGACTCCTTTCCCTGCCTTCGGCGATCCCTCGCCACCTGCCGCGGGCTGGCAGACTGTGATCCCATGGACGGTCACCCGGAGGCGCTCATCGACCTGGGCGCGATAAATGACAACGTCTCCGCCCTGGCGAGGCACGTCGGCGCCGCGCAGGTGATGGCGGTGGTCAAGTCCGACGGCTACGGCCACGGCATGATCCCGGCGGCGGCGGCGGCCGTCGACGGCGGCGCGTCGTGGCTCGGGGTCGTGCACGTTGCCGACGCCGTGGCGCTGCGCCAGGCCGGGCTGACCGTGCCGGTGCTCTGCCTGCTGGGCGCGCCGGACGCGCCGCACGAGGACGCGATCCGCAACGACGTCGACCTGTCCGCCGGATCCGCCGACCTGGTCACGCAGATCGCGGCGGCGGCCTCGCGGGCCGGCAAGCCGGCCCGGCTGCACCTCAAGGCCGACACCGGGATGTCG
>JASHOI010000174.1 GCA_030041195.1 Streptosporangiaceae bacterium | reverse complement strand
GTAGCTGCCGACGCGGACCGGGCGCGGGATCGGGGAGGTCGCGTCGGTCGGCCCCGCGTGCGACCGCGGGTCGGCGTGCGGCGGAGCGATGGCCATCGGCTCGTCGGGGATTTCCCAGAATGGCGAGCTGAGAGCCCAGAACAGGACCATCAGCACCACCAGGGCGGCCACCGCCGACAGGACCCCGTCATTAGCGGCCGCGGCAATGCTCAGATACCGGCCGAGGTCCATTCCGTCAGTATCGGTCGTACTCACAACATCGTGCATGTGAAAGTGCATTTCACACGTTATGTCCCCCCAGGTCAGGGCGTTAGCGCGTGGCGTCCGGGGGTCCGCGCGGTGACCCCGGGCCCGCCCGCGGCGGCCCGGCGCACGCGGCCGCCGCGCCGTGCCGCGTTTGACTGCCGCGGGGCACACGGTCCAAGATCTTCAAGCGTGAGCAGCGAGGTTGCCGTCTATGTCGCCGCCGGTGAACGGAACCTGCTGGCCGGCCGGCTCCAGCCGGACGACAGCGGGCGAGCGGTCGCGAGCTTCAGCTACGACGACGGGTACCTGGCCGACCCCGGCGCGTACCCGCTGGATCCTGAGCTGCCGCTGGTCCCCGGCGAGCTGCGGCCGGCCGAGGGCCGCCCGACGTTCGGGGCGTTCGCCGACAGCTCGCCGGACGGGTGGGGCTGGTCGCTGATCCGGCGTGCCGAACTCGCGAGGGCGGCGGAGGAGGGCACCCAGCCACGCCCGATCGGCGTGCTCGACGTGCTCACCGGCGTCCGGGATGACCTGCGTCAGGGGGCGCTGCGCTACCGCGGCGGTGATCAGGCGGCGTTCGTCGCGGCCGTGACCTCGGCTCCGCCCGTCCTGGCGGACCTGCCGGGCCTGCTCGAGCTTGCCGCGCGCGTTGAGCAGGACGCCATCGGTTACGCGGACCTCGAACTACTCGTCCGGGCCGGCGGCTCCATCGGCGGCTGGCGCCCGAAGGTGCACTTCGCTGACCCGGCCGGGCGGGCCGCGATCGCCAAGTTGCCGAAGGTCGGCTGGGACAGCTGGGACGTGATGACCTGGGAGAAGGTGGCGCACGACCTGGCCCGCGCCGCCGGGGTCTCGCTGCCCGACTCCGAGCTGATCGAGGTGGGGGATGCGCACGTGTTCATCGTGACCCGCTTCGACCGGCACGCCGGCGGCCGGGTCGGCTACGCGAGCGCGAGGACGATGCTCAACGCCGGCTACGGGGAGCAGCGCAGCTACCTGGAGATCGCCGAGGTGATCGAGGAACGGTCCCCGGACGCCGGCGCCGACCTGCGCGAGCTCTGGCGCCGGATCGCGTTCTCGATCCTGATCTCGAACACCGACGACCACCTACGCAACCACGGGTTCCTGCACCACCGGGCCGGCTCGTGGGCGCTGTCGCCCGCGTTCGATCTCAACCCCAACCCCGCACCCGGCCCGAAGCAGCTGAGCACCGCGATCGACCTCACCGACACGACCGCGAGCGTGGACACGCTGATGGGCGTCGCCGACCGGTTCGGGCTGGACGCCAGCGCCGCGTTGTCTGTCCTCGCCGAGGTCACCCAGGCCGCGGCGGGCTGGCGGGACGTCGCCGCTTCGTATGGGCTGGATCACGACGACCTGGACGCGATGGAGCCCGCGTTCGAGCACCCGGAGGCCGAGCGAGCGCGGGCGCTGACCGCGGGCCTGCTCGGGGACCTCGCCTGACGCACCGCTTGCGCACCTAGCTCGCAGGGCCTCGCGGTAGCCTTCGTAGCAGCGCTGCCACTCGGGCAAAGGAGCCGATCTTCCATGAGTCTCTTCCAGCGGGCCCACGACATAGTCGCCGCCAAGACCAACAAGGCTCTCGATGCGGCCGAAAAGCCCGACGAGATGCTCGACTACTCCTACGACCAGATGCTGGACCAGATCACCCAGGTCAAGCGGGGGCTGGTGACGATCGCCGCGTCACGCAAGCAGCTCGAGTTGCAGGAGCAGCAGTTCCAGCACACGATCGACCACCTGAACGACCAGGCCAAGGCCGCGCTCGCTCAGGGCAGGGAGGACCTGGCCAGGGAGGCCCTGTCCCGCAAGGCCGCCGCGCAGCAGCAGATCGACGGGCTGGAGCCGCAGCACCAGCAGCTCACCGAGGAAGAGCAGAAGCTTGAGCAGACCCTCGCCGCGCTGCAGCAGCGGGTCAACGAGTTCCGCACCAAGAAGGAAACGCTGAAGGCGCAGTACACCGCGGCGCAGGCGGAGAGTTCCGTGAACGAGTCGGTCACCGGGATCTCGAAGACCTACGGCGACGCTGGCGCGGCGCTGCAGCGGGCCCAGGACAAGATCGCCAACATGCAGGCCCGTGCCGACGCCACTGACGAACTGCTGCAGTCCGGCGTGCTCGAGGACGTCGGCGGGGACACCGACGACATCCAGAAGGAACTCGACGAGGCCGGCGCGAACGCTGAGGTGGACAAGGAACTCGCCGCGCTCAAGGCCCAGATCGGCCCGGGCAGCTCTCCCGCCGCCGAGCTCCCCAGCGGCGACAGCAGCAGCTCGAGCTAACCCGCGCCGCCCAGCGGCCCGCCATTGGTGTCGTGGGTCCCTTGCTGCTGCTAGAGCAACAGCAATCTTCCGTTGATCATGGCGGGCCCGGGGTTGACGGACAGAGGCCGGGCCGGCTGGCGGGCGGGAGCCACCCGTCGCCTGGCCCGGCGTGCCAGTCGCGTTCGGATGGCTGCCCCCGCAGCCCGCCAGCGCGGCAGCCGCGGCAGCCGTGGCAGCCGCCAGGATGATCGCCCGGGCACGGCCGGCCCCGTAACTGCTTGCCTGACTCACCAGACGCCAACGGCCGCGGGAAGGTTGGGCCCGATCGCAGCGGAATCGGAAGGGGCGTTACGTTCCAGGTAATGTTCGTGATCTCATGGCGTCGTGGACCGACCGTTGCTGAACAGGCGGATGGCCGGGATGGGCTCGACGATCTTCGCTGAGATGTCGGCGCTCGCGGTCTCGACCGGATCCGTGAACCTGGGCCAGGGCTTCCCCGACACCGACGGGCCGCGGGAGATCGCCGAGGCGGCCGCCGCCGCGATCCTGGATGGCCGCGGCAACCAGTACCCGCCCGGGCCCGGGATTCCCGAGCTGCGCCAGGCCATCGCCGCGCATCAGCAGCGGTTCTACGGCCTCGGGTTCGACCCGGACATCGAGGTGCTGGTCACCACCGGCGCCACCGAGGCGATCGCCGCCGCGCTGCTGGCGCTGGTCGAGCCCGGAGACGAAGTGATCGCGTTCGAGCCGTACTACGACTCGTACGCCGCGTGCATCGCGCTCGCCGGCGGGGTGCGGGTCCCGGTGACGCTGCGGCCCCCGGCGTTCCGCCCCGACCTGGACGTGCTGCGCGCCGCGGTCACCCCGCGAACCCGGTTGATCCTGCTGAACTCGCCGCACAATCCCACCGGCTCGGTCTTCACCCGCGACGAGCTCACCGCGATCGCCGAGCTGGCCTGCGAGCGCGACCTGCTGGTCATCTGCGACGAGGTCTACGAGCACATGGTGTACGACGGCGAGCACATCCCGATCGGCTCGCTGCCCGGCATGCGGGAGCGGACGGTGTCGATCAGCTCCGCGGGCAAGACGTTCTCGTTCACTGGCTGGAAGGTCGGCTGGGTGACGGCCACGCCGGAACTGGTCGCGGCCGTCCGCGCGGTCAAGCAGTTCCTCACGTTCGTCAGCAGCGGCCCGTTCCAGTACGCGGTGGCCGAGGCGCTGCGGATGCCCGACGCCTACTTCACCGGGATCAGCGAGGGGCTGCGGGTCAAGCGCGATCTGCTCTGCGCCGGCCTGGCGGATGTGGGATTCCTGGTCTACCCGCCGGAAGGCACCTACTTCGTCACCACGGACATCCGGCAGCTCGGCGACGCGGACGGCGTGGAGTTCTGCCGGGACCTGCCGCGCCAGGCCGGGGTGGTGGCGATCCCCAACTCGGTGTTCTACGACGACACCGAGGCGGGCCGGAGCCAGGTGCGGTTCGCGTTCTGCAAGCGCCCCGAGGTCCTGCAGGACGCGCTCGCCCGCATCGAGAAATGGGCGTCGCGCAGGTAGTCCCGGCCATGCCGACGGGCGGTTTGCGTTGGAGTGCACTCTAACGCCTAGGGTCGGATACGTGACCGGCTGGACCACCAGGGAGGCCGCCGAGAAGTGCGGGCTGACCCAGTACACGCTGCGCTGGTATGAACGCATCGGCCTGCTGGAACGGGTCGAGCGCACGGCCGACGGGCGGCGGCGCTTCAGCGACGCCGACCTCGACTGGCTGATGCTGCTGAGCAAGCTGCGCGCGACCGGGATGCCCGTGCGCGACATGCTCAGCTACGCCGAGCTGGTGCGGTCGGGAGCGCGCGAGCAGGAGCGGGTCGACCTGTTGCGGGTGCACCGCGAGCGGGTCCGCCAGGCCCTGCGGGAACAGCAGGAATGCCTGAAGCTGCTCGACGCCAAGATCGGGAACTACTGCAGCCGCCTGGCTGCGGCCGGAAAAGGATAGGCGGAACTTACGTGCGCAAGGTTTCACTGGGCGAACTCACGGTCTCGGCGCAGGGGCTGGGCTGCATGGGGATGAGCGAGTGGTACGGCCGGCCCGACTGGGACGAGTCGATCGCGACCATCCACCGCGCGCTCGACCTCGGCGTGACGTTCATCGACACCGCGGACATCTACGGCGCTGGCCACAACGAGGTGCTCGTCGGCCGGGCTCTGGTCGGCCACCGGGACGAGGTGCAGCTCGCCACGAAGTTCGGCATCGACCGCTCCGGCGGCGACGACAAGCGGGTGATCCGCGGCGAGCGCGGCTACGTCAAGCGCGCCTGCGAGTCGTCGCTGACCCGGCTGGGCGTGGACGTGATCGACCTGTACTACCTGCACCGCCCGCCTCAGACAGCGGAGATCGAGGAGACCGTCGGGGCCATGGCCGAGCTGGTCGCCGAGGGCAAGGTGCGTTACCTCGGGCTGTCCGAGGTGGATAGCGCGCTGCTGCGCAGGGCCTACGCGGTGCACCCGATCACGGCCGTGCAGTCCGAGTACTCGCTGTGGTCCAGGGATCCGGAGACCACCGTGCTCGACGCGCTGCGGGAACTCGGCGTCGGGCTGGTGCCGTACTCCCCGCTGGGCCGCGGCTTCCTGACCGGCACGGTCGACGTGGCCGCGTTGGACGCGAAGGACTTCCGCAGCCGGAACCCGAGGTTCACCGGTTCGGCGCTCGAGGCGAACCAGGCCATCGCCGACGCGGTGCGCAAGGTCGCCGACACCAAGGGCGTCACGCCGGCCCAAGTGGCCCTGGCGTGGGTTCAGGGCCAGGGTGAGCGGCTCGGCATCCCGGTGGTCCCGATCCCCGGCACCAAGCGGGTGAAGTGGCTGGAACAGAACGTGGCCGCGGTGGACATCACGCTCACGCCCGATGAGCTGGCCGTGCTTGATCCGCTCGGCGACCAGGTCGTCGGCGCCCGCTACTGACATTCGGCGCTCTCTCCGCGCCCCATTCAGTGTCATGGGACCCGCGCTGTTGCTGCAGGAACAGCGTGGGTCCCTTCACACTGTTGCAGGGCGGCCGGTTTGGGGATCACAGGGGGGTCGGCGGGGGTGCGTTGGCTGCGGGGGGAGCGGGGGGACATGAGGCGGATCGCCCTGGCCGGCGCCGCGATCACGGCCGGGCTGGCCGTCGCCGCGAGCGCCACGGGCTGCGCGCTGGGACCGGGCCATGATCCGGCCGGGACGACCGGGGCCACGGGCGGCAAGCCAGCGGCGGTCCCGGCCGGCCAGCTCGACCACAGTGTCGCCCGGGCCTATGCGTTCCTGAACCTGATGATGGACAGGTACGCCGCCGGTTCCACCCCCCGCCTGGTGCAGAGCTTCAGCGGCGGAGTGCTGGGACGGCAGGGCTTTACCTCCTCGGTGACGTACGACGACGCGCTGGTGATCGACGCGTACCTGGCCGAGGGGAGCTCCGCCGGCCGGGCCAGGGCGGAGGTGATCGGCGACGGGCTGCTGTATGTCCAGGCACATGATCCCGCGCATGACGGGCGCATCCGGGCCGCTTACGCGCCCAGTCCGCTGCTCGGTCCCGGCGATGTCGACGCCGTGGACCCGGCAACGCTGGCGGGCAACATGGCCTGGGCCGGGCTGGCGCTGGCGCAGCTTTACGCGGCCACAGGCGCCGCGGCGTACCTGGACGGTGCGGAGGCGATCGGCAACTGGGTGCAGGCGCACTGTTACGACGCACGGGGGGCAGGCGGCTATACCGGGGGCGAGACCGCGGGCGGCCAGAAGATCGAATGGAAGTCCACCGAGCACAACATCGACCTGTACGCCCTGTTTACGCTTCTCGCCAGGGAGACGGGCGCGCAGGTGTGGTCGGCCCGTGCGGCCTGGGCGCGGCGCTTCGTCGCCGCGATGTGGGACGGCCGGCAGGACCACTTCGACGTCGGGACCACCGGCGACGGCGTGACCCCGAACAAGGCGGAACTGCCCGAGGACATCAACAGCTGGTCGTTCCTGGCCCTGCGCGATCCCGCCTACGCGGCCTCGGTCACCTGGATCGTGCGGAACCTCGCGGTGACCGCCGGCGGGTTCAGCGGCGTGAGCTACTGCAGGGCCGACCGGTCGGGCGTCTGGTTCGAGGGGACCGCGCACCTGGCCGACGCGCTGGAGTTCCGTGGTGATCCCGGGGACGACGCGCTGGCGGCCCGGTACCTGGCCGACATCTATCACGCCCAGGCTGACGGGCCAAACGGCGACGGGCTCGGGATCATCGCCGCATCGAGGGACGGGCTCAGCGACTGCGCGGGCGGCAGCTATTACGCGTCGCTGCACACCGGGACCACCGCCTGGTACATCCTGGCGGCGAAGAAGGTCGACCCCTTCTTCCCGATCCCGCAGCGCGGGCTCAGCCCGCGATGAGCGTGTAGTGCACCTCGAGGTGCTCAGCGGAACGGTTGGCGGTGATCGTGACGCTGTCGCCGGGCAGCAGCGCATGGTCGTCGACGACCGGGACGCCGGTCACGGTGAAGCTGGTCCTGTGGCTGAGCAGCGCGAGGCTGGCTTCTGGCCGGCCGAGATCGCTGGCGTCTTGCCGGCCGAGGGTCGTCGGGGTAATGGTCTCGCTGGCCCGGGTCACCGCCAGCCCGTGGTCGGCGAGCATCGTGTAGAGCCCGCGGTGGCCGAGGTCACCGTGCTCAATGGCACCGATCAGGGCATCGGGGAGCAGCGGAGCGGGCAGGTAGGACGTCTGCACGATCAGCGGCCGGCCGCCGACCAGCCGGAGGCGGCGCAGCCGGAACACCATGGCGGGGTCGCCGAGGCGGGCGCCCACGGGTCCCGGGGGCACGATGGCCTCGGCGGCCAGCAGCCTGGTGCTGATCTCGGCGCCCTGCTCGGCGAGGTCGGTGGCGAAGCTGCGAAGGTGGCCGAGATCGTACGAATACCGGGCGGCCACGTAGGTTCCGCTCCCGTGCCTCGTGTCCACGAGACCGTCGTCGATCAGCAGCTGCAGGGCCTGCCGCAGCGTCATCAGGCTGACGCCGAACTCGTCGGCGAGCTCGCGCTGGGACGGCAGCGAACTGCCGGCCGGCCACTGGCCGCTGCTGATGCGGTCGTGCAGGCGGGCGTGGATCTGCAGGTACTTGGGCTGCCGCTGGGCGGCGCTCGGCCTGGCCGGGCCGAGCCCCTGCCGGGCTTGGCTGGCCTGGCTGGTCACGGCCAGGCCCGGTCCACGGCGGCGCGCAGGTCGGCGACCGCCCGGGAGACGTCACCGACCGTGGCACCGTCGAGGACCTGGCGCATCAGCGCGGAGGCGACGACCACGCCGTCCGCCTGGCCGGC
>JASHOI010000173.1 GCA_030041195.1 Streptosporangiaceae bacterium | reverse complement strand
TGCTCGACGAGCCGACCGCCGGGCTCGACGCGGCGACCGAGGCCCGGGTGCTGGGCGCGTTGCGCGCGCAGGCCACGGCCGGCCGCATCGTGCTGATCGCCGCGCACCACCGCCGCGTCATCGCCGCGGCCGACCGCGTGATCAACCTTGATCATTACGGCGAACGAGCCGAGCCTGCAAGGCCGCGTGAGCAGGTGCCGGCATGACCGCGGTGCCGCACCGGCGCGACGGCGGGCGGCTGACGCTGGCGGGTGCCGCGGGGACCCTGGCGGCGATCTGCTCGGTCGGGCTGATGGCGACGTCGGCGTGGCTGATCTCCAGGTCCGCGCAGCACCCGCCCGTTCTGTATCTGATGGTCCCGGTCGCGGCGGTCCAGGCGTTCGGCATCGGCCGCGGCGTCTTCAGGTACGCCGAGCGGCTGGCCGGGCACGACGCGGCGCTGCGCGTGCTGGCCAGGCTCCGCATGTCCGCCTACGACCGGCTGGAACGGCTGGCCCCGGCCGGGGTGGCGGCCTTCCGCTCCGGCGACTTGATCAGCCGGCTGGTCAGCGACGTCGACTCGCTGACCGACCGCTGGCTGCGCGTGCGGCTGCCGTACGCGGCAGCCGCGGTGACCGGCGCGGCCGCCGTTGCCCTGTCCGCGGCCCTGCTCCCCGCCGCCGGCCTGGTCCTCGCCGTTTCCGTCGCGGTCGCGGCGCTGGTCGCTCCGTTGCTGGCGGGGGTCATCTCCCGCCGCGCCGAGCGCGCGCTGGCGCCACGCCGGGGCGAGTTCGCCGCGGCCACCGTCGATCTGCTCGCCGGGGCGGGCGAACTCTCGGTCTTCGGCACCAGCCGCGGCGCGCTGCAAGCGGTGATGCAGGCCAACCAGCAGGTCGCGCGCGTGCAGGCCAGGTCCGCAGCGGCGCGCGGTGCCGGCGCGGCGGTCAGCATGCTGGCGGCCGGGACGGCACTGTGGGCCTGCCTCGTGCTCGGCCTGGCGGGGGTCTCCTCGGGCGCGATGGCCGGCGTGGCACTCGCCGTGCTCGCGCTGCTGCCGCTGGCCGTCCACGACGTCGTCAAGGACCTGGCTCCTGCGGCGCAGGAGATACCCAGGCTCGGCTGCGCCGCGGCACGGGTGTCGGACGTGACCGGCAGGCCCGATCCGGTCCGCGAGCCAGCCAGCCCGGCGCCGCTGCCAACGCCGCCTTACGACATCACGGTGTCCGGCCTGGTCGCGCGCTGGGAGCCGGACGGCCCGGATGTGCTCCGCGGAGCCGACCTCGAGCTGCCCGCCGGGTACCGCGTCGCGGTGACCGGGCCGAGCGGGTCGGGCAAGACCACGCTCGCCATGATCCTGCTGCGCTTCCTCGATCCGGCCGCGGGGACGGTGACCCTCGGCGGCACGGACATCACTGCGCTGGACTCCGGCCAGGTGCGTTCGGTGATCGGCCTGTGCGCCCAGGACGCGCATATCTTCGACTCGACGCTGCGCGAGAACCTCCGGCTGGCCCGGCCGGACGCCAGCGACGCCGACCTGGCCGGCGCGCTGCGCCGGGCCCGCCTCGACGGCTGGGTGGCCAGCCTGCCCGACGGCCTGGACACCGAGGTCGGCGAGCACGGAGCCCGGCTGTCCGGCGGCCAGCGGCAGCGGCTGGCCCTGGCCCGGGTGCTGCTCGCGGACTTCCCGGTGGTGATCCTCGACGAGCCCGCCGAGCATCTGGACGAGCAGACGGCGGACGCCCTCACCCGCGACCTGCTGGCCGCCACCATCGGGCGCACCGTGCTGCTGATCACCCACCGCCCGATCACCGACGCGAACGTCGACCGGGTGCTCCGCCTCGCCGACGGTCGCCTCGAACCGGCAGGCTGCTAGTGCGGGCCGGTCAGCGCAGTTTCCTCAGGAACGGGTCCTGGGCCTGAACGGGTGTAAGCCGGATTCTGGCGTCCACGGCCGTCACGCCGTCCGGGCGGGCGATGACCGGGTTGAGGTCGAGCTCGGCGATCTCCGGAAGGTCGTCGGCCAGCCGGGACACGCGCAGCAGAGTTTCCCGCAGCGCCACCAGGTCGGCGGGCTGCGCGCCACGGTAGCCGAGCAGCAGGGGTGCCGACCGGATCGAGTGGATGAGCTCGTCGGCGTCGGCATCGGTGAGCGGGGCGAGCCGCGCGGCCCGGTCGGCGAGCACGTCCGTGGCAACCCCGCCGAGCCCGAAGACGACCAGCGGGCCGAAGACGGGCTCCTGCGCCACGCCGACGATGACCTCGGTGCCCCCGGTGACCATCGGCTGGAGCAGCACCCGCGCGTGCGGGCCGAACTTGCCGGTCAGCTCCTGGTAGGCGTGCCTGACGTCTGCTTCGGTGCGCAGGTCGAGATGCACCGCGCCGACATCGGTCTTGTGCACCACGCCGGGCACGTCGGCCTTGAGCGCCACCGGGCCGCCCAGGTCTGCGGCGGCGCGGACGGCACCATCGGCGCTGGTGACGGGCGCGAGGCGGGCCAGCGGGATGCCGTAACAGCCCAGCAGTTCCGCCGCCTGGTCCGGCGGCAGCCAGCCGCCCTCGGGCGAGCCGTGCAGGAACGTCCGGACCAGGGCCCGGGCGTCATCTTCTCGCACGTCGTGCAGTTCAGGGAGGTGGCCGGGCGGCCGCGACCGCCAGGTGCCGTAGGTCGCCGCGCGGGCCAGTGCGTGCGCCGCAGCCTCCGGGTAGGCATACGCAGGGATGAAGCCCGCCTCGCCCTCGCCATCGTCGGTGGCCCGCGGCAGCAGGCTGACGGCCTCGCCCTGGTCGAGCACGACCGCGGCGAGTGGCACCCTCACGTCGGCGGCGCGGATCGCGGTGACGAGGTGGCCCGTTGCGGCGGTGGGCAGCACGAGCGCTATGACCGCGTCCACGCCCTTGTCGGCGGCCACGAGTTCCAGGCACCGGCGGAAGGACGTCTCGGGCACGGCGGCGGTCGTGTCCACGGGGCCGTTCACCGAGGCGTCGGATGGGACCAGTGCGCGCAGCCGGCGCCGGGTCTCCACGCTGGTCTTGTGCACCTCCAGGCCGTATTCGGTGCAGGCGTCGGCGGCCAGCACGCCGGCACCGCCGATGTTGGAGATCACGGCGACGCTGCGGCCGGCCGGCACCGGCTGACTGCCCAGCAGCGCGGCGGCATCGAGCAGCTCGCCGAGATTGTCGGTGGCGATGACGCCGGCCTGCTCGAACAGGGCCTTGCGGGTGACCAGCGGCGTGGCCGTTGCCGCGGTGTGCGACGCCGCGGCCCGCTGCCCCGCCGTCGACCGCCCGGCCTGGACGGCCAGCACCGGCATCCTGGCGCTGACCCGTCGCGCGGTGCGGGCGAACTTACGCGGGTTGCCGAACGACTCGATGTAGAGAATCGCGAGCTCGGTCGTTCCGTCCTGCTCCCACCACGTCAGCAGGTCGTTGCTGGAGACGTCGTATTTGTTCCCCACCGAGGCGAACGAGGAGATTCCCAGCCTCAGCCGGGACAGGTGATCGACAAGGGCGAAACCCAGACCACCGGACTGCATCACCAGGCCGACCCGGCCGACCGCTGGGTGGCGGGCGGCGAAGGTCGCGTCCAGGCCGATGCCGGGCACGGCGACGCCGAAGCAGTTCGGGCCGACGAGCCGCATCCCGTACCGGCGGCAGGCGGCGAGCAGGTCGGCGCCCTGGAGGGCATCCAGCCCGGAAGTGATCACGACGATGGCCTTGACGCCGCGCCGCCCGCACGCGTCGGCCACGGCCGGCACGGCAGCCGGGGGAACCGCGACCACCGCCAGGTCGACCGGCTCGGGCAGGACGCTGACCGACGGCAGGCAGGGCACACCTTCCATGTGCATGGCGTGCGGGTTGACCGCGTAGACCTTGCCCTGGTACCCGCCGCTGACAATGTTGTGCAGGATCGCGCGGCCCACAGTTCCCGGGCGCCGGCTCGCGCCGACGACCGCCACCGAAGCCGGCTGGAACACGTGCCGCAGGCTGGCCACATCCGCATGGCCTTCGCGTCGCTCGACCGCTTCCAGGTAGCGCTCCCACCCCGGATCGCTGTCCCCGCGCGGGAGGTCGCAGGCAAACTCGATCACCCCGTCCCCGGCCTGGCGCCGGGCGGTCAGCCCGGCGTCGGCCAGGACCCTGAGCATCTCGGCGTTCTCGGAAAGGACCGGCGCCACGAACGTGCGGACGCCACGGTGGCACGCGACCGACACCAGATGCTCGAGCAGCAGCGTGCCCACGCCGCGTCCGTGCATCTCATCGGGCACGGCGAACGCGATCTCCGCAGCATCGGCCCGGCTTGTGATCTCGTAGCTGGCCACGCCGACGAGGTCGAGGCCCTTGAACGCGAGAAGCGCCGCGTGATCAGGCGCCGGTTCCCGGCAGACGCGGGCTGCCTCGCGCTCCGCCGACAGCTTGCTGAGACTGAAGAAGCGCAGGTAGGCATTGTCGGGGGACATTGCCTCATGCATCATCCTGACCATGGTCAGGTCGCCGGGCGTGGCAGGGCGGATCTCGATCGTGGTGCCGTCCGCCAGCAGCGCGTAGACGCTAGCGCCGTCGCCGGTGGCCAGTGTGCTGCCCGGTTCAGCCTTCATTTTTGCCTCCCTGCGCTGGCTCCAACGCACACGCCCTGGCTCAAATATCGGCCGGATCGGTTCCTCGGGGCAGTGGCCGAAGGTCCCACACGGCGGGGCCGTTCGCCCTCGGTGCGATGCCCGTTGGACTCCGGTGCCCGGGGGCTGGCCGCGCTGGACTGACGTGGCAACGGGAGGTGATCGCGGTGAAGGTAACAACGGTCAAGGACGTCATGACCAATTGCGTCGTGGCAGTCCGGGAGGATGCCGACTTCAAGGAGATGGTCGCGGTCATGCGCAGCCGGCGCATCAGCGCGTTCCCGGTGATCGATTCGTCCGGCCGGGTCGTGGGCGTGGTTTCCGAGGCAGACCTGCTGCTCAAGGAGACCACCCCCGCGCTGCCGCGGGGAGCGACCTGGCCCCCGTGGCGGCTAAGGGACCGGTCCAAGGCGGCCGGCGTGACCGCCGCCGAGCTGATGACCAAGCCCGCGGTGACGATCGGCGAGGACGCGGCAGTCGCGGAGGCCGCGCGGCTGATGCAATCGCGCAAGGTCAAGCGCCTGCCCGTGGTCGACGGCAACGGCCGGCTCCGCGGGATCATCACCCGGACGGACGTGCTCAGCGTGTTCGAGCGTCCCGACTACGAGATCTGGGATGAGGTCATCAAGGAAGTCGTCGTCGGGGAGTTCGGGCTCGACCCGGAGCTGTTCGTGGTCACGGTGGCGTCCGGCATCGTCACCATCACCGGGTCGGTGCAGCGGCGGCCCGACGCGCTCAGCCTGCTGGCGACGATCCGCCACCTCGAAGGCGTGATCGGCGTCCGCGACCGGCTCAGCTATCCCACCGAGAGCTAGCCGACCGAGGCAGGAGGGCTGGCAGTGATGATTACCCAGGCTGACGTCGACAAACTGCTGGGCGTCCGCTCGGCAGACCCGTCGGTGCTCTCCCTGTACCTGAGCGTGCCGCTCGACCCGCCGGCGCTTCGTGGCTTGCCGGCCCGCGCCGATGACCTGCTCTCTGCGGCGAGATCCACGGCCGCGGAAGATGGTGATGTGGCCCAGGCGCGAGATGAGGGCCGACGCCTGGCCCGCAGGATGCTGGAGCTGCACGCGCGGGAATGGGTTGGCCGCACCGTCGCCATCTTCGCTTCCGCCAGGCCAAGGCTGGCCGAGGCGTGCGTGCTGCCCGGAGCATTCGAGGACCGCGCGGTGTTCGCGACGCGGCCGCATGTGCGGCCGCTGCTGGCAGCGCTGCAGCGGTTCCCGGACTACTGTGCGGTGGTCGTCGACCGGGAGCATGCGTGGGCATTCCGCATAACCGGAGGGCGGATCGACAAGCTGACTCTCCCGGCTGCATCCGGCGTCCGGAGCACCGGGTGGGGCGGCTGGTACGGCCTGGAAGCACACCGGGTGAATATGCGGGTGATCGAGCTCGCGCGGAACCACTACCAGGACACGGCCGCCGCGCTGGGCCCGATCCTGCGCGCGAAGGACCGGCTCCCGTTGGTGATCGGCGGGCACCCGCACGACATCCCGCGATTCCTCGGCGAGCTCACGGACGGGATGCGCGAGCAGGTCGTCGGAGAATTCGCCGTTGACCCGCGAACGACGACGCCGTCCCGGGTGCGGGAACTAGCCGGCCAGGTTGTCAGCCACTGGGTCGGCGCACGCGAGCGGCGCGTGCTCACCGAGGTGCTCCAGGAGCCGTCGGGCAGCCTTGCCGGCATCGGCATGCAGCCGTGCCTGGACGCGGTGAACCAGCGCGCGGCGAAGCTGCTGGTGGTGCCGGAGAACGGAATGATCGCCGGGTTCGCGTGCCAGCGCTGCGGGATCCTGAGCCGCACCGGAACTGACTGCCCCGACTGGGGCGCGGCCTCGGTCGCGGTGCCCGATCTGATCGAGGAGATGGCCGTGGCAGCGCTGAGGGATGGCGCGCACGTGCTTACGGCGTCTGATCCGCCGGGCGGCATCGCCGCGCAGCTGCGCTTTCCCCTTGCGGTTTGGCAGGCGCAAACCGCCTGACGGCGGTGCCGGTGCACGTGGCGATGGTCCCAGATGCCGGGAAAGTAAGGCCCTGCGAAAGTAAGGCCCTGCGGCCATCACTGCCGGGCCGTCGGATAGGCGAGCTTGTCGCGCACGGCGATCACTCCCTCGACATGCCGCACCGCGGCGACGATGCCGCGGCCAACCTCAGCGCTCTCGGGCCTGCCGGTGAGGGTGACGACACCGTCCCGCACGGACACCGTGAATGCCGTGGGCTCGGCCGCGAACTCCCGCAAGATGACCTTGTCGAGAACCTCCCAGCGGATGTCCGCGTCCGAACGGCCGAACACACCCAGTACGTCAGCCCGGGTGATCAGCCCAATCAGCCGGCCGTCGTCAACGACGGGCAGGCAGCTGAGCTTGCGGTCGTACATGACGTGAGCGGCGTGGCTGACCAGATCGCAGGCGCCGACGGTGACCGGCGGCCGGCTCATGACGTCTGATGCGGTCAGGCCCACGGCCTTCTCCCGCTCGGCGCGGCGCCGTGGGCCGACCAGCCCGCGATGGCCCTCGTGCCCGACTTCGAGTGCCTCCTTGGGCAGCAGATCCGCCTCGGATACGACGCCGACGACCTTGTCGTCCGCGTCGAGGACCGGGAACGCCGCGGCGTGCCGCTCGCGCAGCCTGGCAGCGATCTCCTTGAATGACGCGTTGGCCCGAACCGCCACGGGGTCCGTCGTCATGACATCTGCGACTCTGGTGCTCACTGCGCTCGCCTCTCGCATCGTCGTTTCCGCGGGACCTGGGTCCCGGCCTACCCGCACCCGTGCTGGACGTAGTCGGCAAGCTGAGCCCCTAGCATGATCGACACCGTGTACTCGCCGTGCGAGACCGCCAGCCCGTTCCAGTCTGGTGTTGGGGTCACGGTCCAGGGCAAGGTCGGCTGCTGAGTGCGGGTGGGGCTGGGGCATCGTTATCACCGTGCTTCCGGCGTGCGGAAAGGCAAAAGACCTTGAAACAGCTTGATCATGACGTGGCAACCGCTCCGTCGGCAGTGGCCATGGTCCCGGCCGGGACCGACCAAGGTCCGCAGCCCGGCGATCAGTCTTGCCATCGATGGTCCTGAATGCCAGGGAGGTAAGGCCCTGTCCGGCTAGGGCCGGGAGAGCGAGCCTTGGAACATGACAGCAAACTCCCTGCATCCCAGCGAAACCGTTCACGAGACGGCAGAGGCCGCGGTGCTGCAGAGCGGCGGCGGGCTTCAGCCGGGCATTGCTTACGACATCGACTGGCGTGGCGTACGCCGGGCGGGGCGTGCTTGCTGCTGCGCGGCAAAGCCGGTGGTCATCGCCGTCATGCCGCCGACCGCAAGTCGGCCGCTTCCGACCGACCTGCTGCTGTGCGGGCATCACTACCGGGTGTCCCGGCAGGCACTCGATCGCGCAGGGGCCAGGGTCGTTGACCTTGCCGGCAGTCCCGTCGAAGGCGACTTGTGGTCGGCCTGCGCTGGCGTCTGATGTCCTGCGGGGCCGGGGCAGCGTCTCGCGGTTGCGGGACCTTCGGCCCGCGAACCTCGTCACGCCGCCAGCGCCTGTTTCTCCACCCGCACGAACTCGTAGCCAGCCGCTGCGGCTTCGGCGCAGGCCCATGAAGGGCTACCGGATATCCGGTCGATCGCCGAGATGACGCCGTCCAGGCTGACGACACCGCACAGCGCGGCGAGGCCGCCAAGCAGACCGCTGCTGCAAACTGTCGCGTCATGCCGACCCAGTTGCAGGCGCGCTAGCGGCAAGATGAGCGCCCGGTCACGGCAGAATCCCGCCACCCGCTCGGCCACCCCTAGATCACCGAAGCCGCAAATCGAGTTCACCAGCAGATATGCCTCGGAGCTCAGCCCGGCGAAGATGTCGGGACGGCCGAACTCGGCCGGGTCCTGAACGATCAGGGCGTCCGCGGACGGCGGCAGGCCAGCTGCGGCCGTGACGTCGGGGTCGATCGTGCAGAGCGATACCCCGGGAGCGGCCAGGGCTACGATCGCATTTCTTCCCTCGGCGTCGGCCGCCGCCGCGAGCAGCTCAGCCGTCCACAGAACCTGGTCGCTTCTCTTTCCCTGCACCCGTGTGGTGAACATGCCTCTTAACCCCCTGTGGTGGACCGGTTACAGTCGCCGTACCATGGCATCGCGGCCGGCCAGTCGTCGCCAGAGACCTCCGGCCGCTGATAGCAGGACGCTGGTCCTGTAGCGGCACGGGTCCCGGCCGCCGGAGCGGGGACCAATGGCCCTGCCAGGGCAGGGCGGGGTCCCGCCACAATCGTGCTCGCCGATTATGCGCAGGCCGGGCGGGCGAGGAGGATCCCGTGAGGCAGGCGCTTGTCTGGTACGCCACCGGGCAGATCCCGCAGATCCGGGCGGTGATGTCGGGCGGCTCGGTGTAGGACCGGCCCGCCAGGAACGCCTCGAAGAAGCGCGGCGGCTCGTAGATGTCCAGCCGTACCTCTTCCATCTGGCCGTGGCTGACCCGCACATACATCGCCCCCTCGCCCTCGACGCGGGCCAGGCCGGCGGCCGCCAGAGTCCGGTCACCCCGGTGCGTCATGTCCATCTCCCCCGCGCGCGAGCCGATGAAGGAAGGGCCCTTACCATCCTCGGTCCGGCCGATCGTCCGCCGTTTCAGGGACCTTCGGTCCTGGCACGCGCTACTGGCCGGGCTGGACTATCGGCATGCCGGAGTTTCCGGGCCGTACCCGGGGAGGGACGATGAACAAGGCGATCGTGCTGGCCGTGGACGCGAAGAACCACGTGCCGGCCGCCACGGACATGACACGCGAGCTCAGCCGCGACAGCGGCGACAAGGTCATCGTGCTGCACGTGCACGAATTCGCCGTCGGCCGCTGGGGCCGGATGCAGGTCGACTGCGGCGAGGGCGAGGGTGAGGCCGTGGTGAGCGACGTCGTCACCAGCCTCAAGGACGCCGGCATCGCCGCCGAAGGCGAAATCCGGGAGGCTCAGCTCGGGCACATCGCACGGAACATTCTGGCCGCCGCCGACGAGCACGATGCCCGCGTCGTCGTGATCGGGTCGGGCGGCTCGGACCAGCCGCACCTCCCGTTCGGCAGCGTGTCGCATCGCCTGCTGCACCTCGCCAGGCGGCCGGTCCTGATCGTGCCGCCGGGGTCAGGCGCGAATGACGCGGAGCAGCCAGAGGCCGCGGCGGCAGCAGGCTGAGCTGCGCCGGCAGACCGAAGGCCGGACCGGCCCATCCAGACGCCCTGGGTAACCCTTGGACCCAGGTGACAAGGACCTTCGCCTCTGCGCGGTACCCACCGTTACGGCGATCATGGAAGGTGCCTGTGAGGCGGCCGGTGCGGAAAAGCGGGAGCCGCGAGCCCAGCGAAAATGGGGGCGGGCTCTCCGGTGGTAACACCGCGCAGGGGGACGGCCGCCTCACAGGTGCTTTCTTGGTGCTTCCGCCCCGATGTACCCGAGGAGCGGTTTGGCCTAGATACTCGGTAGTCGTGGCACACCTGGGAGTCGGAGCCAGGTCGCGCGAGGGGCGGACCCACGTGCCGCGCCATCCGGTTGAGGAGTGCGAACCGTCGCTTTCTTTGCACGAGGCACAGTGACCGAGATCCCCCACTTCGTGCCGGACGACCCATATCTATCGGGCCGTTCGTCACGATCCGCAACAGTCGCCGGCGGACCGGGCTCCAGCTGGGCGCTTCGCTACGAGGGCTTCGTCCCGGCCGAGGAAGGGCTGCGCGAGGCGCTGTGCACCGTGGGTAACGGCTACTTCGCCACCCGCGGTGCCGCGCCCGAATCATGCGCAGGCGGAATCCACTACCCGGGCACTTACATCGCGGGCTGCTACAACCAGCTGCAGACCTGCGTGGCGGGCCAGGCCGTGGTCGCCGAGAGCCTGGTCAACGCGCCGAACTGGCTGGTGCT
This sequence comes from Streptosporangiaceae bacterium, assembly GCA_030041195.1. The sequence goes on along the minus strand of JASHOI010000173.1, from coordinate 2,899 downwards.
GACGTTCGCGGCCGACGACGGCCCCTGGCTCGACCTGCGGCAGGCCGAGATACTGCGCTACCAGCAGGAACTCGACCTGCGCCGCGGCGTGCTGACCCGGCGGCTGCGGGTCCGCGACGGCGAGGGACGCATCACCCGGGCCAGCTGCCGCCGGTTCGTCCACATGGGTCAGGCCCACCTGGCCGCGCTCGAGACCACCATCGAGCCGGAGAACTGGTCAGGACGGCTGCGGGTCCGGTCCGAACTCGACGGCAACGTGGAGAACACCGGCGTACCCCGGTACCGGGAGCTGTCCGGCCGGCACCTCGCCCCCGTGGAGGCGCGCAGCCTCGGCGGGGAGGTCGTGCTGCTGGTGGTGCAGACCACGCAGTCACATATCCGCATCGCCGAGGCGGCGCGCACCCGCGCGTTCCGCTGCGGCGCACCGCTGGGTGGCGACATGAGCGTGATCGGTGGACCTGGCCGCATCGGTCACGAACTCGTGACCGAGGTCGCCCACGGTGATGTGGTAACGGTCGAGAAGACCGTTGCCGTCACCACCTCCCATGACCACGCCATCTGGGATGTGGGCGTGGCGGCGGCCGACTGGCTCGAGATGGCCGGCTCGTTCGACGAAATGCTCGAACAGCACATCCTGGCCTGGTCCCACCTGTGGGAGCGATTTTCGATCGAACTGCGCGACAGCGCTGCCGACTGGGTGACGGAGGTGCTCCGGCTGCACCTTTTCCACCTGCTCCAAACGGTCTCACCCAACACCATTGGCCGCGACGTCGGCGTTCCGGCGCGTGGGCTGCACGGTGAGGCGTACCGCGGGCATGTCTTCTGGGATGACATGTTCGTGTTCCCGGTCCTGACCCTGCGCCTGCCCGAGCTGAGCCGGTCACTGGAGGACTACCGGTACCGCAGGCTGCCTGCCGCGCGGCGGGCCGCGCGCGAGGCCGGTTACGAGGGCGCCATGTACCCATGGCAGTCCGGCAGCGACGGGCGCGAGCAGAGTCAGCTCCTGCACCTCAACCCGGAGTCGGGCCGCTGGCAGCCGGACACGACCTACCTCCAGCGGCACGTTGGAATCGCGGTCGCCCGGGGCGCCTGGCAGTACTACCAGGCCACTGGCGACCGCCAGTTTCTCGCGCTGCGTGGGGCCGAGATGATCTTGGAAGTGGCCCGGTTCTTCGCCAGCCTGGCGGCGTACGACCGGGACCGGGACCGTTACGTGATTCGCGGGGTCGTCGGCCCGGACGAATTCCACACCGGCTACCCGGGCGCTTCGGTGGCCGGGATCAGCAACAACGCGTACACCAACGTAATGACCTCCTGGCTGCTGCTTCGCGCCGCTGAGGCGCTCGAGCGGCTGCCCGCGCACCGCCGGGCCGAGCTCACCGACAGGCTAGGCCTGTCAGCCGCGGAGCTCGACCGGTGGGACCACGTCTCGAGGCGGATCTTCGTCCCATTCCTCGGCAACGGTCTCATCAGCCAGTTCGAGGGGTACGACGCGCTCGAGGAACTCGACTGGGACGGTTACCGCCTCAGGTATCGCGACATCAGCAGGCTCGACCGCATCCTCGAGGCCGAGGGCGACACGCCGAACCGGTACAAGGCGTCCAAGCAGGCCGATCTGCTCATGCTGTTCTACCTGCTGTCCGCCGAGGAGCTGGCCGGGCTCTTCGCCCATCTCGGCTATGACTGGGATCCGGCCAGCATCCCGGAGACGATTGACTACTACCAGGCCCGCACCAGCGGAGGCTCGACCCTCGACGCCCTGGTGAACGCCGCGGTGGCGGCCAGGGCTCGCGAGGGCCGCGCGGTCGACCTCTTCCTGGAGGCGCTTCGTGCCGACGTCGCCGACGTGCAGCGCGGCACGACCGCCGAGGGCATCCACCTCGGTGCGATGAGCGGCTGCGTCGACGTGCTGCAACACCATTTCGCGGGCGTGGAACTGCGCGGTGACGTGCTGCGGCTGGACCCGTTCTGGCCGAAGCGGCTGGGCGTGCTCGAATTCTCGATCTTCTACCGCGATCACGCGATCACGCTGCACATCGAGGAACACGCGGCGCGGGTGAGCAGCAGCACCGGGAATGCCCCGCCCATACGCGTCGGCTGCCGTGGCGTTGTGCGCGACCTGCGGCCCGGGCAGAGCGTCGAATTTCCGCTCACCGGGCGAGGGCGGCGCTGAGCGATGCGCGGCGGGTACGGCTGCTGCTGATCCAGCGGGCTCGCAGAGTGCCTCAGAGCTGGATCTGATGCGCGCCACCGCGCCTGGGCGTGGAGCCGCTGGAACCGCCATTCTGGTCTTTCCGGTTATCGTGGATATCCCGAATATGGTAAATAAGACACCCGGTGAGGTATACGGCAATCACAGTCAGAAAGATGGCCAAAACCGGAATACTAACCATTTATCTTTCGCCTCCTTCCAGATCGCACAATCACAATCTACGTAGGCCGTGGCGAGCGAGTCAGAGGCCATGGTCCTGCCCGTCACGGGACGTTTATCGCGGCGCCGGCGAAGATCGATATAAAGCAAATGGCCCTGGGCCCTTAGCGAAGACCTAGCAGGCTGGCACCGAGGTCGCGGTTGCCCAGCGGGCGGAAGGCGCGGCGGCTGGCCGGGCGGGCGACAGGCCGGGCCGGGTGGTACGCCCGGCCCGGAGAGTCATCAGGTGGTCATGCGGCCTTCTGCCGAGGTGTGCTGAGTGGCGTAGGCGTGGCCTCAGCGGCCGGCGTGGTGCGCCGGCGGCCGCGCGCCAGCGCGACGCCCGACCCGATCGCCGACAGCCCCGCCAGCGCGAACGCGCAGATCGCGGCGATGTAGGTGATCTGCGACACCTTCCACCACCCGTACGCGTTCAGCAGCAGCCCCCGCAGCGTCTGGCCACGGAACACCGTCTGCACCAGCGCCGCC
>JASHOI010000172.1 GCA_030041195.1 Streptosporangiaceae bacterium | reverse complement strand
GCCCGGCCGCGACCGCTGCCATCAGCTGGCCCGCGAGGTCGCGCTCCCCCAGCCCGGCCGGCAGCACGCCGCGCACATCACGCCCGGCCGCCTCGCCCGCGGCCAGGCCGAACAGCTCCGCCGCGGCCGCCGGCCACGATTCAATGCGTCCGCCCGAGTCCACGGTGAACGCGGCAATCCCATCCAGGTTCTCTGCCCGCGAGCCCGCCACTACCGGCTCGCCTTCCCCGGCGGCCGATAACTCCTGCACCACTTGCACCAGCCTTTTACGTTTCTTCACTCCGGCCGCGAAAACCAAACGCACGCCAGCCTGTACGCTGAGATATCGGGCAGACACGAAATGTATCGCACTTTCCGCAGGAAAGGCAGACGCGAATGGCTGGCGAGCCGGGCTGGGTACCACCCGAGGCGCACACCAGGCGGGCGAACCCGGCCCGCGTCTACGACTACCTGCTCGGCGGCACCGACAACTTCCTGGCCGACCAGGACGTGGCCCGGGCGCTCATCGCGCTCAAGCCCAACTCGCGGGAGAGCGCCAAGGCCAACCGGGCGTTCCTCGGCCGGGCCGTGCGGTTCCTCGCCGCGGCCGGCATCCGCCAGTTCCTCGACATCGGCTCCGGCATACCGACCCAGGGCAACGTGCACGAGATCGCCGAGCAGGCCAGCCCGGGCGCCCGGATCGTTTACGCCGACATCGACCCGGTCGCGATCGCGCACAGCAAGGCGATCCTGTCCGGCAACCGGAACGCCACGATCGTCGAAGCCGATGTGCGCGAGCCAGCGGAGGTCCTGACCCGGCCGGACATCACGGGAGTGATCGACTTCAGCGAGCCGGTCGGGCTGCTGCTTGTCGCGGTGCTGCATTTCGTCGCCGGCCAGGAGGATCCCTGGCAGCTCGTGGCCACGTTCCGGGACGGGCTCGCCCCCGGCAGCTACCTGGTGATCTCCCATGGCACCGACGAAGGAAAGCCCAAGATAATGCGGGCAGCGGAAAAGCTGTACAACGCAAACGTTTCCACGCCCGCGTACGCGCGCTCACGCGCCGAGATCCTGCGTTTGTTCGACGGGTTCGAACTGGTCGATCCCGGCGTGGTCTACATCCCGGAATGGCGGCCCGACGCGCCCGGCGACGTGCCCGCCGACCCCAGCCAGTTCGAGGGCATGGCCGGCGTGGCGCGAAAGCCCTGACGCCGTAAGTCCTGAGCGAGCCGGATCAATCGGCGGCGGTCACGAACACGTGAGCGGCGGCGGCGGGGTCGAGTTCGGCGGCCTGCCGGCCCGTGCCGATCCGGACCGTCCCGTTGGCCTGGCTGACCGCCAGCGCCGCGTTCGGCCGGAACCCGGCGCGGCGCAGCCGGGTCAGCAGCGCGGTATCGGACTGGATCGGCTCGCCGATGCGGTGCAGGATCACCCGGCCGGTCTCCCGAGGAACCTTGGTCAGCGCGACCATGTCCCCGGGAACGTCCTCGCCCTCCTTTTCGCCGAGTTCGGCGAGGCCGGGGATCGGCATGCCGTACGGCGAGTGCGTGGGGTGGCCGAGGATGTCGAGCAGCCGGCGTTCAACCGCCTCGCTCATCACGTGCTGCCACTTGCACGCCTCCACGTGGGCGAGCTGCCACTCGACGCCGAGCACGTCGATGAGCAGGCACTCGGCGAGCCGGTGCTTGCGCATCACCCGGATCGCCGCCGAGCGGCCCTCGGGGGTGAGCTCGATCCGGCGGTCCCCGGTGACCGTGAGCAGCCCGTCGCGCTGCATCCGGGCCACGGTCTGCGAGGCGGTGGGAACGCTTTGCCCGAGCCGCCCGGCAATCCGCGCGCGCAGCGGCACGAGTCCCTCCTCCTCGAGTTCGAGCACGGTGCGCAGGTACATCTCCGTCGTGTCGATGAGGCCGCGATCGTCATTCACCGGTCCGTCCTTCCGCCCCGGGCACAGTGACACGATACTATCTCGATATATCATGAGCGAGTCATGAGGGCCATGCGCTGCTCGACCGGCGAAGGAACCTGCATTGAGGCAACCGGGCAAGGGACACGGGAGAGGGCATCGCGGTGCCGCCTACGGCGGCGGGGTGCGCCGCGGTGAGGTGCGCGACTTGCTTCTCGCCGCCCTGCTGGACGGCCCGGCGCACGGTTACGAGCTGATGAGCTGGCTGGAGGAGCGGTCCGGGGGGCGGTGGCGGCCCAGTCCCGGGTCGGTGTATCCGCTGCTGCAGCTGTTCGAAGACGAGGGCCTGGCCACAGGCCGCGAGCAGGGCGGCCGCAGGGTCTTCGCGCTGACCGAGGCGGGCCGGGCCCAGGCCGACCTCGGCCGGGTGCGGGACCTGGCCGCCGACCCGGCTGCCGTGTCGCAGCACCAGGAGCTGCGGGCCGAGGTCCATCAGCTGCATCTGGCGGCCCGCCAGGTGGGATCGGCCGGGAGGCCCGCGCAGGTGGAGCAGGCCGTGGCGGTCGTCAGGGAGGCCCGCCAGGCTCTGTACCGTCTGCTCGCCGAGTAGCTCATCGCGCGGCGGCGCTGCCGCGGTCGAACGCGGTATTCGCGAGCGAGGTGAGCTCGGCCGCGACGGCGGCGGGGCTGGTCGTCTGCGGGAGGTGGCCGCTGTCGATGACCACCAGCCTGGACCCGGGGATCAGGTCCCGGGCCGTCTCGGCGACGCGGAGCGGCAGGACCGGGTCGCGCCGTCCCCAGGCCAGCACGGTGGGGACGGCGATCTTCCCCGCCTGGGCCCGGAGGTCGTGCTCGGGGAGGCTGAAGCTGTGCCAGATCTCGGTGACCGCCCTCACCCCCGGGGCGGTGCGCGTGGTCGCGATGGCGCTGGCCCGCGCCCGGCGGTCGGCGGCAGTGCGCGAGCGCATGTACACCCGGGAGAACAGCGGATAGACGCGGCGGGCAAACCAGGGGCGGCTCATCAGCGCGCAGAACACGCGGCCTGAGAGCTGCAAGCCCTCGAAGCCGCCGCCGTCGATGATCATCAGGCCCTTGACCAGGTCGGGCCGCCTGATCGCCAGCCGGACGGCGACGTTGCCCCCGACCGAGTTGCCGACCAGGACCGCACCGCCGGGCGTGAGCGAATCGAGGAGTTCCTCGATGATCTGGGCCAGCCGCAGCTCGGTGGACGGCACCGTGCCGGCCGGGGACCGGCCGTGGCCCGGCCAGTCGACGCCGATGCTGCGGAGCCCGCCGGGCAGCAGTTCGCGGACCTCGTCGTAATCGTGCTGTTCATGGCCGCCGCTGGGCAGCAGGACGACCGGGTCGCCGCTGCCGAGAGAGTCGTACGCGACCGTCCCTGCGGATGTCGTCAGTGTGGGCATGCACCGAGCCTAACACAATGACCGACCGGTCGGTCAGTGTGTTTCAGCTCTCCGGCGGCTGCGGGCCTATACTCCGGGCGATGGCAGAGGGAACCAGGGCGGCCGGCGCGCTGCAGACCCGCGAGGCCCTGCTCGACGCCGGCGCGGCACTGGCGGAGGAGCACGGCCTCGCCGGCGTCAGCGTGAACATGGTGGTCGCCAGGGCGGGGGTCGCCAAGGGGACCTTCTACGTCCATTTCACCGACCGCGCGGAGTTCGTCGATGCCATGCACGCGCGCTTCCACTCCCGGGTCGAGGCCGCTGTCGCCGGGGCGATCGCCGGACTGCCGCCGGGCGCCGAGCGCCTCTACCGCGGCTCCGAGGCCTACCTCGACGTCTCGCTCGCGAACCGGGGCGTTAAGGCCCTGTCGCTCGAGACCCGCTCGGACCCGGCTGCGGCGGGCTCGATGGAAGCGCGCCGCGAGCGCCTCGTGGCAGCGCTCGTGGCCGACGTGGAGGCCATGGGCTGGGACGACGCCGAGGCGGCGGCGCGGCTGCTGGGAGCGATGACCCGGGAGATCTCGGTGCTGGAATTCGACGCCGGTCACCGGCTGGCGGCGCCACGGCGCGCGCTGAAACGCTTCCTCGGCATCTGAAAGGCTGCCGATGCGCTTGGATCGTGGCATGGATGAGATCGCGGGCTCGCTGATCACGGCCTTCGACTACGTCTGGGACCGCCTGACCGGCCGCCTCAGCGGGCTGACCGACGAGGAGTACTTCTGGGAACCGGTCGCTGGCTGCTGGTCACTGCGCCACCGCCCCACGCCAGCGCGGTCCCCGGATTTCTCGACGAGCACTACCGGGCCTGGCGCACGGGACTGACCAGCCTCAGCCCTGGTGGGTGGTCCGCGCCCATGGCCTGACAGCAGCCGCTCGCGCTCTCGGCGTGGACCGGCGATAATCAGCGGGCGGGTAACGTTCCCGCCGGGCGGCGCCGGTACCGGGCCGCTCCGGGGCTGGTGCGGGCGGGTAGTGAGGGAGGCCATGGCGCCGTCGTCGCCGCTCGATGCCCGGGTCCAGGCCGCGTGGGCAGCTCACCGCCGGTACCTGCTGGCGGTCGCCGCGGGGATGATGAAGCGGCAGGACGACGCCGAGGACGTCGTGCAGGAGGCGTTCGCCCGCCTGACGGCTTCGCCCGATGCGATCGAGGACGTGCGGGGATGGCTGGTGGTGGTGACCCGCCGGCTGTGCCTGGACCGGCTCGACCTGGCGGAGAACCGGCGGACGACCACCACTGCCGAACCACCCGAACCACCCGGGACGCCGGGCGGCATTCCGGACCCGGCGGACCGCGTGCTGGCCCGCGACGAGGTGCGCCAGGCGCTTTCGGTAGTGATCGACCGGCTCTCGCCCGCCGAGCGGACCTCGTTCATCCTTCACGACATCTTCGGCTTCCCGTTCGACACCGTGGCCGGGCTGGTCGGGCGCACCCCGGCGGCGTGCAAGCAACTTGCCCGCCGCGCTCGCCTGTCGGTCGGGACCGGCCCGTCCCAGGCCGAGCTCGCGGGGGCATGGTCTGGGAACATGGCAGCCGGCCTGGCGGACCGCTTCATCGCGGTCTGTGAAGGCGGCGACGTGCACGGGCTGATCGGCCTGCTCGACCCCGAGGCTGCCGGGTTCCCCGTGGTGATCGGCCTCGGCGCCAGGCCTGGTGTTCGCGGCGCCGCGGCCATCGCCGAACGGGCCATGCACTTCTTCGGCCCCTCGGCCGGCGTTTCCCTGCAGCCCTTCGACCTCGAGGGCCGGGCCGCGGTGGTCGTCCGGCGGGCCGGCGAGGTCGTGGCGGTGATCCGGATCGACGACCGTGACGGCCGCATCTTCCACCTGCACATCGCGGCGCGCCCGTCCCTGGAACGCTGAGCCGCGCCCGTTGTCACCTTTCTGGCTGCTGTCCCGTCGTTGCATCACACAGACGCGCGAGTGCGTTCGATGTGACAAGGAGCCGATCATGGAATCCGCAGCCGAGCGGGAGGCCCCGCACGACGGCCCGATCACGATAATCAACGTGTTTGAGGTCCCGGCCGAGCAGCTTGACAAGTTCATCGCCTGGTGGCGTGCCCGTGCGGAGATCATGGCGGCCGCGCCCGGGTTCCGCGACTCCCGGCTGCACCGGGCTGTTTCCTCGCAGGCGCGCTTCCAGGTGGTGAACTTCGCCCACTGGGACAGCCAGGCAGCGCATGACGCAGCCTCGAGCGCGACCCAGGACCACGTCCGCGCGCTGCGCGAAGACCCGGAGTTGCGCGTTTCCGCGAATCCGGCCGCGTACGAGGTCGCTGTGGAGCTGGGCGCGCCGTCAGACACAGCCTGACGGGTCTTGTTGTCAGCTGTACTGGCGCAGCCGTGGCCACATCTGGGCCCACGGCTGGCGAGGGCCGGTGCAGATGTAGACGTGGCCAGCCCATTCCTGGTTGTGCAGGCCGTAGGGATTCGACAGCGTGGCCGCCACCCGCACGTGGGCGAAGAACAGCCCGAGGTAGACGCCGTAGCCGGTGCCGTCGTCGACGGGCCCTGGCGCGACGGCCACGACGGTGGTGGCGTGCGGGTTACCGGGTCCCCACCACCACTCGCTGTTCTGCCTGCTGACGGCCGTCGGCAGCCCCATCCCCCGGCCGAGCTCGTTGATGGCACCGGCCTCGCCGTAGTTGTCGGTGAAGATCACGGCGTCGGCGCGCTGGCTGGGCGGCAGGGCGGTCCATACTTTATCGACGGTGCGCACGAGCTGGGGCCAGCCGATGGTCTCCAGCGTGGTCGCGTTCGCCTTGGCGAAGGTCCGGCCGAGGCCGGTGAGCGGGAACACCGGCAGGGCTATCGGCAGGGTCACCGCCGTGATGACCGCGGTGGCCAGCACGAGGTTGCGCAGCCGGCCGGGCCGCGCCTGCAGCCACCCGTCGATGGCCACCGCACCGGCGGCGGCCAGGGTCATATACGCGGCGGCCAGGTAGTAGACCTTCGCCCCGGTGGTGACCGCGAACAGAATGAACAGCAGCGCGTATGCCCACGCCAGCGCCCGCCACAGCGGCCGCCCGGACCGCCACAGGCACCACAGCCCGACCACCGAGACCCCCGCCAAAGACACGACGGTGATGAGCACCTGGCCCGCGATCCAGGGGCCGACATTAGCCAGGCCGCCGTTTTCCCGGTGCAGCGCTTCGGTCATCGCGATCGTCGCCCACTGGTGCTGTGCCTGCCACCACAGGTCGGGAACCTCGAACGCCACCGCGATCGCGGCACCAGCCGCGAACCAGCGATTCCAGATCATCTTCCGGCCGCCGCTGAGCAGCGCGCCGATGACCACCGCGATGGCGAGAAAGGCCTCGCTGTGATCGTCGGCCACCCCCAGGCCAGCGACCAGACCCCCGGCCAGCCACCAGCGGCAGTCGCCGGTCCGCCCGATCCTCACCACGACCAGCGCCAGGCCAGCCCACGCCAGCAGCGCATACGGTGTCGTGTTGGCCAGATGATCGGCCGCCAGCAGCACCGGGACCGGGCCGACCGCGGCCAGCAGCTGCGCCCGCCGGGTGCCGCCGAACTCGCGGGCGGTCAGCCCGCCGACCACCACCGTGGCCCACGCCGCGAGCGAGGGCCACACCCGCAGGCCGGGCAGCGACACCCCGAACAGCTTCAGCGACACCCACGCCAGCAGCGGCGCCAGCACCGGCTGATCAACATAGCTGGCCTGCAGATGCCGGGCACAGTCCAGGAAGTACAGCTCGTCGCGGTCAAAGCCATACCGGTCCGACAGCGCCATCAGCACGGCGAAGACGATGCCGCCGACCGCGATCACGCGCCGGTCGAACGGGCCGACGCCCGGCAGCGGGCCTGCGGGACCCAGCTCCCGCAGATCCCACCCGGTCTTCTCCTTGAGCCGGGCCAGCAGCGCTGGGTAGTCCCCCCAGTCCGCTTGGCTCCTAGACAACGCGCTACCGCCGATCAGCGGCGTCAGAACCGGAAGCGAGTCAGGCCTCCCGGCTCCTTCGCCAAGGTCACGATCGCCGAGCGTGGCTCGATGCGATACACGTTCCACGGCGGTGGTCCTTGCGACGGGGCGTTGAACGGGGCAGTGATGCCCGGCCCGCTGTCGTCGGGCTCGGCCGGCCAGCCGTTGCCCGCCCACGCCCTGGCAACGCGCGCCAGCGCTCCCGGCTCGGTCACTCGCGCGGCGTCACCCTCGACCACGACGTCCGCGTCACGGACCGACACCGCGATCGAGCACCGGGGATCGCGCGTGACATTGCGGCCCTTCCGCGTGCCCGCGCCCGTCTGGAACCAGAACGCGCCGTCTAGCCACAGGGCACCGACCGCGGTCACGTGCGGGCTGCCGTCCTCGTTGACGGTGGACAGCCAGGTCGTGCGGGAGTTCGCCGCGTCCGGAGCCGGCGCCGAACCCGCGTCGAGCTTCTCCGCGACCACGGCCCAGTCCACCGGCGGCAGGCCGTCCGCCTTACCCAGATTGGTGATCTCCATCAGGCACCCCTTCAATGTTCAGCGGACGTCCCGGCTGACAACGTCTCGCAGACAAGACGCGCGACGACCGCGAAAGTCATCGTGCTGGAAACCACGAAGGGCTCCCAGTTCCCTGGGAGCCCTTCGACTTGCGTGGTCGCCCGGCGGCAGTGCTGGCTACCCCCCAAGTCCCGGCTCGGTGGCGCAGCCTGCGTCGTGCCAGTAGACGCCCATGAAGCCCCAGGCCAGGTCTTGGGCGCACAAGTTGTACCAGGTCTTCGGACCGGTTATCCCGTCGACCTGGAGGCCCTCTGCCGTTTGGAAGTACTCGACGTCGTTGGTTGTGAGAGGTCCGTAGTAGCCGTCGGTTGCGAGCAACCGGTTGACCACAGGATTTAGGTCGTTGGCGTTTTGGAAGTACCAGAGGTTGTTGAGCAGCACCTGCTCCCAAGCCACGCACTGCTAACGCTGCCGCCGCGACGATGATGCCGGTGACGGTCAGCGTGCGGATTCTTCCCTTCAACATGGCTATTCCCCATTCCCTTGCCCATTGCTCTTGCCCCGTCTTTTCTGGGCACTGACGCGCTACAGCCTTGCTGGCGTCGCTAATATCTGGCTAAAAGTCCGCTAAAAGCGGATGATCGCCATAAGGGCTTTTAGGGTTCTTCCCGCTGGTATTGGCCCGTGCCGGGACGGGATCCTCGCCAGGGCCTGATGACCCGGAGCCGCCATCCGCCACGCCAGACGAAGCCGATCCCGCCACCCGGGGAGCCCTCGGCGACGAACCGCCGGATCTCCGAGTCCATCTGGCGGCGGAGCCGTGTCGGGAAGCCCCGCTTGATTCGCCAGGTGAGCGCCCGTGACCAAGCAAACAGCCCCAGCAGGGCACCTGCTTTGAGGATCGCCAGCGCAAGGCCGCCCCAGACGGGCAGCAGGATCCACCACCAAGACCAGCCGATCACACCGGCCAGCTTGAGCCCGACCACTGTGAACCACGCTGCCTGCAGCAGCAAGCTTCGAACCGAGGCACGGTGCCGATCCACGTGCCAGTGCCCGCGGCTGCTCACGCCATCAGCGTAACCGGCGCTTGCGGCGAGCTAGTGCGCCAGCGAGCTAGTGCGCCAGCAAGATACCCGCTCTGGTCAGCGCCGCAATCGCAGGCTGGTCAAGCCCGAGCCAGTCGGCGAGCGCCTCGGTGTTGTGCTGGCCCCGGCGCGGTGCCGGACGGCGGACCGACGGCTGAGCGCCAGAGAAGCTGTAGGGCAGGCCAGCCACCCGGCGCCCGCTGCCCGGAACAGGGACCGAATGCGCTCCTCCGGCGAACACCTCCTCGCTGGAACGAACGTCGCCCCACGCCACTCCGGCCGACTCGAGCTCCGCCAGCAGGCTGTCTCTGTCGGTAAAGCCGTCCATCCAGGCCTGGATCGCCTGCTGGCGAAGTCGCACCTTGGTGGGCAGATCGCTGCCGGGCGGCGCCGGGTCTGCGACGAGTCCGCGGCGGGACAGCATTGCCCAGGCATGCTTGGGCGGGGCGGCTATCAGCAGCGGCCCGCCCGGCGCCCGCCATATCGTTCCGCGCGAGCTGTATTCCTCCCCCGTTGCGTCCAGGAGCGCGTGCGCGTGGTCGTCGCTGACGGCCACCGCCGCCAGCATGCTCAGGTCGATGTGCTGGCCGGCGCCGGTTACCGCCCGCTGGTGCAGCGCGGCCAGCAAGGCCACGGCGGAGTGCAGCGCTGCCAGCGTGTCGGCGAGCGCTAGCGGAAGGTCGGAAGGTTGCCTCCCGTCGAGCTCGGCATGCCGGGTGAGAAGCCCGGACTCGGCGTGGATCACCGGCGCCAGCGCACGTCGCTGGGCGTCGGCACCGTCGGGGCCGAAACCGGACACCGACAGCATGATCAGGGCCGGGTTGGCCGCCGACAGCCGCTGATAGCCGAGGCCCAGCCGGTCCATGACGCCGGGGCGGAAGTTCTCGATCAGCACGTCGGCGCGACGGGCGAGGTCAGCGACGAGCTCCGCCGCACCCGGCACGGACAGGTCTATGGCGACGCTTCGCTTGCCGGCGTTCATCTGGGCGAACATCCCTGATCTGCCGTCCCTGACGACACCGAAGTGCTCGGTCACATCGGTGCGCGGACCATCGATCCGCACCACGTCCGCGCCGAGATCAGCAAGGATGCGCGCGGCGTAGGGCCCCGAGATCGCCTGTGACATGTCGAGCACGCGCCAGGCGGGCAGCGGCGGGCTCCCGGCCGGGTCAGCCGCGTCGTCCCGGGTCACTGTGCCGAGTCCATGGCGGCTGCGCATCCAATCTGGCGGAGGGCACTTGCGGCAAACCCGCGCGCGTCAGCCTGACCGGCGTGCCCTGGGGTCTTTACCGGCGCAGTAGGCCGAGCGTGCGCGCGCGGCTGACCGCCTCGTCCCGGCTGTGCACGCCGAGCCGCTGGTACAAGCGCTCGGCCCGCTCCTTCGCCGCAGACCGGGAGATGCCCAGCTTGTCGGCGATGACGGAGAACGGCACCGGCTGCGGGAGGTAACGCAGAATCTGCGCTTCCGATCGGGTGATCGACGCGGCCCGCATCCTGGCCTCGGCTTGCTCCGTCGCCTCGGCAGCTACCTCATCGGCTGCGCCTATCAGCGCGAGGTCATCGCTGACAGCCTGGCCGGCGGCCTGGTCCGCCGCGTCTGTGATCAGCCCGGCCGCCGTCAGCGCCGTGACCGCCTCATGTGCGGCCGCCTCCTCGACCAGCCCGGCTGCGATCAGAGCGCTGACCGCTGCCGCGGCGGCCGCTTCCTGGATCTGTTCGGAAGCGGCTTCTGCCTCGGCGGCCTCGGCACTGGCCGCGACGGCGCGCAGCACCGCGGCGGCCTCGGCGGCCTGCGCCTCGGCGATCACAGCGGAGGCCTCCTCGACCGCGGCGACCTCGGCTGCGACAGCCAAGCTGGCGTCCCCGGCCAGGAAGTCGTCACTGACCAGCGCGCCGCCGGCGGCAGAGAGGGCATCGATGAGCGGCCCGGCCCACAAATGCTCGACCAGCAGGAAGGCAACAGCGGTTCCCGGATCAACGGAGTCCGCCAGGGCCTGCACGGCAGCGATGCCAGACCCGGCCGGCTCGCTGGCCGCCCCATTACCGGCCGCGGACCCGGCTGCGTTCTGTGATCCGGAAGGCGCGATGCTGGCCAGCAGCGAGCCGAAGTCCTCGTTATCGCCGAGCTCGAGTGCTTCCACCGTGCCGTCCTGGCCTTTAGCCAGCAGCACCACGTCCAGGACACGAACCGCGCCGCGGCCCTCGATTCGGTCAACCTCCGCCAGCAGGCGGCTTTCCGCGTCTGCGCCAAGGCCGAACGTCAGCGCAACCAGCTGCAACGGTGCGGTCATCCCTGCCCTCCTCGAGCCGATCCTTGCTCGCCCCCGCGTCGCTCTGCGGGTGATAGTAGCCCAGGGTCGCAGCCAGCACCTGGCGAGCCATCCCCTGTCAGCCAGCCTGCCGATGTGCGGCCGCCAGCCGCTCCGCGACAGCCGCGACGGCAGCGCGGAGCTCGGGTCCGCCTTCGACATGGAACCGGATCGGGATCGCGGCCAGCCACTCCCCCGCATACATCGCCGGATTGCTGGTGGTGCCGGTCAGCACACAACGGCCGCCATCGCCGGTGCGCTCGAGAACGCCCATCGGCGGCCGGACGTAGCGGGCGACCTCGGCGTAGGGCGCATCGAAGATGACCTTGGTTTCGAATTCCCAGCCGGTGCCCAGGTGCTGCTCCAGCAGGTCCGCGTAGTCCAGGTTCCCGGGTGGCCGGAACTGCTGGCTGCCTGTGGCGACCGACTGGATCCGGTCGATGCGGTAGGCGCGGACCGCGCCGGCGCGATGGGAGTGGCACAGCAGATACCAGAGGCCGTGCCGGACGACGACGGCCCACGGGTCGACGTCCTCCGTCCACTGCCTGCCCGACTGGCTGTGGTAGCCGATGCTCACCCGGCGCTGGGCCGCAATGGCGTCAACGAGAGCGCCCGTCGTCTCGGTGCCCGGGCGCACCGCCCCACGGTCGGGCGCGGCGGAGGCGTGCCATCGCATCGTCGCGGCCTGCCGCCCGACGTTCTCCGGCAGCGCCCGGATGATCTTGTCCAGGGCGGCGCCGACCGGGTCGTCGGCGGCGGGGTGGCTGCCGTCAAGCACGGCCATGACCAGGCCGAGCGCCTCGGTGGCGGTGAACACCAGCGGCGCCAGCCGGACGCCCCGGCCGAGCCGGTAGCCGCCGTAGGGCCCCCGGGCCGATTCAACCGGGATGTTGGCCTCGCGCAGGATCGCGACGTAGCGGCGCGCGGCCCGTTCGGTCACGTCGAGCTGCGCCGCGAGCTGGCCGCCGGTGATGCCGGGCTGAGCCCGCAGCAGTTCGAGAGCCCGGAGCGCCCGCGCCGTGGGGCTCGTGTCGGCTTTCACCACAGCAGGCTAATCAGGAAGCCGATCGACCGGAATCGCACCTATGGTCGCGGAACAAGAAAGGACCGAGTCAATGACTGATCACCGGACCGGAACGCGCGAAGCCGAAGTCGTTCTCTTCCACCACGTGCAGGGACTCACCGACGGGGTGCTCGCGTTCGCCGACGAGCTGCGCACCGGCGGGCGCACGGTACATACCCCAGACCTGTTCGACGGCGAGCGGCCGGCGAGCATCGACGACGGCATCGCGTTCACCGAGGCCATCGGGGGCGAGGTGCTCCGCAAGCGCGCCGACCAGGCCGTGGCCAGCCTGCCAGCGGGCCTGATCTATGCCGGCTTCTCCTTCGGCGCCTCCGCCGCCCAGCGGCTCGCCCAGACCAGGCCCGGCGCGCGCGGCGCACTGCTGTACGAAGGCTGCATCCCGATCACCGGCGAGTGGGCCTTCGGGCCGTGGCCCGGCGGGGTCCCGGTGCAGATCCACGGCATGGACAAGGACCCGTTCTTCGCGCTGGAAGGCGACATCGACGCGGCCCGCGAACTGGTGCAGACGGTCGGGCCGGAGCTGGCCGAGCTGTTCGTCTACCCGGGCGACCGGCACCTGTTCACCGACAGCTCACTGCCGTCCTACGACGCGGACGCGGCGGCGCTGGTGGTGCAGCGCTCGCGGGAGTTCCTCGACCGGATCGGCTAACGGCCAGCGCGGCTCCGTGGTGCGGACACGCGGTCAGGCGGCGGTGCGTTCAGCGGCGGGCCGGCGGCGCAGGCTCGGGTTCAGCAGGGCCGGAGGCAGGTACGCCTGGTCGAGCGTGCCGACGTCGGTGCCGGGCGGGACGATCTCGTCGATCCGGTCGAGGATCTCGTCGGTGAGCGTGACATCGGCGCCGGCGAGCAGGTCGTCGAGCTGCTCCATCGTGTGCGGCCCGATGATCGCGCTGGTCACGCCGGGATGGGCGATCGCGAACGCCACCGCCAGGTGCGTCATCGGCAGGCCTGCCTCTCTGGCGAGCGCGATGATCTGCTCGACGGCGTCGAGCCGGCGCTCGTCGCTGAAGACCTTGAAGATGGCGGCGCGGCGAAGGTCGGTCTGCTGGCCCTTGCGGATCCGGCCGGTGAGCATTCCCTGCGCGAGCGGGCCCCACACGAGGATGCCCATCCCGTAGCGCTGCGCGATCGGCAGCACCTCGCGTTCGATGCCTCGGCTGAGGATCGAGTACGGCGGCTGCTCGGTGCGGAACCGTTCCAGGCCGCGCAGCTCGGCGGTCCACTGGGCCTCGATGATGCCGGACGCCGGCGTCTGCGACGCCCCGATCGCGCGGACCTTGCCGCTGCGGATCAGGTCCGAGAGCGCTGACAGCGTTTCCTCGATGTCGGTGTCGGGGTCCGGCCGGTGGACCTGGTAGAGGTCGATGTAGTCGGTCTGCAGGCGGCGCAGCGAGTTCTCGGCCGCGGTCATGATCCAGCGCCGCGAGGTGCCCTGCTGATTGGGATCGCCGCCCGCCGGGCGGCCGAACTTGGTCGCGAGCACGACGCTGTCGCGCCGGCCCTTGAGCGCCTCGCCCACGACCACCTCGGACTCGCCGTACGCGTCGGCGGTGTCGATGAAGTTGATCCCCGCGTCCAGCGCCCTATGAATGATGCGGACCGAGTCGTCCTGGTCGGGGTTGCCGATGGACGTGCCGAGTGCCAGTGCGCCGAGCGCGTAGGGGCTGACCTTGATGCCGGTCCGCCCGAGGGTGCGGTACTGCATGCGGACTCCCGAGGTTGGGGCGAGCCGTACGGACGCCCTCTTGATGTCCTATCCTGGCTAAGCGGAAAGCCATTCCGGTACTATACGGAAAGCTTCCACGGAAGGCAAGTTGAAGGAGCGAAGTGACGGAGAACGCGGCGCCGCCCGCCGCCGGCCGAGCCGGCTGCACCGCTCCGGACGCGGCCGAGAGCACGCCGCGCCGGATCCGCGCCGACGCGCAGCGCAACATCGTCTCCCTGCTTGAGGCGGCGAAGGCCGTCTTCGCCACGTCGGGCGTGGGCGCGCCGGCGAAGGAGATCGCCGACCTGGCCGGCGTCGGGGTCGGAACGCTGTACCGGCACTTCCCGCAGCGCTCGGACCTGGTCAAAGCCGTGCTCCAGCGGGAGATAGACGCGTGCGCCGACGCGGCCCAGGCGCTGGCCGCAGCGAACGAGCCGGGAGCGGCGCTGGCGACGTGGCTGCACCGGTACACCGAGCTCCTCGCGACCAAGCCAGGACTCGCCCCGGCCCTTCACTCCGGCGACCCGGCGTTCGACGCCCTGCCCGGCTACTTCTTCCAGCGGCTCGAACCCGCACTCGGCTCGCTGCTCGACACCGCGGCGGCGGCCGGTGAAATACGTGCCGACATCAGCGCCAGGGACCTGCTGCACGCCGTCGCCCTGCTGTGCACGCCGGTATCGGACGAGGGGATCGGGTACGGCCAGCGCATGGTCGCGCTGCTCATCGACGGACTGCGCCATGCCACCTGCATCTGGCCGCCCGCCTGGCGGGAGCGGCCGGAAGGGCCGGGCAAGTAGAGCAGGCCGCGGCGGTCGTCCGGGAAGCCCGTCAGGCCTTCCGCTTACATAGTGCCGTGCTGGCGGTCCGGCCGGCAGCGTCGTGGGGCAGCGGCCCGTGACGCGAGGCTGCGCCGTTCCACGCGCACCACTGGTCCCGCCAGCCCCGGCCGATGCCCGATCAGGTATTCGATTTTCATGATCTGGGTGGGTAACGACCGAATAGAGGTATCGATCAACCAAGATCATGGAACCCGGGCCCGCTCAGCCGTTTTGTGGGGGAGCGCGGGCTCGATCAAGGGTTCCTCGGCGAGGTGGCGCAGGACTCGTTCGTTGACCGCGGCGAGCATGTCGAGTTCGGCGGGGGTGAGCAGGTCGATGAACAGCCGGCGGACGTTCTGCACGTGCTGGGGGGCCGCGTCTTCAATCGCGCGGCGCCCGGCCGGCCGCAGGCAGATCATCGAGCTGCGGCCATCGGCGGGGTTGGGCTCGCGGCCGACCAGCCCTTGCTCTTGCAGGTGCCGTACCTGGTGGGAGAGCCGGCTCTTCTCCCACTGCACCT
>JASHOI010000171.1 GCA_030041195.1 Streptosporangiaceae bacterium | reverse complement strand
ACGTGGAGGGATTCGGGTACCGGGAAATAGCGCAGATCATGCACTGCCCAATCGGCACGGTTATGTCGCGCCTGCATCGCGCCCGGGGCCGGCTCCGGGAACTGCTCGAGAATGACAGCGAGCGTGTTTAAGAATCTTTTTCCCTGGTAGTTAGCGGGCCACGAAGAACGCCCGAGAAACCCGTGGCGTTTACCGCTCGACAGGTGGTAAATCATGCGTATTGGATCGCTTCTGCTCGTAGTCTGGCTGATCATCGGTGCCATAGCCGCTGGTCAGCGCAATTATTACAGCGGATCCTCCGCTAACTGTGCCAAGGCAGGGACGATAACCGTGACCATTCTGGCCGGGCCCCTGAACTACTTCGGCGTGAACCCCAAGATCAAATGTCAGCTGCCGCAGCCCAGCCAGTGACGCGGGGCCATGGACTAAGCAGGAGGAACTGCACATGCTCGCCATTCTCGCGGTGATCATTTTCGCTATCGCGTTCATCATCCGGGTCACCGCCACATCGACGGACGCGGTGTTCGCCCCGGCCAGCCTGGTGATCCTGGGGCTGATCTGCATGGCGCTGCACCTGGCCGGCCTGGGCGCCAGCTGGCGGGCACGCCGCTGACCCATCGATCGCTCCCAAACCGAGACCGCCGCCGGGGCTGCGCCACCCCCGGCGGCGGTCTCAGCCATGTGGGGCCGTGGCAAGCTTCAGGGCATGCCCGACGACATCCTCGAGCTCGCCGACCGGCTGTGGCGCGGCGAGGTCACCAGCAGCGAGTATCACCCGGTTGCCCACCGCGGCGGGCTGGCCGAGGTCCGCGACGGCGTCGCGTTCCTGCCCTCATTCGCGAATGTGTCCGCGTTCGCGACCGAGGACGGCCTGGTCCTGGTGGATACCGGGAGCTCGTTCGTGGCGGCCGCGGTCCACGACGAGCTGCGGCGGTGGAGCGGACAGCGGCTGAACACCGCGGTGTACTCGCACGGGCACATCGACCACACCTCCGGGATGCCAGTCTGGGAGGCGGAGTCGGCCGAGCGCGGCTGGCCGGCCCCGGTCGTGGTCGCGCACGAGGCGGTGCCCCGGCGCTTTGACAGGTACCTGCTGACGACCGGCTACAACGAGGTGATCAACCAGCGGCAGTTCGGCGCCAGGGGGCTGCGCTGGCCGACCGAGTACCGGTACCCGGATCGCACCTATCACGACGAGCTGCGGCTCGAGGTCGGCGGTGCCACGTTCCGGCTGCGGCACGAGAAGGGCGAGACCGACGATCACACGATCACCTGGCTGGCCGGCCGGAGGGTGCTGTGCTGCGGCGACCTGTTCATCTGGGCGTCGCCAAACGCTGGCAACCCGCAGAAGGTGCAGCGCTACCCCAGGGAATGGGCCGGCGCGCTGCGGAGGATGGCCGGTCTGGGAGCGCAGTACCTGCTGCCCGGGCACGGCCTGCCCGTTGTCGGCGCGGACCGCGTCCGGCAGGCACTGGGCGACACGGCCGAGCTGCTCGAGACGCTGGTCGATCAGACCCTCGAGGTGATGAACCGCGGCGGCCGCCTGGACGACGCCATTCACTCCGTGCGGCCGCCTGCCGGGCTGGAGGCCAGGCCGTACCTGCGGCCGGTGTATGACGAGCCCGAGTTCATCGTCCGGAACATCTGGCGGCTCTACGGCGGCTGGTGGGACGGCAACCCGGCCACGCTCAAGCCCGCACCCGAGAGGGCGCTCGCGGCCGAGTTGGCGGGCCTGGCCGGTGGTCCTGCGGTGCTCGCCGACCGGGCGCTGGCGCTGGCAGCGGCCGCCGCGGCCGACCCTGGCGATGACAGCGCCCAGCGCCTGGCCGGGCACCTTGCCGAGCTTGCCTGGCTGGCCGCACCGGACGACAGCGCGATCGCCGGCGTCCGTCGCCGGGTGTTCGCGGCCAGGGCCGACGCCGCAACCTCGACGATGGCCAGGGGAATCTTCCGCTGGGCCGCCGACGAGTCCGACGTGACCGGCGAGGCCGACCAGGCCGGCCAGGCCGGTGCGGAGGCCTGACCGGAGCTACGAGGAACGCCCGGGGTACCCCGGGTACTCGGAGCGGCCGGGGTAGGTACCGGAGCCCGGGCCGGGGCGGCCGTTGCCCGGCACGGTCGAGGAGTACCCGCCGGCCGGGGTGCGGCGTCTGATCGAGCGCGCTCCCACGCCGTTGAGCAGCGAGCCGATCGCAAACCCGATCACCAGGTCGACGGCGGCCGTCGCCACCTTCTGGGACAGCGGCGCACCGGTGCTGAACGGGAACAACACCAGCACGGCGGTGATGAGGCCGACGATCCAGGTGAAGAACATCAGCGGCCGCGGCGTGGTCAGCAGCAGCAAATGCAGGATGGCGGTCGCGATCAGCGCGGCCGCCGCGGCCGCGAGCACGAATCCGGTCGTGTGGGCGTCACCGTAGGCTCCGGCCCGGTGCGGGGCGAGCAGCGCGATGTTGAAGAGCCACCGGCACACCAATATGCCGACCAGCGCCACAAGCGCCGCCACAATGGCCGTGGCCACCCCGCCCGGCCACAGCTGCCTGGCATCGACCTTCGGCCGCGGCGGGGTTCCCCCATTCCGGCGCGTGATCGGCTCCGTCATGGGTCTCACCTGCCCGATTCCGGCTTGTCTCTGCCCTGAACGCCTATTCGCTATCCTCTCACCACCGACGGCGGATCCAAACATGGCCTCAGGACCCGCGCCGCGACGCGCAACCGGCCGCATGGACCGGAGGCTGCCGGGTAGCAGGCGTGGATGCCCAAATTTCACCCGCACGTGCTGCGCGATTACGCGCTGATCGCCGACGGAGAGCGGGGCGCGCTGGTCAGCCCGCGCGGCGACATCGTGTGGATGTGCGCACCGCGATGGGACTGCGACGCGGTGTTCTCCGCGCTGATCGGCGGGGAGGGCGTGTACGCGGTCACGCCGGCGCACACGTTCGTCTGGGGCGGCTACTACGAGGAGGGCAGCCTCATCTGGCGCAGCCGCTGGATCACCGTCAGCGGTATCACCGAATGCCGCGAGGCGCTCGCGTTCCCCGGCGACCGCGACCGGGTCGTACTGCTCCGCCGGATCATCGCCCGGGACTGCCCGGCCGAGGTCGAGGTGGTCCTGGATCTGCGGGCCGGGTTCGGCACGCACGGGCTGCGGTCCGTCAAGCGCCACGACCACGCTGGCCATCAGCGCGGCCTCGGCGCCTGGACCGGCCACGCCGGGGGCCTGCACGTGCGCTGGTCCGGCGAGGTGTCCGGGGCCAGGGTCCGCCGCGCAGGCGGGACGTCAGGCGGGACGTCCGTGCTGGCCATGAACCTGGTCGTGCCCGCCGGGCAGAGCCGCGACCTCGTCCTTGAGCTGTCCGGCGAGCCGCTGCACGACCCACCCGCCGACCCGGATCGGCTCTGGCGCAGCACCGAGGAACGGTGGGCCGACGCGGTGCCGCCGCTGGACGATGTTGTGGCCCCCCGCGACGCCCGGCAGGCCCAGGTGGTGCTGCGCGGCCTGACCAGTTCCGCCGGCGGGATGGTCGCTGCGGCCACCACCAGCCTGCCCGAGCGGGCGGAGCAGGGGCGTAACTACGACTACCGGTTCGCCTGGATCCGCGACCAGGTCTACGCGGGCCGGGCCGCCGCCGCGGCGGGCGCCCTGCCGCTGCTCGACGGGGCCGCGGCGTTCATCTCCGCCCGGCTGCACGAGGACGGCCCCGGCCTGGTTCCCGCCTACACCACCAGCGGCGGCCGGGTGCCGGACCAGCGCAATCTCGACCTGCCCGGCTACCCGGGCGGCTTCGACCTGATCGGCAACTGGGTGAACAAGCAGTTCCAGCTCGACGCGCTCGGCGAGTCGCTGCTCCTGCTTGCCGCCGCGGGTTCCCGCGACCGGCTGGACTCCGACAGCAGGAAGGCGGCCGAGATCGCCGCCGACGCGATCGCGCGGCGGTGGCAGGAACCGGACGCCGGGATCTGGGAGATCGACAACCAGGCGTGGACGCACTCCCGGCTGATCTGCGCCGCCGGGCTGCGGGCCGCGGCCCGGCACTGCACCGCCGAGCCGCAGGCCTCGGACTGGTCCGCGCTCGCCGACGTCATCGTCGCGGACACCGCCGGGCACGCGGTGCATCCGACCGGGCGCTGGCAGCGCTCCCCCGGCGACGCTGGCCTGGACGCCGCGCTGCTGATGCCCGCGATCCGCGGCGGGCTGCCCGCCGACGATCCCCGCACCGCCGAGACCCTGCGGGCCTACCTCGCCGAGCTGACCCAGGACGGCTACGCCTACCGGTTCCGCCACGACGAGCGGCCGCTGGGCGCGGCCGAGGGCGCGTTCCTGCTGTGCGGGTTCGTGGTGACGCTCGCGCTGCAGCAGCAGGGCGAGGAACTCGAAGCGGCCCGCTGGTTCGAGCGCAACCGGGCCACCTGCGGCTCGCCGGGCCTGTACGCCGAGGAGTACGACGTGGCCGAGCGCCAGCTCAGGGGGAACCTGCCGCAGGCGTTCGTGCACGCGATGGTCCTCGAGTGCGCCGCCCGGCTGGCGGCGCCCTGGCACGCCGCGACCGGCACGAAACAACGAAGGATGGAGTAAGAAGCCATGACCCAGACAGTGGTGATCACCGGGGCCAGCGCCGGCATCGGCCGGGCCACCGCGCGCCTGTTCGGCGAGCGCGGCGCCAACGTCGGCCTGATCGCGCGCGGCCAGGCCGGCCTCGACGGCGCGGTCAGGGACGTCGAGGAGGCGGGCGGCAAGGCGCTCGCGATCCCGGCCGACGTGTCTGACCACGCTCAGGTGGAGGACGCGGCGCGGCAGGTGGAGGAGTTCTTCGGCCCGATCGACGTGTGGATCAACGTCGCGTTCACGTCGGTGTTCTCACCGTTCGCCGAGATCTCGGCGGACGAGTTCCTGCGGGTCACCGAGGTCAGTTACCTCGGCTTTGTGCACGGGACCATGGCCGCGCTGGCCCGGATGCGGCCGCGCGGGCACGGCACGATCGTGCAGGTGGGCTCGGCCCTCGGCGCCCGGAGCATCCCGCTGCAGTCGGCCTACTGCGGCGCCAAGCACGCGATCAACGGGTTCACCTCCTCGCTGCGCTGCGAACTGCTGCACGAGCGCTCCGGCGTGCACATCACGGTCGCTCAGATGCCGGCGGTGAACACGCCGCAGTTCTCCTGGGTGCGGTCCCGGCTGCCCCGCCACCCGCAGCCGGTTCCCCCGATCTACCAGCCGGAGGTCGCTGCGCGCGGCGTGCTGTTCGCCGCCGATCATCCGCGGCGCCGGCAGTACTGGGTCGGCGCGTCCACCGCGGCCACGATCTTCGCCAACAAGTTCGTGCCGGCGCTGCTGGACCGGTACCTGGCCCGCACCGGCTACGACGCGCAGCAAACCGGCCAGCGGGTTGACGACAACCGCCCGGACAACCTGTACCAGGCGCAGGACGGACCCGGCGGGCGGGATCACGGCGCGCACGGGGTGTTCGACTCGAGATCACACGCCCGCAGCGCCCAGGTGTGGCTGGACGAGCACACGGCCGGGCTCGCCGCCGCTGCGGCGCTCGGCACAGGCGCCGCGGTCGCCACCGGGATCGTGGCCGGCCAGCGCGGCTGGCGCAGGGGACGGCGGTGAGCAACGGCCCGGCCGTCCTCCAGGTGGTCAGGGCCGGCTACGGCGCGGGCCTGCTGCTGCTCCCCGGGCCGGTGATCCGGCTGAGCACGGGGCGGCCGGCCGGCCACCGCACCCGGAACGTGGCCAGGCTGCTGGGCGCACGCCACCTGGTCCAGGCCGCGCTGACCGCCGGAAGCGGCCCGAGCGCGGAGTCGCTCGGGATCGGTGCGGCGATCGACATCACCCACGCGGCGTCCATGGCCGGGCTCGCGATGGCCGACCGGCGGGTGAGGCGCGTCACACTGACCGATGCGCTGATCGAGACCGCCTTTGCCGCGGCTGGCGCGGCCGTGACGTTCCTCGGCGCCGGGCGGGTCAGCCGCTGACCGGGCTGGCCCACTGGGCGACGACCGCGTCAAGGACCGGCGCCAGGCTGCGCAGCTCCTCGAGGTGCGCCTGGGACAGCGAGGCGAGCCGCGCCTCGCCCTCGTCGGTGAGCCTCACCCGGGTCACCCGGCCGTCGTCGTTGTCGCCCCACCGCTCCACAACGCCGGCGGCCTCGGCCCGGTCGACCAGTTCCACGGTGCTGTGGTGCCGGAGCATCAGGTACCCGGCCAGGTCGCCGATGGTCGGGCCCTGCGCCCCGGGATGCCCCTTGACCGCCAGCATCAGCTGGTGCTGGGCCGGGGTGAGCCCGGCAGCGCGCGCCTGGGTCTCGCTCCAGTGCAGGAACCGGCGCAGGCTGGACCGGAACGCCAGCAGGTTCTCGTAGTCCTCGCGGCTCAGCTGACGCATCGCGGCAGTATATCGTAGAGCGACATGTTTCCAGTGATCGTCAGGACACCCTGCGCCAGCGGGCTTCGCAGCAGGAGTACAGGCCGAAGGTGACCAGGCCGACCGCGACGACGACGAGCAGCCACGGGCCGAGCGGGGTCTGCGCGAACGCCCGCAGCGTTGCGTCGATGCCCTTGGCCTGGCCCGGCTGGGCCTTGGCGCCCGCGACGACGAGGAACACCCCGACCGCGGCGAACACCACGCCGCGCGCGATGCCGCCGACCTGGCCGAGCCATCTGACGATGCGGCGAGCCTGCGGGCTCGCTCCGGCCATGTTGAGCTGCCTGAGGAAATCCCGGCGCCAGGAGCTGTGGGCCACGTACGCGCCGCCCAGGATGAACGCGAACCCCGCCGCGACGACCACGACCTGCCCGCCGGGGTGGTGCAGCACCGAGGCGGTGAGGTCGGCCGACTGCTGGTTGCCCGATTTCGGCGCCCCGGCGCCGATCGCGTACTTCACGATCGTGAACGCGAGGACCCCGTACACCACGGCCTTGCCCAGGGCGGCAAGGCGCGGGCCGCGTTTCTGCTCGCCCGGCCCCGGCCCTCCGTACGCGGCCTCGGACAGCCGCCACAACGCGAGGCCGGTGAACCCGGCCACCAGCAGCCACAGGGCGACCAGGCCCACGGGCGTCGCCGCCACCAGGCGCACCGCGCCGGCGGAGTCCGCCTGGTCGCGCGAATGACCGAACGCGATCCCGACCGCGATGCAGCCGATGATCACGTACAGCGCGCCGCGGGCGGCGAACCCGGCGCGGGCCAGCAGTGCCAGCGAACGGCTCCTGGCCGCGCGCCGGCCGGCGTATCTCGCGCTCCGGCCCCTGCGTCGTGCTAACCGCGTGGTCACTGTGCCTCCCAAAGAATCTGCCGAAAACTGCCCGTAACGCGGCGCGCCAAACCGCCCTGGCACCCCGGGGCCGGTGGCGCCGATGTGTGAGAAGACCGATGCAGGGCAGCCGGTAGGGCCTAGCCACCGGCTAAAACGCCGCCGGGGCACCCAGCGCCACAGGAGCATTTGATGCCCGTCGACCAGGGCCAGCCGAACGCCGCCCTTGACTCGCTGTCCGATGCCGCCGAGAACAGCGAGGAGCAGCAGGCCGCGGAGCGCCCCGATAGCGAGGAAGAGCCCGCCGACCGGATAGAAGAGGCCGTCGCCGAGGCCTCCGAGATCGCCAAGGAGACCGGCGGGCTGGGCGATCTGGGCCGGCCGGTCAACCGCCGCTCGCCGTTCTTCATCGGCATGACCGCCGCCGCCGGTGTCGCGGTCACCGTCGGGCTGGTCGAGCTCGCGATCAACGCCCGGTCGGTGCTGATCCTGATCGGGCTGGCCCTGTTCATCGCGGCCGGGCTCGATCCCGCCGTCACCTGGCTGGAACGGCACCGATTCCCGCGCTGGGCCGCTGTGGTGACGGTGCTGCTGGTCGGCTTCGGCGTACTGGGCGGGTTCGTGGCCGCGGCGATCCCGCCGCTCGTCGCCCAGGCCACCTCGCTCGCCGATCACCTGCCGCAGTACGCGCACTCGCTGCAGGACCACAACTCGGAGCTGGGCAAGCTGAACGCGAAGTACCACATCCAGCAGCGGGTCTCCAGCCTGCTGTCGAGCAAGGGCAGCGCGCTGGTCGGCGGGGTGCTCGGCGCCGGGAAGCTCGTGCTGAGCGCGGCCGCGTCCATGGTTGCGATCGCGGTCATGGTGGTGTATTTCCTGTTCAGCATGCCGCGGATCAGGCTTTTCGGCTACCGCCTCGCTCCCCACTCGCGGCGTACCCGCGTCATACTGATCGGAGACGAGATCTTCACCAAGGTGGGCGGTTATGTCCTGGGGAACTTCCTGACTTCCGTCATCGCGGGAATCGGCACCTATATATGGTTGCTGATCTTTGGTGTGCCGTACCCGATCCTGCTGGCCCTGATGGTCGCCCTGTTCGACCTGATCCCGGTCATCGGCGCCTACATCGGCGGCGCGGTCGTCTCCCTGGTCGCGCTGACCGTCTCGCTGCCGGTTGCGGTGGCCACGCTCGGGTTCTATGTGGGCTACAAGCTGGCCGAGGACTATTTCATCGTGCCCAGGGTCATGGGCAGGACCGTTCAGGTGCCCGGGGTGGTCTCCCTGGTGGCCGTGCTGATCGGCGGCACGCTGCTGGGCATCGTCGGGGCCCTGGTGGCGATCCCTGCCGCGGCCGCGATCCGTCTGTTCCTGCAAGAAGTGGTGTTCCGCCGGCTGGATACGAGTTGACCGAGCAGGCCGAGAGGGCAGACCAGAACACGAAGCCATCCAGGGGATGGCGAAGCCGGCTGCGCACCGCCCGGCGTCCGCTACGCCGGCTGGCGATCCTGCTCATCCTGGCTCTGATCGTCGAATACCTGGTCATCCCGGAGCTCGTCGGCGCGAGCAAGGACTTCTACCTGCTCGGCAGGCTGAACGTCTGGTGGATGGTCGCGGGGCTGATCCTCGAGGGCCTCTCCCTGTTCTGCTACGCGCTGCTGAACCGGGTGCTGCTGCCGGCCGAGGGGCGGCCCAGCCTGTCCCGTCTGTTCCGCATCGACCTGTCCGCGGCCGCGGTGGCGCACGTGATCCCGGCCGGGACGGTCGGCAGCGCCGGCATCGGGTACCAGCTGTTCACCGCCGAGGGCGTGCCGGGCACCGACGTCGGCGTGATGATGGCGACCAAGGGCGTGGGGTCCACGCTGGTCCTGAACGTCCTGCTCTGGATCGCGCTGGTGATCTCGATCCCGCTGTCCGGTTTCCAGCCGGTCTACGCGACGGTCGCGATCATCGGGGCGGTGCTGCTGGCCCTGATAGGGATCCTGATCCTCGGCATCACCCGCGGCGAGAAGCGGGCCGCGCGGATCCTGCGGGCCATCGGCGAGCGCATCCCCGGCGTCGGCGGCGACAAGCTGGAGCAGATCGCGCTGCAGGCCACGGCGTCGATCCGCGGCCTGGCCACCAACCGGTCCGTGCTCATCTCGTCGCTCTCCTGGGCCTCGCTGAACTGGCTGCTCGACGCCGCGTCGCTGTGGTGCTTTATCGCCGCGTTCGGCGAGCACGCGGACCCGATCGGGCTGTTCGCCGCGTACGGGGTCGCGAACGTGATCGGCGCGATCCCGATCACGCCGGGCGGGCTTGGGATCATCGACACGGTCACGCCGGTGCTGCTGGTCGGCTTCGGGCTGACCCGGAGCGTCGCGACCCTCGGCGTACTCGCCTGGCGGCTGGTGAACTTCTGGCTGCCGATCCCGACCGGGGCCCTCGCATACGTCAGCCTGAAGGTGCCGAGGGGATCCGGCCTGCAGGCGATGCGCCATTCCCTGTCCGAGCTGATCTCAAGGGGACAGCGCGGGCACACGGAGGGCTCCGGGAACGGCGAGGGCGGGGAGGACGAGGACCGGGACGGCTCTGGCCCGGATCCGCGGCCGCAGGCCGCCGAGGATTCCGCCGCCGACAGCCGCGACGCGCGGCGCTGACACCGACACGGCCGGATTCCGCCGCCGGCGCGGGTCATCTCCAGGCAGCGGGCACGGGTCGGCGCCCCAATACGGACTGGTTTAGCCCGGTCACTCCCCGGTAGTGGAACAACGGCTTGTGCGGCGACCGTCAGTCCGGCGCCACCGCGTCAGTCCGAGGCCACCGCGTCGACCAGTCCGGCGCCACCGCGCCGGCCGGAGAAAGAGGGACCATGACCAACGATGCTGAGGCCCAGGAGGTCCACGCGACGGCAGCCGACGCCGACGAACCCAGGGAGCCGGTCAATGGCTACCAGAATGAGCCGGGCAAGAACGATCAGAACGAGCTGAATGACCGGCCCGACCTCGCCGACGAGGACAACGACGAGGACAACGAGGTCATCATCGCCGAGGTTTCCGAGCCGGACGAGGCAGAGGACGACACCCACCCCGATACCGCTCCGGCCGAGGTCATCGCGGCGGAGCCCGTTCCCGCGGAGGCCGCCGGCCGTTCCGGGGCGCCGGAGAGCACTCAGATGGCCGGCGATCCGGATCAGGTGCACCAGCGGTGGGCGGCCATCCAGGCCACGTTCGTCGATGACCCCCGTGGCTCGGTCACCAGCGCCGCCACACTCGTCAGCGAGGTGATCGACACGATCGTGGCCAACGCCAAGCAGCGCGAAAACGGGCTGCGCGGCGGGTGGGAGCGCGACGGCGTCGACACCGAGGACCTGCGCAACACCCTGCGGAGCTACCGCGCTCTGCTGGATCAGCTCGTCGCGCTGTAGCCACGGCGCGCCGGGCGTCAGCCGGCTGGCGGGACCGGCTGGTGAGCAGCAGCACCACGGAGACGAGCACCACCGCGCCGCCGAACGTGGCGATGAGCGTGAGGCGCTCGCCGAGCAGCAGTGTGCCGAGGGCGACGGCGACCACCGGGTTCACGTAGGCGTAGGTGGAAACCGTCGCCGTCGGCAAGCTGCGCAGCGCGATCACGTAGCAGCTCATCGCCAGCAGCGAGCCGGGGCCGATCAGGTACAGCAGCGCGAGCCACGAGCGGCCACTGATGTGGCCGGGATCGAAGCGGGTCAGCTCGCCGGTCGCTGCCGCGAGCCCGGCCAGCACCGCCCCGCCGGTCAGCATCTCCATGGCGCTGCCCAGCAGTGGGCGGGATGGCGCGGGCAGCCGCCCAGCCAGCACCGAGCCGGTTCCCCAGCTGAGGCTGCCGCCGAGCACGACCAGCACCGGGAGCAGCGACTCGTGCCCCCGCGGCCGGCACAGGATCGCGACTCCCGCCGCCCCGATGCCGAGCGCGAGCCAGCCGAGCCGGGAGATGGCGCGGCGATTGATCACCCTGTCGGCCACGGCCATCCAGATCGGGACCGTGGCGATCAGCAGGGCGGTGAAGCCGGCCGACAGGGTCTGCTCGGCGTAGCAGGCAGCGCCGTTGCCAAAGGCAAGCAGCATCGTCCCGACCGCCGCCATGCCCAGCCATTGAGCGGGCCTCGGGCGGTCGGCAGCACGCAACCGGGGCCCGCCGCCGCGGCTGGCGACCGGGAACAGCAGCGCGCCCGCGGCCAGATACCGCAGCGACGCCATGGCCAGGGGCGGGATGCTCT
Organism: Streptosporangiaceae bacterium; assembly: GCA_030041195.1. Next base: position 3,136 of record JASHOI010000171.1, on the reverse strand, counting down.
CGACCCCGACCCGGATGGCGACGAACGTCGAGCCCCAGACCACCCAGACCACGAGCAGGGCGGCCCGGGCGGCCACGCTGGCCCGGGCCGCTCCCCGGCACTCGCCCGCGGTGCCCGGGAGGACCGCGGTGCTGTTTCGTCCCATCTATCCAACATTGCCGGCCTGGCCGCGGACGAGGAGTGGCAGGATTGACATCTCTAGGTATTTTCCTGCCACACTAGGTAGATGATCTCATCGGTCGCGGTTCTGGCCTACGAGGGGATGTCCACGTTCGGCCTCGGGGTGACTGCGGAGATCTTCGGCCGCGACCGAAGCGCGGAGGGTCTGCCCAGCTACGACTACACGCTCACCGCGGAAGCGCCGGGCGTGCTCCGCACCGATGTGGGCCTGCCGGTCGTCGTGAACGCGGGCCTGGACCGGCTCAGCGAGGCCGATCTGGGCATCGTCATCTGCTGGGACCAGACCGACACGCTGCCGTCCGCGTCCGTGCTCGAGGCCCTGCGCGCGATCACCGAACGCGGCGGACGGGTGCTCAGCCAGTGCACCGGCGCGTTCGTGCTTGCCGCCGCCGGACTGCTCGACGGCCGCCGGGCCACCACCCACTGGAAGTGGGCCGACGAGCTTGCCAGCCGGTATCCGGCGGTCGACGTGGATCCCGGCGTGCTCTACGTGGCCGACGGCCCGGTGATCACCAGCGCCGGCACGGCAGCCGGCATCGATGCCTGCTTGCACCTGCTCCGCCTGGAGCACGGCGCGGCCGTGGCGAACGCGGTCGCGCGCGGCATGGTCGTGCCCCCGCACCGCGACGGCGGCCAGGCGCAGTACGTCCCCGTGATCGTCGACGAGGCTGCGGATCCGGCGAACCTCGCCGCGCTGCACCAGTGGACGCTGCAGCACCTGAGCGAGCCGATCAGCGTCGATGACCTTGCTGCGCGCGCGCTGATGTCACCGAGAAACTTCGCCCGCCAGTTCGCGGCCCGCACCGGGACGACGCCGCATCAGTGGCTGATCGGGCAGCGCCTCAATCGGGCCCAGGAACTGCTCGAGCACACGAGCCTCAATGTCGAGCAGATCGCGTCGGAGTGCGGTATGGCCCCGCTGATGCTCCGGCGGCACTTCGCCAGCAGGTACAGGACCACGCCGCAGGCCTACCGCCGCACCTTCAGCCAGGCCCGATAGCCGCCGGATTTCCTGTCGCGGCGCCGGCCACCTGCTCCGCCACCCCGCCGATCTTCGCCAGCCGGGCCAGGGTGGGCCGCGACAGCACCTCGCCGATGTCGTGCAGCGCCACGAGGAGCTCCTCGACCCCATCCAGAGGGGCGTCGTTGCCCGCGTACAGCAGGATCGCGCGGTAGTCCTCGGCCGGCACGCTCGCGGCGGGCAGGTCGATCTGGTCAGCGTCGGCGAGGAACAGCGCCGGGACCGAGGTATCGAGCGCGAGGGCAAGGGCGGCCAGCTCGGCCGCTGTGAACGCGCGGCGCCCGCGCTCGGCCTGGTGCACGGCCTGGCGGCTCCAGGGCTTGTCCAGGTAACGTCCCACGGCCTCGCCCAGCTCGGTAAGTGACATCTGCCGCATCTCCCGGAAGCGCGCGATCTGCTTGCCTATGGCCGTCTCAACCCGCATGCTCGCTCCCTCTTGTCATTCCTCATGATGACATCGCAATTTAGTAATTGACAATAATCACCATGAAGGCCATAGTGTATCTACATAGATTCCGTCGTCAATGCTGATGATGACAGGAGGCGTACTGCCGGGAAACCGGCATCTAGACATGGAAACCTACGCGCAGCCCATTCATCTGGAGTCCTTCACCGCTGGCGGCGGCTGCGCCGTGCTGCGGGTTGCCGGCGAGATCGACGTTTACACCGTTCCGCGGCTTCGCGAGCGCGTGATCCATCTTGTCGACGAAGGCGCCCTGCACATCATCGCCGACCTGCGCGGCGTGACGTTCCTCGACTCGACCGGGCTAGGCGCCCTGGTCGGCAGCCTCAAGCGGCTGCGCGTCCAGGAGGGGTCACTGATGCTCGTGAACAACACCGACCGGATCCTCCGGATCTTCCGGATCACTGGCCTTGATAACGTCTTCGGGCTGTACCCGACGCTCCAGGAAGCGGTCCGTACCGACGCGCACTGGCAGGCGGCCATCGCGGCCGAGGGCCTCCCCACCGCGGAGTGGTGCCGGAAGCACGGGCTGACCATTTAGGTCGCGCCCATCTTTCAGTCGCGGCTTAGGTCCCACCCATCCTCGGTCGCGGCCCTTGGCGAAGACGCTGACGAGCGAATCGCAGAAGACCGGAAGATCTAGCGGGCACCTGCTGGTCACCAGCGTGTTCGGCCGTCCTCGCACACCACGACCGGCTCGCCTCGGGGCGAAGGCGACCGCCGGGTCGGCTCGCAGCTGGCCGGGGTTGGCCACCCCGCCGGGCAGCACCAGGCCCGCCTAGTCTCCGCGCGGGACTCGCCGACCGGCACGTCAACGGCCATCGTGGCGCTCCGGTCCAGGTGCGCCGCGTACCTTTAAGGCCTTGCCGCCCAAGCGGCCGGGTTTCCATGATCTTGGTTGATTAATACCGCTATACGGTACTCAGCCACCCAGATCATGGAAATCGAATATCCGATCGGGCGTCGGCTGGGGCTGGCGGGACCGGCGGTACGCATGGAACGGCGCAGCCCCCCGTCACCGGCCGCCACACCGGAACGCTGCCAGCCGAACCGCCCAGCGCGGCACTAAGTGAGCGGGATTGCGCCCGAACATCCGGATCTCGTCCCGCGCCGGCGAGACGAGCACCGGGCCCCCGGCACGATCACCGCATCCCACGCCCCGAGGCGGTTTTGCTGGGCGGGCGGCCAAACGCCCGAAGGTGGTTTGGCTGGGCGGGCGGCCAAACGTTCCAAGGTGGTTCTGCTGGGCGGGCTAGAACCCTTCGGCGCCCGACAGCTCGGCCAGCCCCCGCGCCAGCGCCTCCCGCCCATCCGGCGACATCGCCGCCAGCACCTCACCCAACGCCGCCCGACGGCGACCCCGCACCCACTCCGCCAGCCGCCGCCCCGACTCCGTCGGAACCAGCACAACCTCCCGCCGGCTCGCCGCCGCCCGATCCCGCGTCAACAACCCCGCCGCCACCATCCGGTCA
>JASHOI010000017.1 GCA_030041195.1 Streptosporangiaceae bacterium | reverse complement strand
GCCGGCGGGCCGATCGCCGAGGCCGGCGCGTTCACGATCATGCGCTTTCCCGACGAGGACCTGCCGGACGTGGTCTACCTCGAGCAGCTCACCAGCGCCCTCTACCTCGACAAGCGCGAAGACGTTGAACGGTACAGCGAGGTCATGGAGCGGCTCAGCGTCGAGAGCGAGCCGCCGGAACGCACCGCGGACATTCTCCGCGACATGCTGGAGGACCTCGGCTAGCGGCCGTTCATGCTCGGGCCCGGGCCGGCCAGACCGGATGCGCCGAGATGATCGCCTGCCCAGGGTCGTACCTGGTTTTGATCTCCTCCAGCCGGCGGTATGAGGCGGGCGAGAGCAGCGAGCCTGCAGCCGCGGCGGAGTCGCGGAAGTTGAATTCGTCGTAACCGGCCTGCCACGGGGCAAGGGCGTCCTTCAGGGCACGCGCCCGCGCCCGTACCGCGTCTTTGAGGTCGGGCGTGGGGGTCGGGCCGCTGCCGTACATCAGGTATCCGGCGCCGATGTCCGGCTGAGCAACACCGCCCGGGACCGCCCGGGTCAGCGCGCCGCCGAGGTGGCGGACCTCGATGCTGGACAGCAGCGTGCCGGCGTCCGGGCCGGCCAGCGACACCAGCGTGTCGATGGCCGCGGCGGGCGCGTCGGCCAGCAACGCCCCGTCTCCCTCAATGGGCACCGGCTGGCCGGGGTCCATGTGCAGGCGGCCGAGGGCGGGGGCCGGGATCACCTCGAACGTGTCCAGTTCCGGGCCGAGCTCGCGCAGCGGTTTGATCAGTTCCGCCGCGGCCGCCGGGTCGCCGAGGCAGGCGGCCTCGACGACGACGAACGCGCGGCCGCGCAGCCGCCCGGGGACCGCGGGATCGGCAGGCGTCCGCAGGATGCGGCCGAGCGAGGTGACCTCATCGGGCAGCGTCCCCGTCCACTCGCGCCAGGCGTACAGGATCTGCGAGCTGCGCTGGATCGGGAAAAACAGTGCCCCGGCGTAAAGCTCGGGTACCGGGTACAGCGTCATCTCCAGCGCCGTCACCACGCCGACGCTCCCGCCCGCGCCCCGGACGGCCCACAGCAGGTCCGGCTCGTGATCGCCGTCGGCGCGTACCAGGCGGCCGTCGGGAGTCACGATGTCCGCCGCGGTCACGCTGTTGGCGGCGAGCCCGTGGCGCCGGGCCAGCCAGCCCAGTCCGCCGCCGAGCGTGTACCCGGCCACGCCCACGTTCGGAGAGGTGCCCGCGAGCGCGGCCAGGCCGTGCGCGCCGGCCGGCGCGACCACGTCCTGCCACTGCGCGCCGGCTTGCGCGCGGGCGATGCGGGTGACCGGGTCAATGGCGACCTGCCGCATGGGCAGCGTCCGGACCAGCATCGCGCCGGCGAGCGACTCCAGCGGCTCCGACCCGTGTCCGGTGCCCTGCGGCGCGATGCGCACACCCTGCGAGCGGGCGAACTTCACCGCCTGGACCACGTCGGCGGCGGACCTGACGACAACCACGACGGCAGGCCGCTGGTCGGTGGCCAGGTCCCACGCGCGGCGTGCTTCGTCGTAGCCGCGCTGGCCCGGGACGAAGACGTCACCGGTGATGGCCGACTGGAGCGTTTCCGCGACCCGGCTGGAAACAGCCATCGGATCAGGCTTGCTGCTCCTCTTCCCGTTCGGTGGTGCGGCGCACGACGGCGTCCGCCTCCTCGATCGCGGACCGCTCCGAGAGGCCGCGATCGAGCGCCGAGTTGGCTACGTCCGCCCACTGCTCCTGCTTCTTTGGCGTGTCCGCGAGCCGGGTATGGCGTTCGGCGTCTTCCGGCGTCCAAGACATATGCGACATGTTCCCCAGTACCTCCCCGTGCCGCCTCGCCCGGCTACTCCTGACCTTCGGCCGCCTCGCGCTCACGCTGCCGGGTCGCCGCGGCCTTCCTGGCCGCTTCCTCGGCAATGCCGAGCCGTTCTTTCGTCGCCGCGCCTTTGCGCGCGGCTTCCTCGGCCTCTCCGGTGCGCATGCGCGTTTCCGCGCCCTTTCTCGCGCTCTCCTCACGGTTTGGCTGTGGATGAACGCCGAGCTGGTGCCAGTTGGTCTCGGAAAGGTCGACGTCGTAGTAGTCCGCTGCCTTCTCGATGTTTGCGAAGGCCACGGCGCGGTCGGCGTCGGGGACATCCGTAACCTGATCGAAGCGCGCGACCGCGTTCCTGACGTGCGCAGCGTCGGTCAGGGGCTCCTTGCGCTGCTCAGGAAACGCGAAGACCGTGTCCGGCAGGTCGCTTCGTGTCGTGAGTTGACCGTGTTCTTCGTGAGGCTGCCAGGTCGGTTGTGCCATGGAAAGACCTCCGTCCATGCAGTGGATTCCGGTGATCGAGGACACGCGCTCGGCCGCGAAGAACGTAGTCGGCCATGGCTCTCCCTCACGGGCCGGTCATGAACAAGCCTTATGGCGACCACCTCCACCACGCTAATACAGCTGAGTGGCCGCCGGCGAGTGGGGGTGGGACCGGCCACGAGCACGCCGGGATGCAGTCTGGCTGAAGCGCCGTGATCGCCGCGCCGTGGGCTCGCCGTAGGCTGCGCACATGACGAGCACCGAGATGTTTGACAGGGGCCTGCAGACCCGGCGTGAGGTTCTTGGCGCGGACTACGTCGACGCCAGCCTGGCCCGGGCCGACGACTTCATGATGGCCTTCCAGCACATCACCACGGAGTGGGCCTGGGACTACGTGTGGAACCGCCCCGGCCTGGACCGCAGGACCCGCAGCCTGCTGAACCTGGCCATGCTGACCGCGCTGGGCAAGAGCGCGGAGCTGAAGCTGCACGTGAAGGGCGCGCTGACCAACGGCGTGACGGTTGCGGAGATCAAGGAGGTGCTGCTGCAGGCCTCGGTCTACTGCGGGATCCCGGCGGGCCTCGAGGCGTTCCGCTCCGCGGACGAGGTCCTGCAGGCCGAGGGCGCCGTCGCGCCGCGGGACGACAGCGAATGAATGCCACTCCGATCCGGCGGGTCGGCTTCGTCGGCATCGGCAACATGGGCTGGCCCATGGCCGCCAACCTGGTGCGGGCCGGGTTCGACGTCACTGCGGCGGACGCCGCTCCCGGCCGCGCCGCCGCTTTCGCCGCCGAGGTGGGCGGCAGGCCGGCCGGCAGCGAAGACGCTGCCGCCGAGGCCGACGCGATCGTGACGATGCTGCCGACGAGCGCGCAGGTTGCCGACGTCATCGGGCAGGCCGGCCCGCTGCTCCGCCCCGGAACCCTGGTCATCGAGATGTCCTCGGGCGTGCCCAGCGTCACCCAGGCCCTCGCCGCCGACCTGGCGGCTCGCGGGGTCGGGCTGATCGACTGCCCGGTCTCCGGCGGCGTCGCCAGAGCCACCACCGGGGAGCTCGCGATCATGGCGGGCGGTGACGCCGGAGAGCTTCGCCGCGCCGAGCCCGTGCTGGCGGCGCTGGGCACGTCGGTGCACCACTGCGGCGGCGTCGGCGCGGGCCAGGCGATGAAGGCGCTGAACAACCTGGTCTCGGCCGGCGGCTTCCTGATCGGGATCGAAGCACTGCTGATCGGGCAGAACTTCGGGCTCGACCCGGCGCTCATGGTGGACGTGCTGAACTCCTCGTCCGGCATGAACAACAGCACCCAGCGCAAGTTCAAGCAGTTCGTGCTGTCCCGGCGGTTCGATTCCGGCTTCGGCCTGGACCTGATGGTGAAGGACCTCGGGATAGCGCTCGAGGTGGGCGGCGGCATCCCGGCGCCGTTCGCCGAGCTGTGCCGCGAGCTCTGGTCCAGCGCCGCTGACCTGCTCGGGCCTGGTCAGGACCACACCGCGGTGGCGCGGTTCAGCGAGACGCTGGCCAGCGCCGAGCTCGCCGCCGGCGGTGCGCCGGGCTGATGAGCCCGCCCGCACATTCGTGAACGGCAGGTGAAAGGGCCGTATCCGCAGCTCGGAGGCTGGCGGCGAGCACGGCGAAATAAGTACAATTCCAGAGTTTCCACAGTTGCACGGCCGTGCCGGGTGAGCAGCCAGGGGGACGGATGAGCGAGCTCGTCGTCGGCCATGAGCAGTCAGACACGCATCAGAAGGCGCTCCGCATCAACCTCGATCCGCGCTGGTACGGAACGATCGCGGAGATCGGGGCGGGCCAGGAAGTGGTGCGGTGGTTCTTCCGGGTCGGCGGCGCGGCCGGCACCGTCGCCAAGTCGATCTCCGCCTACGACATGGCGGTCAGCGACGCCGTGTACGGCAAGGCGGAACGGTACGTGTCCTCCGGGCGGCTGCAGGGCATGCTCGACAAGGAGTTCCAGCTCAACGTCGAGCGGCTGGACGACGAGCGCGGCGACGAGAACTGCTTCTTCGCCTTCGCCGACACGGTCGTTGCGCGCAGCTTCCGGGGCGGCAACGAGTGCCACGGCTGGATGGGCGTGAAGTTCCAGGCCCAGCCGCACGACGAGCCGAGCCAGATCGTGATGCACGTGCGGATGCTCGACGTCGAGGCGTTCGCGCAGCAGGAGGCGCTGGGGATCGTCGGGGTGAACCTGCTGTACGGGGCGTTCTTCCACCACCACGAGCCGGACAAGCTCATCGAGAGCCTGCTGGACCGGCTGACCACCGGCCGCATCGAGATCGACATGATCCAGTTCCGGGGCATCGAGTTCCGGCACGTGGACAACCGGCTGATGGCGCTCAAGCTGGTGCAGCTCGGGCTCAGCGGCGTGGCCATGTTCGGGCCCGACCGCGAGGTGCTGCAGCCGAGCGAGGTGCTGCGCAAGAAGGCGATCCTGGTGGAGCGGGGCAGCTTCCGGCCGCCTACACACGTGAACCTGGACATGCTCGAGACCGCCAGGGCCCGGTTCAGCGAGGACCCGGGGGTCGCCGGCAAGCCGATCCTGAC
>JASHOI010000170.1 GCA_030041195.1 Streptosporangiaceae bacterium | reverse complement strand
CTGTTTACCCGGGGCTGCCCGGGGACCTGGCGGGCGGCCCCGCGCCAAGGAGCGGCCCGACCCGCCGCGTGCTGCTCGTCGCGCTCGGGCTGACGGCCGCAGCGGGGGCGGCCGGCGCCGCGTGGGAACTCGGCCACGGGGGCACAACGCGGCATTTGGCCGGCGATGGGAGCAACGCAAGCCTCGGTAAGAAGCCCGCACCAAAGGTGACGCACCACGCCGCCAGGCAGCCGGCTCCGCAGCAGTCAGCCTCCCCCGGCGCCGTGACGTCGGGCAAGAAGCTCTGGTCGTACACCACCGGCAACATCATCGAGTCGCCGGTCGTGGTCGCCAACGGCGTGGTGTACTTCGGCAGCGTCGACAACAACGTCTACGCGGTGAACGCCAGCACCGGCACCAGGGTCTGGGTCTATGCGGCCGGCGATGCTGTGCAATCGGGGATCGCGGTGGCGGACGGAGCCGTCTACGCATCCAGCTACGAAGGCAACCTGTACAAGCTGAACGCCAGCAACGGAGCAGAGATCTGGTCCTATCCCGCCCAGAGCGTGTCCCCTGCGTCGGTGGCGGTGGCCGGCGGCACGGTCTATACCAGCGCTCTCGGCAGCATCATCATGGCGCTGAGCGCCAGCGGCGGCACCAAGAAATGGGAGATGTTCCAAGACGGCGAGGGGATGCGGGGGATCGTCCTGGCCAGCGGCATCGTGTACCTGGGCACCAGCAGTGGCCAGGTCTACGCCCTGCACGGGAGCAGCGGCGACGTGATCTGGAGCTTCACCGCCAACGGCGCGATAACGTCGGGGGTCGGGCTGGCCGGCGGTGTCGTGTACGCGGGCTGCTTCGGCCAGACCGTCTATGCGCTGAGCGCCGGCAGCGGCCGTCAGGCGTGGATGTACCAGACCGGCGGCCAGATCGCATCCGGGATCGCGGTCGCCAGCGGGATCGTCTATGCGGGCAGTGACGACGGCAACCTCTACGCTCTGGACGCCAGAAGCGGCGATCTGATCTGGAAGTTCCCCACCACCGGCCAGGTGCAGTCGGGGATCGCGGTGGCCAGCGGGCGGGTCTACGCCGGCGACTCCTTCGGGAACCTGTACGCACTGAACGCCCGCACCGGCGACAAGATCTGGGTGTTCCCCAGCATCGGGGTCATCGAATCGGGGATCGCCGTCGCCAACGGCATTGTCTACTTCGGTGGCGGCGTGGACAGTCTCTATGCGGTAGCCGCCTAGCGCCTGCGCGGCTCGCGGGATAGCATTCCGTCATTGTTACCCGCGAGTAGGGAGCGTCGGTGATGCTGGCGTACGATCGCGCTGGCACCGGCCCGCCGCTGGTGCTGCTGCACGGCGTCGGGCATCGCCGCCAGGCCTGGGACGCGGTGCTCAGCCGGCTGACGCCACACCGCGACGTCATCGCCGTCGACCTGCCGGGGCACGGCGAGTCACCGCCGCTCAAGCTGGCCGGCCGCCCGGTGCTCGACGCGATGCTCGCCGAGGTGACCGGCCTGTTTGACGAGCTCGGCCTGGACCGGCCGCACGTCGCGGGGAACTCGCTCGGCGGCCGGCTGGCCCTGGAGGCCGCGGTGGCCGGCCGCGCGGCCACGGTCACCGCGCTGTCACCGGCCGGGTTCTGGCGCAACCGCGCCGAGGTCGGCTGGGGCTGGACCGTCTTCAAGATCATGGAGTTCGCCGCGGCCAGGACCCGGCGGTTCGCACCGGTGCTGTCCCGCAGCACCGCTGGCCGGGCCGTTGTCTACGCCGCGATCGTGAGCAGGCCATCCCGGATGACCCCGGAGCAGGCCCTCGGCGACATGGCCGCGTTCGCCGCCGCCACGGAGGCGCTGCACACGGTCCTGGCCGGGATGACGAATTTCGCCGGCATCGTTCCGGTCGGCGTGCCGGTCATGATCGCCTGGGGCACGCGCGACCGGCTGCTGTTCCCCGGCGAGGCCAAGGTGGCCAAGGCCCAGCTGCGCGAGGCACTGCTGGTGCCGCTGCCCGGTTGCGGCCACGCGCCGATGACCGATGACCCCCCGCTGGTCGCCGACGTTCTGCTGCGGGGGAGTGGCCGGGCCTAGACGGATCGCTCGCGCGGCTAACCCCAGTCGATCGTTACCTTGGCCGCCTCGTCGGCGTGGCGTTCCAGCCAGCTACGCGCAAAGGGGCAAAGCGGCACCACCGTGAGGCCCTCGCGGGCGGCGCGGTCGATCGCGGCCGTCACCAGCCGGCCGCCGATGCCGCGTCCCTCCAGCTCAACAGGCACATCGGTGTGGATGATGACCAGCCGGCGCCCGTTGCGGTGGTACACCAGCTCGGCGACGTGGCCGTCGGTGTCCAGCTCGAACCGGGACTGTGCCGGATTGTCGGTGACCTGCGCGGTATCGCTCACACGCATCATCGTCGCATCTGCCGCGGCAGTGCGGACGGCCGGCGGCTCGGGCATGTCTGCCGCGCCCGGCTCCGGGGCATAGAACGGGGCGGTCGGCAGTTCCCGTGACCGGTGCACAGTCGAAGGGAGTTGGGCATGCCGCAGGCTGTCAGGTTCGATCAGTACGGCGGGGTAGACGTCTTGCAGGTGGCTGACGTGCAGCGGCCGGTCCCCGGCCCTAGGCAGGTGCTGGTCCGGGTGAAGGCCACGTCGATCAACCCGGGCGAGGCCAAGATCCGGTCGGGGGCGCTGGCCTCGCGGTGGCCGAGCACGTTCCCCTCCGGCGAGGGCAGCGATCTCGCGGGCATCGTGGAATCCCGCGGCGAGGGCGTCACCGAATTCGCTGACGGCGACGAGGTCTTCGGGTGGACGGACGACCGCGCGGCGCACGCGGAGCTTGCGGTCGTCGAGGCCGAGCACCTCGTGCACAAGCCCGCCGGGGTCTCGTGGGATGCCGCCGGGTCGCTGTACGTGGCCGGCGCCACCGCCTACGCCATGGTCCGGGCCGTCTCGGTCAGCCAGGACGACACCGTCGTGGTCTCCGGCGCCGCCGGCGGCGTCGGCACGATCGCCGCGCAGCTCGCCCGTATCGCCGGGGCCACGGTGATCGGCCTGGCCAGCGAGCCGCACCACCCGTGGCTGTCCAGCCACGGCGTGATCCCGGTCAGCTACGGCGACGGAGTGGCCGACCGCATCAGGTCCGCGGCCGACGGCGAGGTCGGCGCGTTCCTCGACACCCAGGGCGGCGGCTACGTCGAGCTGGCGCTCGAGCTCGGCGTCCGGCCGGAACGCATCGACACCATCGCCGACTTCGGGGCGGCGGCGAAGTACGGCGTGAAGACCGACGGCAACGCCGCCGGGGCCAGCGCCGAGGTGCTCAGCGAGCTGGCCACCCTGATCGACAAGGGGCAGCTGGAGATCCCGATCGCTGACGTCTACCCACTGGCGGACGTGCGGGACGCCTACCAGGAGCTCGCCAAGGGTCACACCCTCGGCAAGATCGTCCTGAGGCCCTGACAACCCGCAGCGCCCGCCGCCGGACGACCCACCCCGATCGCGCCGGGGCTGCAGCCGCGCCGATCGCGCCGCGGCGACAGGCTCCCCGATCGCGCCGCTGCGGCGGCGGGCCCCGATCGCGCCGCGGCGACAGGCTCCCCGATCGCGGCGCGGCGCACTGGTGTGGTGGGTCCCACGCTGTTGTTCCAGGACAATGCCGCTTGGGGCTCGCAGGGAAGTAACCCGTTGCTCCCTGCTGTGGCGTTCTGCCGGGTGGTATGCGCGGCCCCGCCAGAGTGAGCGCTTTGGCCGGATCTACGGTTGACTTACCGCGGTCAGACAGCGGTTTTCATGGAAACGGGCCTGGCGCCAAGATCAAACCGGCGAGTTGCTGATCCGCGGGCGCTTAGTGCCGTGGGGTGGCGGCCGGTGACGCGGCGCGGTTGCCGTTCCATGCGTACCGCTGGTCCCGCCAGCCCCAGCCGACGCCCGATCGGTTATTCGATTTTCATGATCTGGGTGGCTGAATACCGTATAGCGGTATTAATCAACCAAGATCATGGAAACCTGCCCGCTCAGTCGGCAAGCTATGCCTGTGGTAGCAGCGCCTCCGCACCGACCGGCTGGTACCCGGCGGAGAGAAAGGCCCGGACGCTGGCCGCGTTGCCGGGGGCGATCTGGGCCCAGAGCGGTGCGCCCTCTGGCACCAGATGCCTCGCGGCGACGGCGAGGTCGCGGCCGAGGCCCTTGCCCCGGTAGCCGGGCTCGACCTCCAGCGCTACCTCCCAGCGGCCCGCGACGCCGCGGCCGACGGACACGATACCGCCGGGTGTCTCCCATACCCGGACGTCATCGCGGTGCCGCAGCGCCCGGGCGATCCGGGGATGCCGGCTGGGCATGGCCTCGGTCAGCATGATTGTCGGCGAGCCCGGGCGCGAGCCGGCCACGCACAGCAGGTCGGTGCTGTTCACGCGCCGCCCGGTGGCGGTGCTTAAGGCCTGCAGGAACGACGGCAGCAGCGGCCCGGACAGGTCACCGGGCGGCAGCAGGCCGCGGACCCACGCGGGGTCGAGGTCGACGAAGACCGCCGAGTGTGCCGTGAACGCGACGACGCCAGCGTCCCGCGAGGACGGCTGGGGCAAGATCGTGACGCTCCCGTCCGGGGGCGGGAATCTGCCCGCCGCAGCGTTGTTGAGCAGCGCGGCGAGACCCCCACCCGGTTCCGCTACCCCCCTCACTGCGTCTCCCGCTTCTCCCGCTTGCACGGACTCGCGATTCCTTCGCGGCTCCTTTAGCGGTAGGCCGAGATTCCGGTGATCGCCTGGCCGAGGGCCAGCGTGTGGATCTCCTCGGTGCCCTCGTAGGTGAGCACCGACTCCAGATTGTTCGCGTGCCTGATCACCGGGTACTCCAGGGTCACCCCGTTCGCTCCGAGCACGGTCCGCGCCTGCCGGGCGATCTCGATCGCGGTCCGCACGTTGCTCATCTTGCCCAGGCTGACCTGCTGCGGCGTGATCTTCCCGGCTTCCTTCAGCCGCCCCAGGTGCAGCGCCAGCAGCTGCGCCCGGGACAGGTCGGCCAGCATCCAGGCCAGCTTGCCCTGGGTCAGCTGGAATCCGCCGATCTTGCGCCCGAACTGCTCCCTGGTCGTGGCGTACTCAACGGCAGCCTCGAAGCAGGACCTAGCCGCCCCGGTCACGCCCCACACGATCCCGAACCGCGCCTCCGACAGACAGGACAGCGGGCCCTTCAGCCCGGTCACCCCGGGCAGCACGGCGTCGGCGGGCAGCCGCACGTCGTCGAAGTGGAGCTCGGAGGTCACCGACGCGCGCAGCGACAGCTTCTTGTGGATGTTCCTGGCGGTGAACCCTCGTGCCGCGCGCGGCACGAGGAAGCCGCGGATGCCCTCGGGCGTCGAGGCCCACACGACGGCGATGTCGGCGATCGACCCATTAGTGATCCACATCTTGCTGCCGGAAAGGATCCAGTCGCCGCCGTCCTGCTTCGCGTGCGTCCGCATGCTGGACGGGTCGCTGCCATGATCGGGCTCGGTGAGCCCGAAGCAGCCAATCGCCTCCCCGGCCGCCATCCGGGGGAGCCACTCCTGCTTCTGCTCCTCGGAGCCGTATTTCCAGATCGGAAACATCGCGAGCGAGCCCTGCACCGAGACCAGGCTGCGCAGCCCCGAGTCGGCCGCCTCCATCTCGCGGCAGGTGACGCCGTAGGCGACCGGTCCCATCCCCGCGCAGCCGTACCCGGTCAGATGCATGCCGAGCAGGCCGAGCTTGCCGAGTTCCGGCGCGAGTTCCTTGGGCAGCGTTCCGGCCTCGAACCAGTCGGCGATGTACGGCATGATCCGCTCGGCCGCGAACGCCCGGACGGTGTCGCGGACCAGGCGCTCCTCCGGCGTCAGCTCGTCATCGATACGGAGCAGGTCGGTGGACGCGCTGCTGGTCACGGTGTCGCTGCTGGGCAGCATGGCCGGTCCTTCCTCGTTGCCTCGCCGCCAGGGTATGCGGGCGCCTCGCGGCCTGTCCCTACCGGGTTTCTTTACCACACCCGGAATCGGGCATGATTGCAAGCATGAGCAACGTTAACGGGCACAAGATGCTGGTTCGCACACGCGACGGCCGCATCGTGGCGGGCGTCTGCTCGGGCCTGGCCGAGTACTTCGGCATTGACGCCAACCTGATCCGCGCCATCCTGGCCGTGGTCACGGTCTTCTCCGCTGGCTTCGGCGCGCTCGCTTACCTGGCGGCGTGGGTGGTGATCCCGGAGGAAGGCGAGAAGACGTCGATCGCTGAAAACTTGGTCAATAAGAACCGTAGATCCTAGGCACGTCGGCTCCGCGGCTCCCCTGTGGCGCTCGGGGCCTCCACCTGCGCAGCGGTCCCCGCCTCGCGGGTAAGGTGCTTGCTGCGCCCAAACCGCGGTGCAGCAACCAAGAACTATGGTGCAGTGGCCAAGCGCTTTGCCGGCAGTGTGCTTCGTCCCCTATGCTGGGGCGGTCCCCGACGGCGGGCGCCACGGGCCACGGCGGCGAATGGCCGTCGAGCCCCCATCGTCTAGCGGCCTAGGACACCGCCCTTTCAAGGCGGCGGCACGGGTTCGAATCCCGTTGGGGGCACCGCTGGCGGCCAGCCAGCGCGGCATGGTCCTGTAGAGCAGCTAGGAGTGCTCGCCACCCTGTCAAGGTGGAGGTCGCGGGTTCAAATCCCGTCAGGACCGCTCGGCTCGGCGGCGCTGCGCCCGGATCGGCCGGTGTCGGCGCAGCCAAGGTCAGGTAGCTCAGTTGGTACGAGCGTCCGCCTGAAAAGCGGAAGGTCGGCGGTTCGACCCCGCCCCTGACCACAAGATCACGGAACATCCGCTGGCCCTCTTACCTGCGCGAACAGCTGGAAGAGAGGCAGCATCATGGAGCTGCAAGGACTATTTTCCCGGTTCTCTGACCTGCGGCGACGCTCAGGCGTGGATACGTGCGCCTCAGCGGAACCGCAGGAAGAGAGAAAAACTATGGACGTCCCGCAACCGCGCCCGCGGCGGCGCAAGCCGCTTGATGCGGGCTCGTTCCAGCCCGAGATCGGCTCCTTCTGGCTGCATCTGGCCGCCCAGGGCAAGGCGGCCAAGACGGTGCGGACCTACACCGAGGCGGTGCAGTGGTTCGCCGCGGCCCACCTCATCCCGCGGACCGCTCACACCAGGTGGGACCAGGTACAGGGCCACGACGTGCGGCGCTGGATGGTGTGGCTGCTGGGTCTTTACAGCGACGCGTACGCCAGCAACCAGTACTGGGCGCTGCAGCAGTTCTTCAAGTGGCTGTCCGAGGAGGACGAACTCCCCGACCCGATGGCGCGAATGCATCCGCCCACGGTTACCGAAAAGCTGGTGCCGGTTTTCACCAGCGAAGAACTATCGAAGCTGCAGCGGGCCTGCCAGGGCCGCAGCTTCGCCCAGCGGCGAGACGCCGCGATCATCGCCGTGTTCACCGCGACGGGCATCCGCGCCGCCGAGATGGCCGGGATCCGCTATGACCCACACGACCCGCAAACCAGCGACGTGGACGTGTGGCAGCGGGAGATCACCGTCCGCGGCAAGGGCGGCAAGGCACGGGTCGTCAAGATCACGCATGATGCCGCCCGCACCCTGGACCGGTATATCCGGGTCAGAGCCCGTCACGCCCAGGCGTGGCGGCGGCCGCTGTGGCTCGGGGTGAACAACCGCGGGCCGCTGACACCCAATGGCATCTACCAGATGATCGCCCGCCGCGGCCGCGAATGCGGGGTTGCGGTGCATCCGCACCGGTTCCGGCACCATTTCAGCCATACCTGGCTCAACCGCGGGGGAGCCGAAGCAGACCTGATGGAACTGAACGGCTGGTCCTCCCCGCAGATGCTGCGCCGCTACGGCGCCAGCGCCCGCAGCGCCCGCGCCCGCCGCAACTACGACCGCATCATGGACACGTCCTGAAACGCAGACAGTCACCCGCCCGGTGCAGCTACTGCAACCCGCGCCATGCGCATCGGGCGGCGGCCGAGCCTATCGTCGAACGCTGATCTAGGTTTTGCTGCTGGCGCTAACTTGCTCACATGCCCAATACAGGAAGTTGCGGAGTACATGATCATGCGCAAGTGCGCATGATCATTAGCCATTGGCAGTCTCGCCGGAGATACACACCGACTGCTCGACCAAATACTAAAGTGGCCAGATCTTCAACTCTGCGCGGCTCATTTGCCCGTGCCCTAGCCTCAGTGATAGCGCGCAGGTCATCCATACCCAGCATCATCGGCTGACGCAGCGCGCGAGGCGGACCGTCGACGCGGATATCACCCAGAGGCATGCAGCGCCTCTGAACCGCCAAAGGACTGTAGTGCAAGGCTGGAAATGGCCTCCGGCGGTTCCAGCAGAATCTATGCTGGCCGCGAGAGATGGGAGCAGTGCCAATGTCGTTGCAGGTCGTTACTTACCGGGTGGACGAGTCCACTATTGCGAGTTTCGAGATCGAGTCAGCGGACAGTTTCCACCCTACGAGTGCTGGGGAGATCGCTGGCCGGGTGCGGGATGCGGTGGGGCCAGCGGTGGAGGCTGCTCGGGTTGTTCTTGAGAGGGTGACGGAGATCCGCCCTGAACGGGTGGAAGTGACGTTCGGGGTGAAGGTCAGCGGGAGTGCGAGCTGGCTGGTTGCAAGGGCGGCGGGGGAAGGAAACTTCGCGGTTACGCTGAGCTGGATGCCGGGAGCGCAGAATGCCGAGAAGCCGAGTGCAGCCGTGACATGAGTGCCGACAGCTCCGTCCGTCCTGAGCCGGACTCTTGGGTGGCAGCGATCCATGCGTCGGAGAGTGATTTCGCGCCTCTGGGCACGGCAGTAGTCATCGATCAGAGACGATTGCTGACGTGCGCGCATGTCGTCATCAACGGTAATGACGTCCGCGACTCGTTGTGGGTTGCCTTCCCGAAGGTCGATGAGGCAACAGGCCAGCGGCGGCGAGTGGCTTCAGTTGTCATGCCGAACCGAGACCGCGAAGTCGCCGACCTTGCCGTGCTGATCCTGGCTGACCCGGTGCCTGCAGGAGTGACTGCCGCGCCATTGAAATGTCCCAGGCCCAGTGATCTGGCCGAGCGGAGATGGTGGGCATTCGGTTTCGGGCATGAGGATCCATTGGGCAATTCCGCTGCTGGTCTCATCGGTGCGCCGCTGGCTTACGGGTGGGTTCGGGTGGACGCGGAATCCCGCTATCACGTGAAGCCCGGCTTCAGCGGCGCGGGGCTATGGTCGCCGGACTATCAGGCGGTGGTCGGTGTGGTTGGCCAAGCCAACGAGCGTGGTGACGGGCGAGCGATCACGATGTACCAGGCGGATTTGTGCTTCCCCGCGGAAGATCTGCGGCTGCTGGCGGACTGGTCGGCTTTGGAAGCCGGGGAGCTTGCACTGGCGGCATGGGGATGGACGCTGGATAAGGATCCGGAAACGGCGAGGCACTGGCGACCGCGGGCTAGAGGGGTGAATGCCGATAGTGAGCGGGGACATCGGTTCCGCGGCCGGTCAGTGGCGCTCTCCGAGATAACTGGATGGCTGGATCGCGATCTTGTGGACCGCCGGGTGCTAGTAGTAACCGGGTCCCCGGGTACTGGCAAATCCGCAGTACTGGGCCGGATCGTGACTACTGCAGACCCTGCTTCTGCGGCCGAGTTGCCTGACTTCGACCGAGCTATTCGCGCTTCGCCGGGCTCAGTAGCTTGCGCTGTTCACGCGAAGGGGAAAACAGCATTGGAGGTCGCGGCAGAAGTCGCGCGTGCCGCCTCCGCCAGGCTGCCGGGCCACGTTGAAGATTTCGCGCCTGCGATGCGCGCTGCCCTGGCCGGACGCACGCATCGGCGGTTCAACGTGATCATCGACGCTCTTGATGAGGCCGCAGATCCCGATCAGGCGCGGACGATCGTCACCAAGATCGTTCTGCCTCTGACGGAAACATGCAGTGATCTTGGTGCGCAGGTGGTAGTGGGGTCGCGGCACCGAGATGAAGACGGTGACTTGCTCGCGACTTTCGGCAGGTCGATGGCGGTTATCGACTTGGATGATCCGCGGTTTTTCTCTGACCAGGACCTCGCCGCGTATGTTATGGCTACGTTGCAGCTGGTAGGTGACGAGCGTGAAGACAGCCCCTATGCAGACGACAGCGTCGCAAATGCTGTCGCCAGGAGGATCGCGGAGCTTTCTGATCGCAACTTCCTGGTCGCTGGGCTTACCGCGCGTGCTCACGGCCTGCATGACCAGTATGCTGCTGATCCGGCGGAGCTGTCATTCACCGCCACTGTTGATGCCGCTATGCGCGGCTATTTGCAGCGTCTTTCCCCCGCTGCAGACGTGCCTGCGGAAATCGTGCTGACCGCGCTAGCTTTCGCTGAGGCTCCCGGACTATCTCTGCAGCTATGGCAGACTGCTGTACGGGCCCTCGGAGCCAGGAATGTGTCCACACGGCAGTTGGCAAGCTTTGCCCGGTCCACAGCGGCCAGTTTCCTGGTGGAATCCGGCGGGGATGGTCAGATAACGCTATTCCGGCTTTTTCACCAGGCCCTCAATGACGCATTGCTGCGTGCTCGGTCACAGATCGTCGCGCTGGACGATGATGAGCGGGCGATTGCCCGGGCATTCGTCGCTGTCGGCAGTGAACGCGGGTGGAGCGAGGCGCCAGCATACCTGCTGCACTCTCTGCCATACCACGCTGCCCGTACCGGGATGATCGACGAACTGCTCGCCGATGACGCATACCTGCTGCACGCCGACCTGAGCCGCCTCATACCTCTCACCAACCACGCCTCATCGTCGACCGGGCGTGAGCGAGCCCAGCTGCTCCGGCTGACCCCTCGTGCCATTTCTGCAGACCCGTCTGCCCGCACCGCCATGTTTAGTGTCACCGAAACCCTGGAAAACCTTGGGCGCCGCTATACCACTAGCCACTTCCCAGCCCCCTACCGTGCGAAATGGGCCACGGCTCCCCACCGGAAAGAATGGTTCATTCTGGAAGGCCACACAAATTGGGTCAACGCGCTATGCGCCTTCACTCAGAATGGCCGCTATCTTCTGGCCAGCGGCAGCAGTGATTTGACGGTCCGGATCTGGGATCCAGCTATCGGCACCGAACTCGACGTCCTGCACGGCCACACCGACCCAGTCCTTGCAATATGCTCTCTCACCCACGAGCACCGTACACTGCTGGCCACTAGTGGTTTTGAAGACATGGTGCGGATCTGGGATCCGGCCACCAGCACCGAGCACGCTGTCCTGCACGCCGACACCTGGCTGGTAGAAGCAGTGTGCGCCTTCGGCCAGGAAGGCCGCATACTGCTGGCCAGCAGCGGTGGAATCTGGGACGTCAGCGAGAGCATCGAGTACGCCCTCTTGCACGCCAAGATGGGCGCTGTCAGTGCGCTGTGCTCATTCAGCCAGGAGGATCGCACCCTGCTGGCCGCCGGGTACAGAGACACGACGGTGCGGATCTGGGATCCGGCCGCAGGTACCGAACTCGCCGTCTTGCACGGCCACACCGGGTGGGTCACGGGGGTGTGCGCCTTTATCCAGGACGGCCGCACACTGCTGGCCAGCAGCGGTGAACAGACGGTGCGGATCTGGGATCCGGCCGCAGGTACCCAACTCGCCGTTCTGCAACACGCCGCGTGGATTAGAGCGGTGTGCACCTTCACCTTGGATGGCCGCACCCTGCTGGCTAGCGGCAGCGACGACCGGACGGTGCGGATCTGGGATCCGGCCACTGGCGTCGAGCTTGGCGTCCTGCACGGCCACACCGACGCTGTTAGAGCGGTGTGTGCCATTGCGCAGAACGGCAGCGTCCTGCTGGCCAGCGCTAGCGAGGACAGTACAGTCCGGATCTGGAACTCGCGCACCGCCATCGAGCACACTGCCTTGCGCGGCACCAGCAACATGATCAATGCGTTGTGCAGCCTCACTTTGGATGACCGCCCCCTCCTAGCTGGTGGTAGTTGGGATGGCACGCTTCGTGTCTGGGATGCGGATACCGGGACAGAGTTCGCCGTTCTGCACCACACCGGATGTATTAGAGCGGTGTCCACTTTCACCTTGGGTGGCCGCACCTTGGTGGCCAGCGGCAGCGGTTCCGATGATGACGACGACCGGACGGTGCGAATCTGGGATCCGGATACCGGCACCGAGCTTGCCGTCCTGTACGGCCACGTCGGCGCGGTCATAACGGTATGCGCCTTCATCCAAGATGGCCGCACGCTGCTGGCTA
Organism: Streptosporangiaceae bacterium; assembly: GCA_030041195.1. Next base: position 2,514 of record JASHOI010000170.1, on the reverse strand, counting down.
GCGGCAGCGACGACCGCACGGTGCGAATCTGGGATCCGGACACCGGCGCCGAACTTGCCGTCCTGCAGGGCCACACCCTATCGGTCAATGCGTTGTGCGCCTTCACCTCGGACGGCCGCACGCTGCTGGCTAGCGGCAGCGACGACCGGACGGTGCGAATCTGGGATCCGGACACCGGCACCGAGCTTGCGGTCCTGCACGGCCACGTCGACCGGGTCCTTGCGATATGTGCCTTCACCCAAGATAGCCGCACGCTGCTGGCCAGTGGCGGCGGCTACGATGACGACGACGACCGGACGGTGCGAATCTGGGATCCGGATACCGGCACCGAGCTTGCCGTCCTGCGCGGCCATGCAGGCGCGGTCATATCGGTGTGCGCCTTCATTCAGGACGGCCGCACGCTTCTGGCTAGCGGCAGCGACGACCGGACGGTGCGGATCTGGGATCCCGCGACGGCAACGGCCCTGCTCACGGTGCCGGTCCACCATCCGGTTCTGGCAATTGACTACATTTCCAGCTCGCTCGTTATCCTAATTACTGGTGGCCTGCTCGCGATACAACTTAGCCACCTCCCGTGATTCACGAGCAAATGGATACATTTGGCAATCAGCACAATGCGGAGAAATGTCCCTGATGGCAAAGTCGTCCGGCTGGCTGAGCGCACAATCAATCCATCAGGTGCAGCTCAGGCGGCCCTTTGGCGAAGAGGCTGCCGATCATAACGCTACGAGCGTCTGCTGCCTCGCCAGGAGTCACGCCGATCATCCTGTTCTATGCGCTCGGTAGTGGCCATACCGAAGAAGTTATTTGAGTACAGATCGGCGGCTCGGTGCGCGGTTATTTGATATTATTTGCACGCTAGGCAATCCTGACCACCGCGGCGCAGATGGCGGCGAGGTCGTATTTTTATGCATCGGCAGCGTTCGGCGTGAACTTCCGCTTCTGCCGCGTTGAGGTACGTCGCGTCGGCTAGATGAGTGATTCCCAACTGGGGCCGGTACGGCGTGTCGGGTTGATCATGAAATGGGAGGAGGGCATCCATGGTCGCTCGTGACTGCAAACCTGGAAGCCCTCCTGACGGCACTGTATGTGCTGATCGACGATCACGTGATCCCCTCCGGCCGGCGCGCGCCTGGCTGGCCCAAGAAGCTGTCCGATGCCGAACTGGTGTGCCTGGCGGTGGCGCAGGTCCTGCTGGGTGCGCGCAGCGAGCATCACTGGCTGCGGATGTGCTACGCCCAGCTGGGACACCTGTTCCCGTACCTGCCGCATCAGCCGGGCTATCACAAGCGGCTCAAGGCGGCGGGGCCGCTGCTGGCCGCGGCGCTGGACTACCTGGCGCGGGAGACGCCGTCGCAGCACGACGAGGTCCGGCTGATCGATGCGACCCCGGTGCCCTGCGGTGCCTCGCGGGAGACCGCGCGGCGCAGCGAGCTGGCCGGCTGGGCCGGCTACGGCTATTGCGCCGCCCATTCGCGCTGGTACTGGGGCCTGAAGCTGTACCTGCTCACCACCCCGGACGGAATGCCGGTGGCCTGGTGCCTGGCCAGCCCGAAGATCGGCGAGCGCGAGGTAGCCGCCGGGCTGCTGGCCCACGCTGCCCGCACCGGGGCGCTGCGGCCGGGACTGATCCTCATCGGCGGCAAGGGCTTCGCGGGCCGGGACTTCGATGACCTGGTCACCACGGGGTTCGCGATGAACCTGATCCGGCCCGACCGCCGCGACGAGGCACCCCGCCACGGGTCCATCGGCTGGATCCGGTAATGGATCGAATCGGTCAGCAACACCCTCAAAGGCCAGCTCGACCTGGAACGACACGGTGGGCGCACCACCGCTGGCATCTACGCCCGCATCAGCCAGCGCCTGCTCGCCATGGCCGCCGCGATCTGGCACAACTGGACCACCGCCGAACCCGTCAAACGATCGCTGACCGCCTATGACCACTGAGCACATTCGGAATCACTCATCTAGGAGTGCGTTCGGAATCGGGCGGACGGCTAGAGGCTCGTTCATGATCACTGGGGCAGCGCTCACTGGGTACCGGTCCAAGGTTGATCGAGGCGCGCTCGGCGCTTAGGGGCAGAGGCGCGCACGTAGCCGCCGTTATCTCAAGCTCGGAATTGGGCGTCTTCGCCGTAACCGCTGCGGGTCTTGGGCTTCGGCGAGGACACGTTATCTATAGTGGTGTCTTCGCCGCAGCAGAAGCAGACTCACCCGCGTGACCAGGCACTTCCTCTCGTCGCTGCTGCTTTTGGATACGGATAGTGACACGTGCGGCGACATGTCTACGCCGCAGAACTGGCCTCCTACCTGGGGTTCTTCCAGATGGACTTGAGATAACCGCCGATATGCTCGCCACTTGCTGTGAGAACCTACACTGTCAGATTGTATCCAGAACAGGCTATTCTGCGCTTATGGCTAACGGCATGAAGACGGTCTTAATTGTCATCTGTTGATATTAGCCAATTGTAACCGTAGCCTATATTATTCTGGGCGATGCAACTTTCAGGTTAT
>JASHOI010000169.1 GCA_030041195.1 Streptosporangiaceae bacterium | reverse complement strand
AGGGGCGAGGACGAGCCGCTCGGCTGGCGGTCGCTTGACGGGTCCAGCCTGACGTCGCGGATCGGGCTCGTCGACCTCGAGGCACCGCCCGAGCTGCTGGCCGGCGGAATCACCTCACTCCGGGTGTTCGCCGGCTATGCGGGGTGGGGTCCCGGCCAGCTTCAGGCCGAGATCGAGGAGGGCGCCTGGTACGTGCTCCCGGGCGAGCCAACCGACGCGTTCCTCGCCGAGCCGGAGCGGCTCTGGCAGGAGGTACTCCGGCGCCAGGGCGGTGAGTTCGCGATCGTGGCCACCTACCCGGACGATCCGATGCTGAACTAGGAGCAGCGTAGACTCGCTCCTTGTGAGCACAGTCGTCCTGCCAAGAGCACACACACAAGGAAGCGACGTCAGGGAAGACACCACAGTCCGCCCGGATCTCTCCCACGGCGACGGCGATCACGAGCGTTTCGCGCACTATGTCGACAAGGACAAGATCGTCGACAGCGCCGTGACCGGCACTCCCGTGGTCGCGCTCTGCGGCAAGGTGTGGGTGCCGAGCCGGGACCCCAAGCGGTTCCCGGTCTGCCCTGAATGCAAGGAGATCTACGAGTCCCTGCCGGAGGGTGACGGCTAACGGCCGGGTACCCGGTGAGCCGCCGCGTACCCGGCTATCGCTGGGCACCAGGCCCGCGCACCCGGCCATGATCGTGGTGACTTTTTCCGGCATAGCAGCCAAAATCCGCCACGATCATGCTCAGGGGCCGGCCAGGAGCTCGACGCCTGCCGTGCGCATCTCGCTGAGCGCGGCCTCGACCGTGTCCTCGGCGACGCCAGCGGACAGGCCCAGCAGAACCCGGGTGACGAAGCCCGCGGTCGCGGCGTCGGTCGCGGTGGCCCGCACGCAGTGGTCGGTGGCCAGCCCGGCGACGTCGACCTCGGTGACGCCCCGCTCCCTGAGCCAGGCTCCCAGCGGCACGCCATCCTCGTCGGCGCCCTCGAACCCGCTGTAGGCGGCCGACCTGGCGCCCTTGCGGAACACCGCCTCGATCTTGCTGGTGTCAAGGTCGGGGTGGAAGTCGGCGCCGGGCGTGCCCGCGACGCAGTGCGCCGGCCAGGTGTCGACGTAATCCGGATCGGCCGCGAAGTGCTTGCCGGGATCGATGTGATGGTCCTGTGTCGCCACGATGTGGGCGTAGCCGCCGCCTTCCGCGGAGGCCAGGTAGCCGCTGATTGCGCGGGCCACCTCGGCCCCCCCGGCTACCGCTAGCGATCCGCCCTCGCAGAAGTCGTTCTGAACGTCCACGATTACCAGCGCTCGTGTCACACGCCGAGCTTAGGCCTATTGCCGGCTGGCCCGGAACGCCCACGTCGACATCGCGGCGGTGGCCAAAAGCACGAGGGTGATGAACCCGGCGTACGAGCCCACCGTGTCCCACGGCGCGTGATCGCCGACGGCGAAGCGGCCGGCGCTTGTTGCCCAGTTGACCGGGTTGAACCTGGCGATCCCGGCGATCCACCCCGGCACCAGCCGCAGCGAGAGGAACGCCCCGGACAGGAACGTCAGCGGCAGCACCAGCATTGTCGAGACGCCGATCAGCGCCTCGCGCTGCGGGACCAGCAGCGCGAACCCGTCGGACAGCCCCGCCATGGCCAGCGCGATCAGCACCGAGACGCCGATCAGGGCCGCGATGCCGGCCGCGCCGCCGGGGAAGCCGGCGCCGATGCCCCACCCGATCGCGATGATGATCGCCGACTGCACGACCGTGGTGACGCCCTGGTAGGCGAGGGACGCGGCGATCAGGGCGCCGCGCGGGACCGGCGCGGTCAGGAACCTGTCCATGACGCCGGTGTCCATGTCCTCGATAAATGACATGCCGGTCCAGCTCGACGAGAACAGCGCGGTCATGATCACCACGCCGGGAGTGAGGTAGGTGACGTAGTTCCCGCCGCCGAACCCGGGCAGCTCGGCCACCTTCTTGAACAGCGCGCCGAACAGCAGCAGCCAGATGACCGGCTGGGTGAGCGTGATGAAGACCACCGCGGGCTGGCGGTAGAGCTGGCGCAGGTACCGGTCCGTGAGCAGGGTCCAGGACTGGCGGACGGTGTTCATGCTGCAGCGCTCCCTTCTGCCTGCCGGAACGAGCGGCCGGCGTGGTGCAGGTAGACGTCGTCGAGTGACGGCCTGGCGACGGTGACCGAACTGACCGGGATTCCGTCCGCCTCGAGCCCGGCCAGGACGGCGGGCAGCGCCCTCGGGCCGTCGGCGACCCGCGCCCTGACGACGGCGCCCTCGGCGGTTGCCTGGCGGACCTGCGGAACCCGGGCGAGGGCCTTCTCGGCCTGCTCGACCTGCCCGGCGTCGCCGAGCTCGAGCAGCACCGAGTCGCCCTGCAGCTGCGCCTTCAGCTGGTCGGGTGAGCCCTCGGCGACGATCCGGCCCCGGTCGGTGATCGCGACCGTGGCCGCGAACTTGTCGGCCTCGTCCAGGTAATGGGTGGTGACCAGGATCGTGGTCCCCGCCTCGCCGCAGCGGCGGGTGAGCACCGCCCAGAGCTCGGCGCGGCCCTCCGGGTCGAGCCCCGTTGTCGGCTCGTCGAGGAAGAGCACGGCCGGCCGGTGCACCAGCGCGGTGGCGACGTCAAGGCGCCGCCGCATGCCGCCCGAGTACGTCCGCGCCTGCCGCTTGGCGGCATCGGCCAGCCCGAACTGGTCGAGCAGTTCGGTCACCCGGCGTCGCAGTTCCCGCGGCGGCACCCCGAAGATCCGGCCCTGCAGGGCCAGGTTCTCGTAGCCGGTCAGCAGGCCCACGGTCCCGCTGTGCTGGCTCACCACGCCGATGACCTGGCGGACCCGGCCCGGGCGGGCGAGCACGTCGATGCCGGCCACCACCGCCCGGCCCGCGTCCGGCCGGGACAGCGTGGTCAGGATCCGCACGGCCGTCGTCTTGCCCGCCCCGTTGGGGCCGAGCAGGGCGAACACGCTGCCGGGCGGGACCGAGAAGGTCAGCCCGTCGAGTGCCCGCACCTCGCCCGCCCGGCTGCGGTAGGTCTTGCGGAGTTCTCCGGCTTCCACGGTCGCGCCCACCTCCCCAATTCGCTTCATGTCGCTCACGCACCTCTCCGTTCTGAGCGTCCGAACAACGTTTCTCTTAAGAACGCCGTTCTTCGTGAACATTGGTCTATCGCAGAACGCCGTTCACGTCAAGTACGCTGTTGCGCATGCCTGAGATGCCGAGCGGCCCTGCGCCCGAGCCACCCTGGCGGTCAACCCCGCGGCGGCACGGCACGCCGAGGCCGCAGCTCAGCCGCGAGGTGGTCATCGAGGCCGCGCTGCAGGTGCTGGACGCCGACGGCGGAGAGGCGCTGACCATGCGCCGGGTCGCGGACCAGATCGGGGTATCGGCCTCCTCGCTCTACGGGTACGTCGACAACAAGGAGGAACTCGTCCAGCTCGTGCTCGACCGGATCTTCCAGGAGGTCGAGGTCCCGCCGACGGGCGGGAACTGGCAGCAGACGGTCAAGGAACTCGGCCGGGCCATGCTGGCCATGTACCGGCGGCACCGGGGCGTTGCCGCGCTCACGCTGGGCCGGGTCGCGGTCACCCCCAGCATGCTGCCGATCGCGGAACGCCTGCTGGCCGAGCTCCGGGCGGCCGGGATGCCCGATCAGGTGGCGGCGTTCGTCGGCGACCTTGGCGGGCTCTACGTGGGCGCCATCGCCTACGAGCTCGACGTGACGCCGCTGGCCGGGTCGGGCGCGGCCGATTTCATCGCCCAGTTCACCGCGTGGATGAGGTCGCTGCCGGTCGACCGGTTCCCCAACACCGTCGCGCTGGCCAGCACGCTCTCCGCGGGGAACGCCGACGACCGGTTCGAGTGGGGGCTTGACGTCCTTGTCCGTGGGCTGGCCACCTACCTGAAGGACCCGCCCGACCCGGCAGCCGGATGGCCGCCCGCCCGCTAGCTGTCCGCGAAGGAAACCGTCTAGTCGCCGTTCGGGACGAATATGGTCGGGATCGCCGGGTAGCCGCGGGACAGCTGCAGCGCGTACAGCGGAAGCTCGGCCAGCGCTTCGCGATGGCGCGCCCGCGCCGCGGCCAGCGGCTCCCCGCCGACGATCTCCCCGCCGCGCACCAGTTCCTGCAGCAGCACCCGGCCGGAGCCCGGATCGGGTGGCTGCGTGGTCACCAGCTCGACCAGCGCGGTCCCGCCGGCGTCGTGCGTCCGCACCGCCCACTTGCGCCCGCCGCGGCCCGGCTTGCCTACCGAGCGCTTGGCCACCGGGCGCAGCGGACCCGGCTCCCCGGCGTCGTCGGCGCGGGCAACCAGCTTGTACACCAGGGCCGCGGTCGGCGCCCCGGACCCGGTGACCAGCGCCGTGCCGACCCCGTAGCCGTCCACCGGCGTGGCAGCCAGCGCGGCGATCGAGTACTCGTCCAGGTCCCCGGTCAGCACGATCCTCGTCTTGGTCGCGCCGAGCGAGTCGAGCAGCGCCCGCACCTGACGCGCGACCACCGGCAGATCACCCGAGTCGATCCGGACCGCGCCCAGGCCGGGGCCGGCCAGCTCGACCGCGGTTCGCACCGCGGTCGCCACGTCGTAGGTATCCACGAGCAGCGTGGTGTCGGTGCCCAGCGCGTCGAGCTGGGCGGCGAACGCATCCCGCTCCGACGCATGCACCAGCGTGAACGCGTGTGCGCTGGTCCCGACCGTCGGAACCCCGTACTCCTGGCCCGCGCGCAGGTTGGAGGTGGTGGTGAAGCCGGAGATGTAGGCGGCGCGGGCGGCGGCCACGGCGGCCCGCTCGTGTGTGCGCCGCGAGCCCATCTCGATCAGCGGCCGGTCGCCCGCGGAGTTGACCATGCGGGACGCGGCCGAGGCGATCGCGCAGTCGTGGTTCAGGATCGACAGCACCAGGGTTTCCAGCACGACCGCCTCGGCGAACGTCCCCTCGACCACCAGGATCGGCGATCCGGGGAAGTAGCAGTCGCCCTCGGCGTATCCCCAGATGTCCCCGCTGAACGCGTAGGACTCCAGGTAGGCCAGGGTGGCTTCGTCGGCGACCCCGGCCTGCCGGAGGAAATCGAGGTCGGCGGGGCCGAACCGGAACCGCTGCACCGCGTCGATGACCCGGCCGGTGCCGGCCACCACTCCGTACCGCCGGCCGTGCGGCAGGTGCCTGGCGAACACCTCGAAGACCGCACGCCGCTGCGCCGCGCCGCTGTGCAGCGCGGCGCGCAGCATGGTGATCTCGTAATGGTCGGTCAGCAGGCCGGTGCCGGCTCCAGGAGCCGGGCCAAGGTCCGTATTCACATGATGAAGCCTACGGAGCGAGAAGATTGCGGCGCTGTGCGCCTACACCGGGTACGGCTCGGGGATGACGGTGTACCGGCGCCCGCTGGGCAGGGTCCAGATCAGGGTGCCTGGTTCGGGCTGGTCGAGCCGCCATCCGGGTGCCTGCTTCGTTTGGTGGTGCCGGCGGCAGAGCGGATAGAGGTTGCACTCGCAGCTGCGGCCGCCTTTGTCGTACGGGACGGTGTGGTCGTCGTCGCAGCGGACCGCGGGCCGTCGGCAGCCTGGGAACCCACACCGCGGGCTGCGCATCTTGATGATGTGCCGCAGCATGTTGGAGGGCTGGTATCCAGCGGATTCGCGGCGGTGAGAGCAGGTCCCGGTTTCGATGGTCTCGATCGGGATCTGAGCGAGCCACGTGGCGGGGTTGCCACTACCCGGTGGGCCAGGGCCGTGGCGGGCGCAGCCGTGGGCGGTTGCCCGGCCGTACCGGTCGACGACGGTGACGCACCAGCGGGTGGCGGGGTTCGCGGCCAGCGCTGCGGCGAGGTCGCGGCAGGTGTCGGCGTCCAGGGCGCCGGGCCCGCCCGCCTCGCCGGGGTTGTCGGTCAGGCCGAGCCACGCCGAGGCCGGCATGGTGAGGTTCACGGTCCCGCCCAGCCCGCCTGCCCACCCGGCCGCACCGGCCGGGGTAGTGCTCGGTGCGGGAGTGGCGGTGGTGGGGGAGCCGGTGGCGGGGCCAGCGGGGGTGGTGCCGGGCGCGGGAGTGGCGGTGGCGGGGGAGCCGGGGGTGGGGGCGGCCGGGGTCGAGGCGGCGTCGCCCGCTACGGGCTGGGGGAGGAGGGTGCTGAGGGGCCGGTTGGTGAGGCGGGCCAGGAACGCGGCGGCGCGGCGCTGGTCGTGGCTGCCGGGCATGCCGTGCTGGCCGAGCCAGCGGGCGTCGGCGTCGAGATTCTTGCTGGCGGCGATCACTCCGGCGGGGGCGAGGTCACGCCCGGCGATGGCGGAGGTTCCGGCGGCCTCGGCCCAGCATTCCACGCGGGCGTCTTTTTGGGCCTGTTCGCGACGGCGGGTCGCGGCCTGGGGGTCGTAGGCCTTGATGGCGCGCTCGCAGGCGGCGCGCAGCTGCCCGGTGGTCATCTTCGCTGCCTTGGGAGTGACCCGGTTTTCCACCGTGGCGGCGCCCGCCGCGTCCAGGACGGCGAGGGCGTCGGCGATGACTTCGGCGCGATCCTGGTCGAGGATCCCGGCGGCCAGCAGGGCCCGGGTCTGCGGTACGCAGGCGAGGTTGCGGGCCAGGCCGAGCAGGTCCCCGGCAGCGCGGGGCGTGAGGATGAGCACGGCGGCGGCTTCCTCGGCCACGTGCTCACCTGGCCGCCCGCCCTCGCCCGCGCGGCGGGCGTCCAGTTCGTTCACGATGGCGAGCTTCAGCCCGGCCGCCCAGGACTCCAGCCGCTGCGCGGCGCCCAGCACCCCGCACAGTTCGTTGTCCGACAGCACCGCCAGGCCGCGGCTCCGGGCCTGAGCCGCGTGCCAGGCCAGGTCGGGGCCAGGAAGCATCACGTCCAGCGGGCCGCCGCCCGCGAACCCGATCGCACCGGGGCTCGGGCACCAGTGGGTGAACCCGGCCTCCAGCGCCTCGGCCACGCGCGGCGCCGCGATGCCGTCGTCCAGCACCGCGGCGTGGTCAAGGTCGGGCAGCGTCGGCCGCTCCGCCGGCAGGTCGCCACCAGCGCCGGGATCAGGATCGTCATCCCAGCAGTCGCCGCCGCCGCCGGGGCCGTCGTCGAGCCGGGCCAGCGCGGCTATGTCGTCGGCCGTCAGCTCACCCTCGGCTCGCAGCCTGGCGGTCAGGTCCCGGGCGGTCAGCCCCGTGCCGGCGCGCGGCTGGTCGCCGCTGGCGCTGGTGGGGCTGTGGGTCATGACACCTCCCGTATTCTTGTTCGATTAGTCTAGCATACCATGGCTAGGTATGCGACTTATTTTCGAGCATGATTCGTGGCATGTCGGGCAGTGAGGTCCACGGGGTGCGTGTCGCCGCCGATGTCACTAGTGCGCAAGCGCTTTGGCACACTGGAGGCCTACGCACAGGGAGGTGACAACCGTGAGCGTGGCGCCTGCAGAGGCTGAGCGGGCGGAGACCGAGGAGCAGACGGTCCCCGATCTGCCATGGGTCACGATCGTGTGGAATGACCCGATCAACCTCATGTCGTACGTGACGTACGTGTTTCAGACCGTGTTCGGCTACGCGAAGCCGAAGGCGGAGAAGCTCATGCTGGACGTGCACCACAAGGGCAAGGCCGTCGTCTCATCGGGCGCACGCGAGGCCATGGAGCGGGACGCTGAGACGCTGCATGGTTACGGCTTGTGGGCCACCATCAGCCACGATTCGTGAGCGGCGGCGAGCAGGGAGCGACCGGCGGGCAGCGGCCCGGGCAGGACGGGCCGGACCCGGAGCAGGACAGTGCGCAGCAACCAGACGAGGCCGTGAGCCTGGAGGATCTGATGGCAGGGTTCCGCGGGACATCGGGCGGCGCCACGGCGCGGTTCGCCGCGGCCCAGGCCGCGATCATCCGCGACCTCGTCGGCCAGATAATCGAGCTGATCGGCGCCGACGACGAGGACGACGGCGCGACGCGTGGCGAAACCGCAGCAAGCGCGACCGGCCATCCTTCCGCCGGGCTGCCGACCGAAGGGACCGTGGACGCCGACGACCTCGCGGCGATGGTCGGGTTCGCTGAGGACGCCGAGTTGCCGGACGATCCCGTTCTGGCCCGTCTGCTTCCTGATGCGTACCGTGACGATCCGGAGGCCTCGGGGGAATTCCGCAGATACACCGAGCAGGGGCTGCGATCGGGCAAGGCCGCGGCGGCGCGGACGGTGCTGGCGACGCTGCCGCCGGGCGGGGGCAGGATCCGGCTGTCCGAGCCCGAGGCGCAAGCCTGGCTGCGGGCCCTCAACGACGTCCGCCTGGCTCTCGGGACCCGCCTGGGCGTCACCGACGACTTCGACGAGCAGGTGGCGGACATGGGACCCGAGGATCCCCGCGCCGCGTACGTCGGGGTGTACCAGTGGCTGGCGTTCCTGCAGGAGACCCTCGTGCAGGCGCTGTCCCGGTAGCGGCGGGCTACGCTCGCGTTCATGCTGACGTTGCCGGGCGAGCTTCGCGCCGCCATCATCGCGCACGCGTGGGCCGACCACCCGGACGAGGCCTGCGGGGTCATCGCCGGGCCCGCGGGCAGCGACACCCCCGAGCGATTCATCCCGATGATCAACGCCGAGCGCTCGCCGACGTTCTACCGGTTCGACTCGATGGAGCAACTGCGGGTGTGGCGCGAGATGGACGAGAGGGACGAGGAGCCCGTGGTCATCTACCACTCGCACACCGCGACCGAGGCCTACCCGTCCCGCACCGACATCGCCTACGCCAGCGAGCCTGAGGCACACTATGTGCTGGTGTCGACGCGCGATCCCGACGAGGTGGAGTTCCGCTCGTTCCGCATCGTCGACGGCGTCGTCACCGAGGAGGAGGTGCGCGACCCGGTAGACGCGGCGCCGGAATGATCCGGCCATGCTGCCGGTTGCACCGCACGAATTCCCGTCCACCGACCCGCACGATCTGGAGTGCATCCATGGCCATCGAGGTACGGATCCCGACCATCCTGCGCAATTACACCGGCGGGGCGAAGTCGGTCGAGGGCTCCGGCGACACGCTGGCTGGCCTGATCGCCGACCTCGACGAGCGTTACGGCGGGCTGCAGGAACGGCTCGTCGACGATTCCGGCCTGCGCCGGTTCGTGAACGTCTACCTGAACGACGAGGACGTGCGCTTTCTCGGCGGGCTCGACGCCCCGGTCAAGGACGGCGACACGGTGACCGTGCTCCCGGCCGTGGCCGGCGGGGCGCGCTGACCGGCTGCCGCCAGGACTGTTGACGCACAGACCGATGCGCTACGACTCGCTGCTCGACTCGCTCGGCAGGACCCCGCTGGTGGGGCTGCCGCGGCTGTCGCCCGGGCCGTCGACGCGGCTGTGGGCCAAGCTCGAGGACCGCAACCCCACCGGCTCGGTGAAGGACCGGGCCGCGTTCTACATGGTCGCGCGGGCGGAAAAGGACGGGCAGCTGAAGCCGGGGTGCACGCTGCTGGAGCCGACCTCGGGCAACACCGGGATCTCGCTGGCGATGGTGGCGAAGCTGCGTGGCTACCGGCTGATCTGCGTGATGCCGGAGAACACGTCGGCCGAGCGGCGGCAGCTGCTCGAGATGTACGGCGCCGAGATCATCTATTCGCCGGCCGCCGGGGGGTCGAACGAGGCGGTCCGGGTCGCGAAGCAGCTCGCGGCGGACAATCCCGACTGGGTGATGCTCTACCAGTACGGCAACGAGGCCAACTCGCTGGCGCACTACGAGACCACCGGGCCGGAGATCCTCGCTGACCTGCCGTCGGTCACCCATTTCGTGGCCGGGCTCGGCACCACCGGGACCCTGATGGGAACCGGCCGCTACCTGCGTGAGCACGTGCCGGGGGTGCAGATCGTCGCGGCCGAGCCGCGTTACGGCGAGCTCGTCTACGGGTTGCGCAACATCGACGAGGGCTTCGTGCCCGAGCTGTACGACGAGTCGGTGCTGACCTCCCGGTTCTCGGTCAGCTCCGCCGACGCGGTGCGCCGGACCAGGGAACTGCTCGACGTCGAGGGGCTGTTCGCCGGGATCTCATCCGGGGCCGCGCTGCACGCCGGGCTGGCGATGGCCGAGAAGGCGGCCGCGGCCGGGCAGACCGCCGACATCGTCGTCATGATCGCCGACGGCGGCTGGCGGTACCTGTCCACGGGCGCCTACACCGGGACCCTGGAGGAGGCCGAGGCCCGGCTGGAGGGCCAGCTATGGGCGTGACGGCGGCCGCGCCGGTTCCGGCCGGCGCGGCACACGTTCCACCCAGGACCCACGCATGAGCATCTTCGACGAGGCAACGGCGGTCCGGGCCACCGCCCCGGGGCGCTACGAGGTCCGTCCGGACGAGCGGTTCGCGCTCGTCGCGCCGGGCAACGCGACGCCGCCGGCGGTGAACGGCGGGGTGATGGTGGCGACCATGCTCCGCGCGGTGCTGGACACCTCACCGCATCCGTACCCGGTGGCGACCAGCGCGCATTTCCTCCGGGTTCCGCTGCTCGAGCCCGGCGAGGTCGAGGTGACCTGGCTGAAGCAGGGCCGGACCGCGGCGACCGCGCGCGCCTCGCTGGTGCAGGACTCGCAGATCGTGCTTGACGTGACCGTGACCACCGGGAGCCTGCCCGAACTCCCGCCCACCGGCCTCCCACCCACCCACCGCTTGGCCAACGGCGAGCTGGCCTGGACCGGCGAGCCGCCCAAGCTGCCGCCGATCGAGGAGTGCGTCAACCTCGGCCCGTGGCGGGGCACGGTCGGCGCCGGCGGGATCGCGGGCTACGCCGCCCAGGTGGACCTGCGCATGGATCCGGCCACGACCGGCTGGCGCCGCGGCCAGCCGTCGGGCATCCCGGAAATGCGCGGATATTTCGGCCTGCGCGAGCACCGGGACCCGGACGCCTACCTGCTCGCGGTCGCGGTTGACGCGCTGCCGCCGGTGGTGTTCGGCCTTGGCGCCGCTGGCTGGGCGCCGACCGTCGAGCTCACCTGGCACATGCGCGCGGTACCCGCACCCGGTCCGCTGCAGGTGGCCGCGCGGTGCCGGCACGTCAGCGGCGGCTGGTTCGACGAGGAGGCCGAGGTCTGGGACGCGGCGGGCAGGCTGGTCGCGCAGGGCCGCCAGATCGCCCGGGTCGGCCGCTCCCGCTCGTGACGGGCGCGAGGGGCGCAACGCGCGCAACGGGCTCGCAGTGCAGTAACCCGTTGGTTTGCGTCATCACGCTTGCCGGCGCGGCGTCACAGCGACTGGCCGGCTCCGGTGCCGATTCGCCCATCCGCGACAAACCCGGCGCCGCGCCGCGCCTCAGCCCGCCGCCTTCGCGCCTCAGCCCGCCACCTAAAAGATCTAGGAGGATCTGGGACAAATACCGCACGCGAGGCTCCTAGATCTTTCGGCCGGCGCGCTGGGGGGGCGGAAACCGGCCGCCGACCCGCACCTGATGCGACGGCGGTCACCACATCGCCGCTCGAGCCTGAGAACAGGCCGCCACCAAGATCAAACCGCCGAGTTAATCATCTACGAGCCCAACGCGCGACGGGTGCCACGGTCAGGGCACGCTCTTGATCTTCCAGACCAGCACCGCACCGAACACCGCGACGATCGCGGTGCCAGCGAACAGCGTCGGGTAACCGCCCAGCGACACCAGCGGCGCGGCGATCAGCGCCCCGATGGCCGCCGGGCAGACCAGCGCGATGTTGATCACTCCGAGGTCCTTGGCCCGGTCCCTGGCGGCCGGCAGCACCTGGGTGATCAGCGCCTGGTCCACGGCCAGGTAGCAGCCGAAACCGATGCCGAACAGCACAGCGGCGCCGATCGAGGCGGTCCAGGTCTCCACGAACGTGAGCAGCAGCGCGGCCGCGGCGATCACGATGCCGGAAATCAGGACCATGGTCTTCCTGCGGCCCAGCCGGTCTGAGATCATCCCGCCGACGATCGCGGTGAGCATCACGCCGGCCGTGTAGATCACGATCAGGATCAGCAGCCCGTCGGCCGCGGTCTGGCCGGGGAACAGCCGGGCGTAGTGGATCCGGTCGCGCAGGAAGTACAGCAGGTACAGGGTTCCCATCGCGATCGCCAGCGACATCAGGAACCTGGTGAACCAGGCCCAGGCGAAGTCCGGGTACTCCCGGGGGCTGATCCAGTACGAGCGCGCCAGTTCCCGCCAGGAGAACGGCTTGCGGTGCTGCGCCTCCAGCGGATGATCCGGCGTGAGCAGCACGAACGGAAGCGCCAGCAGCGCCATCAGCACAGCGAGCACAACGTAGCCGCTGGTCAGCCCCGTGAACACGGCCACAACCAGGACCGTGCCGACCACCAGCCCGAGTGCCTGGGGCATGCCGACCCAGCCAGCCACGGTGGCCCGCTGGCGCACCGGGACGTGATCGGGGATCGCGGCGCTCAGGCTCGCGTACTCCCCGTTCTGGAAGGCGCTGAACAGCACCCAGAAGATGGCCACGCCGGCGACCGTCCGCATCTGCGACAGCAGCACCAGGGACAAAGCGGACAGCACCGCCATGCCCAGCGTCCAGCGGTGCCGTCGGCCGGTCATCCGGCCGAACGCGAACCGGCTCGTAGTGTTGTCGGACAGGGCCCCGGCGATCGGCGTGGCGATGCCGGACGCGACAGCGCCGACCCCGGTAACCACGGCCAGGGCGACGATCTTGCCGCTCGGCGTGATGTTCTGCAGCTGGGTGGGCAGCAGGACCTGCAGCGGGGTGTACGAAGCCATCCACATGCCCAGGCTGGCCAGGCCGAGGCCGGTGACCCAGCCGCGGCGGACGTGCACGGTGGGCTCGGCCAGGGCCAGGGACACCGCCTGAGCCTGATCGGTCGTCTGGTCCGCCATCACACCCTCCTGCTGGGGCACCCTGCACGGATCATTGCGCGTTCGCCGCCATATTGGTAGATGCTCAACCTGTGCGATTGACGATAGTCGGCTGCTCGGGCAGCTTCCCCGGGCCGGAAAGCGCGGCCTCCTCCTATCTGGTTGAAGCCGAGGGGTTCCGGCTGCTGATTGATCTTGGCAGCGGCGCCCTCGGCGCTCTGCAGCGTTATGCCAGTCTTTACGAGATTGATGCGGTATGCGTCAGCCACCTGCACGCCGACCACTGCCTGGACCTGTGCGATTACTCGGTCGCTCGCAGGTTCCATCCGGACGGCCCGAGGCCGCCGTTGCCGGCGTACGCGCCGCCGCACGCGGCCGCTCGGCTCGGCCTGGCGCTCGGCGCGGACCCGGTGGCCGACGCCGGACCGGACGCCGATCCGTACCACGGGATCACCAACGCGTTCAGCTTCACCACGATCACGCCGGGGGTGATGGAGATCGGCCCGCTGCGGGTGACGGCGGCGCACATGAACCACCCGGTGGAAACGTTCGGCTTCCGGCTCGAGCACCGCGGCAGGTCCCTGGCCTACTCGGCCGACACCGGCCAGTCCGACGCGCTCGTCGAGCTGGCGGAAAGCGCTGACGTGCTGCTCTGCGAGGCGTCGTTCCTCGAGCCGGCCGATGGTGAGGCGCCGCTGCCCGAGGGCCTGCACCTCACCGGGCGGCAGGCGGGCCAGCATGCCGCCCGGGCCGGCGTCGGCCAGCTCGTGCTCACCCACCTGGTGCCGTGGAACGACCAGACCAGGACGCTGGACGAGGCCAGCCAGGCCTTCACCGGCCCGGTCTCGCTCGCAGCGCCAGGGCTCGGTTTCATGCTCGACTGACCACGGACCGTAGCGTTCAGGCCTGTCATACACTCCTCTGCCATGCGTGTACTCGTCACCGGCGGCGCCGGGTTCATCGGCTCACACCTGACCGACGCGCTGCTGGCCCGGGGCGACGAGGTGACGGTGGTCGATGACCTGTCCCGGGGCCGGCTGGCCCGCCTCGACGAGCAGGCCATGCTGCACAAGCTGAGCATCACCGACGCTGGCGCGCTGGCCGCGCTGGTCGGCAGCGTCAGGCCCGAGCTGATCTGCCACCTGGCCGCGCAGATCGACGTCCGGGTCTCGGTGGTGGCCCCGGCGGACGACGCGCAGACCAACGTGGTGGGCACCGTGAACGTGCTCGAGGCGGCGCGCGCGGCCGACGCGCGAGTGCTGTTCTGCTCCACCGGCGGCGCCCTGTACGGGAAGGACGCGCCGATCCCGTCGCTCGAGGACGTGCTCCCGCTGCCCGAGTCGCCGTACGGCATCGCCAAGTACTGCGCCGAGCAGTACGTCAGCCTGTACAACCGGCTGCACGGGTGCAGGCACACGATCCTGCGGCTGGCCAACGTGTACGGCCCGCGGCAGGACCCGGCGGGCGAGTCCGGGGTCATTCCGATCTTCTGCGCCCGGGTGCTGGCCGGGGAGCGGCCGGTCATCTACGGCGACGGGACGCAGACCCGCGACTACGTCTACATCGGCGACGCCGTCGGTGCCTTCCTGGCCGCCGCCGACCAGGGCCGGCCGGGGATCTGGAACTTCGGCACCGGCGTCGAGACCAGGGTCGCCGACCTGGCCCGGCTGATCGGCGGCGCGGCCGGCCGCGACATCGACCCGGAGTTCGCGCCCGCGCGCCCCGGCGACCTGCAGCGCAGCGCGCTCGCCGCGGAGCGGGCCGAGCGCGACCTCGGCTGGAGCCCCGCGGTCCCGCTGGCCGACGGCGTGCGCAAGGTCTACCAGTGGATCGAGGCGGGCACGCCCGACCGCGCGGCCTACTGAGAAGCGGCGCTACCCGGCGTTCCTCAGCGAACTGGCCGGTACGGCGAACTGATCGCCCGGCGCAGGCACCACTACGGTCGTCTGGTTGATCGAGGTGATCACCAAGGTCGTGGTGACTGTGACGTTCTTAGCCGTTTCCACGACGCGCAGTTTCCTGACCTGATGCCGAGCGTCGATCCAGACGTCGAAGCGCACGTCACGAGTAAGTTTTCGGAGCGCAAGACCGAGCACGGTGGCCGCGGTCCCGGACAGCCGCGCGAGCGCGGCCGCTGGCCGGCAAGACCCCGTGTAGTGCGTCGTCTCCACGCCAGCGACCTGCTGCCGGCCGTCCTCACGGACGTCGGTCGCCGCGGCGAGCATGCGGACCTGGTAGACCGGGTCCGCCACGAATTCGGGATAGATGTCGCCGGCGAGCCCGGCTTTGAGCAGAGCGGGCAGGGAGACCTTTCCCCACATGTCCAGCGTCGAGGATCGAAGATAGGCCGCCGTGCCGGTCAGGAAGACCAGGCTCGGCGTCGAATAAACGCCGAGCTTCGTGGTTGTGACCGCGTCGAGCAGGGTGGTCGGCGTGATCTGCTCACGGACCGTGCCCGTTATTGATGTGCTCTCCGCACCGGGGCTTCCTATGGCAAGAGACACGGTCAGGGTCCGGGTCCGGCCCAGCTGCGCGGCGGCCTGACTGATGGCCTGAGCCGCGGTCGGCGGCGTCGACGACGCGGCGTGGGACGAGCATGCCGAGATCGTGCCCACGGCTGCGACGCAGAGGCAGGCAGCGACCGCCTGGCGGTTAATTCCGGCAAAGTTAATGTGCCGGATAATATATGAAATAACAGTTTTCATGACCGATAGGATAAGTGGCCAGTTACCCACAGGCCAGGATTGGTGTTCGTTCCCCTGGGGGTTCAGGCACCCCGGAGTCCCCGATAGCCTGACGCACATGTCGCGACCAGACGGGCGCAGCCCCGATCAGCTGCGTGAGGTAAAGATCACCAGGGGCTGGCTCGACCACGCCGAGGGATCGGTGCTCGTGGAATTCGGCGCCACCCGCGTGCTCTGCGCGGCCAGCGTCGCCGAGGAACTGCCGCGATGGCGCCGGGGCAGCGGGCTCGGCTGGGTCACCGCCGAGTACGCGATGCTGCCGCGGGCCACGAACACGCGCGGTGAGCGCGAGTCGGTCAAGGGGCGGCTCGGCGGGCGCACGATGGAGATCTCCCGCCTGGTCGGCAGGTCGCTGCGGGCCTGCGTCGACGCCAAGGCGCTCGGTGACAACACGATCACGATCGACTGCGACGTGCTGCAGGCCGACGGCGGAACCCGCACCGCCGCGATCACCGGCGGCTACGTGGCGCTGGCCGACGCGATCTCCTGGCTTCGGGCCCGTGAAGGGGGAAGGGGAAGTGGGCGGGGGACCAAGGGCGACCCGCTCGTCGCCTCGGTCGCCGCGGTCAGCGTCGGTATCGTGGCCGGGGAGCCGCGGCTGGACCTGTGCTACGAGGAGGACGTCGCCGCGGACACCGACATGAACGTGGTCTGCACCGGCGACGGCAGGTTCGTGGAGATCCAGGGCACGGCGGAACGCGAGCCGTTCGGCCGCGAGATGCTCGATGAGCTGCTCGGGCTGGCGGTCACCGGTTGCACGGAGCTGACCAGACTGCAGCGCGAGGCGCTGTCAGCGACATGAGCCCGGAACGGGACGCCAACCGCGAACCCGGACGACCCCGGCTGGTCCTGGCCACGGCCAACGAGCACAAGCTGGCCGAACTCACCCGGATTCTCGAGGCGGAGCGGGCCGAGGTCCAGCTTGCCGGGCTCGCCGAGTTCCGCGACGTGCCCGAGGTGGCCGAGACCGGGGCTACCTTCGCCGAGAACGCGCTGCTGAAGGCGACCGCGATCGCGGCGTTCACCGGCCTGCCCGCGGTCGCCGACGATTCCGGCCTGTGTGTCGACGCCCTGAACGGGATGCCGGGCGTGCTGTCGGCGCGCTGGGCTGGCCGGCACGGCGATGACGAGGCCAACCTGCGGCTGGTCCTTGCGCAGCTTTCCGACGTGCCCGACGAGCGGCGCGGCGCGCAGTTCGTGTGCGCGGCCGCCCTGGTCCTGCCGTCGGGCAAGGAACACGTCAGCGAAGGCATCGTGTTCGGGAGGCTGATCCGCGAGCCGCGGGGGACCAACGGGTTCGGCTACGACCCGATCTTCGTCCCCGACGGGTCGGAGCTGACCACGGCCGAGATGTCACCGGCGGCCAAGGACGCGATCAGCCACCGGGGCAAGGCGCTGCGGGCGCTCGCCCCGGTGATCGCCGCGACGTTGCGCTAGCCGGCGGCGGGGATCTGGATCTAGAGCGATCCCGACGGCAGCACCGCCACCCGGCGCGGCCGCGGCAGCACGATGTGCACCGCCGCGTTGACGGCGGTGATGTTGAACGTCAGCGTGACCCGCTGGCCGTTGACGGTCTCGGTGACGATCGACCTGCGCACGTGGTGCTGCGCGTCGATCCACTCGGTGTAGTGTGCCTGGCCGCTGATTTGCTTCAGTTCCGGCCCGAGTGTCTTGCGCTCGCTGGGCGTGAGCGTGGCCAGGGCGGCGGCGGCGGTGTAGGAGCCGGCGTACTCAGTGGTGCGGACGCCGTCGATCACCTGCGTCCCGACCACGCGCACGTTTTTCGACGCGCTCACCATCGTGATCTGCTGCGCCGGGTTGTCGTTCTCGACGCCCTGCACCAGCTGCGAGAAGCTCACGCCGGTACTTCCGCCCAGCTCGGAGAACGGGATCTTGACCCACGGCTTGCCGGTCTCCTTGGACAACACGGCCAGCTTGATGTACATGGCCTTGTCGGTCAGGATCTCCGTCATGTGCAGCGACTGGCCGCTTACCGCGACGTTGGCCGTGACCTCGGCGACCAAGGTGGGCTTGAGCTGCGCCCGCATCGTGCCCGCGAAGTCCTGGGCCGCGTCGCCGCTGTCCTGAGACGAGAACGATGCGGTCATGGAGGTCACCTGCTTCGCCTGATCGGCGGCCAGGATCAGCGCGGTCCGCGCGCTCGCTGGGTTTGCGGCCTTGCTGGACGTGGTGCCTGCCGAGCATCCGGCGGTGAGCGCCAGAGCCCCGGCGCAGAAGGTAACGGCGGCGGCGCGCGCACGGCGGCCTGCCAACATAAAGGAGAGCCCGCTCATGGCGGGAGGTTAGCGGACGTTCCACCCGCACCAGGGCGATTTGCTCGGAGCGCCCGCTCCCGCCCGCCGCTCCCGCCCGCCGCCGTCAAGATCAAAGATCTAGGAGCTTCACGTGCGGCATTTGCACGCGAGCCTCCTAGATCATCAGAATTCCGGGCCGAAACCAGCGTCGTGGCGGCAGGGTAGCCGGCCGGGGGCCGGGCGCCCGGTAACGTTGGTGCGACCGGTATGGCGGGTACGGTCGGGCGGCCGCCGGCAGCCGCCAGCAAAGGAGCAGGAGCACATGACGGACGAACGGCTGGCGCCCGGTGATCCGGCGCCCGACTTCACCCTGCCGGACGCCGAAGGGCACGAGGTGAGCCTTTCCGCGCTGCGCGGGCAGCACGTGATCATCTATTTCTATCCGGCCGCGATGACGCCCGGCTGCACGAAGCAGGCCTGCGACTTCCGCGACAGCCGAAGCGACCTGTCCGACGCCGGGTTCACGGTGCTCGGCATCTCCCCGGACCCGCCCGCCAAGCTGGCCAAGTTCCGGGACAAGGAGGGCCTTACCTTTCCGCTGCTCTCCGATCCGGGCCGCGAGGTGCTCCAGGCTTACGGCGCGTTCGGGCAGAAGATGATGTACGGGAAGAGCACGGTCGGTGTGATCAGGTCCACGTTCGTGATCGGCGAGGACGGCAAGGTCGAGAAGGCCTACTACGGGGTGAAGGCCACCGGCCACGTCGCCCGCCTGCGCAAGGACCTAGGCATCTGACCGGCACCCTGGGGTCGTAGCCCAACGGCAGGAGGCGAACGATTTAGGGTCGTTACAGTGTGGGTTCGAATCCCACCGGCCCCACTTTTTGGTGATCTCTCGAGACGTAAGAATGGCCGCAAGGAGCAGTAATGGGGGAACCGGGTTCGGATTCTGCGCAATGGCTGATGGTGGATGAAGGCTGGGGCCGGCGGGCGGTGGATTTCGCGACCCTCAGCGAGCCGGGTAACTGCCGGGAATACGTCGCGCTGCATCATCGCTTGGGCGTCGATGCCGGAGATCGCCTGCTGGACGTGGCGTGCGGATCCGGGCTTGCGGTCGAGTTGGCTCGCCTCCGCGGCGCCTTCTGCTCAGGCATCGACGCCTCGGCCAGGCTGGTCGCCGTGGCCAGGGACAGGAACCCGGACTGCGATATCCGGGTCGGCGACATGAATGCGTTGCCCTGGGACGCGGCGTCCTTCGACGTTGTCACTAGCTTCAGGGGGATCTGGGGGACCACTCCCGGCGCGGTTGCAGAGATTCATCGAGTGCTCCGCCCTGGTGGACGCGTCGGAATGACGGTTTGGGGTCACCTGAAGATGTCCCCGGGAGCGTGGGCGCTGGCACCGTTCCGCCTGGCCGCGCCGCCGAAGGTCGACAACCAGGCTGTGATGGTGTCGCTGGGTCGGCCTGGTGCGGGCGAGCAGCTACTTGAGTCGTATGGCTTCCTCGACGTCGAGCGCGTGGAGGTGCCGTTCGCTTGGGAGTTCGCCGACGCGGAGGTGTATGCGCGCGCACTTGCCGCCACTGGCCCGGCTTATGAGGCCATCCAGAACGTCGGCGAGGCTGAGTTTCACCGGGCCGCCGTGAAACAGGCCGAAGCGGAGCTGAGGGACGGGCTGCCGCTCCGGGCTGAAATCAAGGTCGTGGGTTATCTCGCACGCAAACCCAAAGGGGGGCAACGCACGTGACCAGCAGCTTTCTCGAAGAACCCGAAGTGTCACCCGAGGTACAGGAGCTTTACAACGAGGATCTCGCGGAGGACGGCTACATCTGGAACGTGACACGGTTGTGGGCGTACCAGCCGGAGACGGTGAAACAGCTGTTTGAGCTGATGTCCCGTGCGTTCAAGGCCAGCGGGCTGGGGTTCCGCCAGCGCGGGATCCTGGTGACCGCCGCAGCCTCCGCCCTCGGTGACTCCTACTGCTCGCTGGCCTGGGGCGGGAAGCTGGGTAAGGTCTCGGACGCCGCCCTGGCGGCCGGAGTCCTGACCGGCACCGAGACCGGGCTGACTGACCAGGAAAGAGCGATGGCCGCATGGGCCCGGAAGATCGCCACGGATCCCAATGCCACGACACCTGCTGACATCCAGGACCTTCGCGATTCTGGTCTCGATGACGGGCAGATCTTCGCTATCACCGCGTTCGCGGCCCTGCGGATAGCGTTCTCGACCATCAACGATTCCCTCGGCGCTCAGCCCGATGCCGAGCTCGCCCGATCCCTGCCCGCGGAGGTGCGGGAGGCCGTGACCTACGGCCGACCCATCGCCACGTAGTCTGCGGAACAACCTTGACCAGGCCCCGCGCCTCGATCGCGGGGCAGTCCCCGGCCATCCCGTTCGCCGGCATCAGCCTGGGTGCGAGGCGGCCGCGGCAAAGTCCAGCAGCAATGCCTCGGTCGCCTGCGGGTCTTCGATCATCGGGGTGTGCCCCACGCCCGGCAGCATCTCGACGCGAGCACCGGGCACCTCGCGGTAGGAGGCAGCCGACGAGGCGCGCCACCGGCGGTCGTCGGCACCGAAGATCACCAGCAGCGGCAGGCCCAGCGTTGCCAGCCGATCAGGGAGGCTCCGCTGCCGCAAGTACTCCACGAATGCGGGCCCCGTCCCGGCGAGGGCGCGGGGGGTCATTTCCATCGTGTCCTGGATGAGCGCGTGGGGGATCTCAACGGGGCGGGTGAACGCGCTGCCCATCGCCTTGCGGACGGCGTCCTCAGACAGCGGCCCGGGCAGCGCGGCCTGCGGGATCCCGCCGGCCGGCCCTTGCGGGATGAACGCGTCAGGGCTGGGGCCGGTGTTGATCAGCGCCAGCGCCGCCACCAGGCCGGGCCGCTGCTCGGCCAGGGCCGTTGCCACACCTCCGCCCGAGGAATGCCCGATTGCGGTCACCCGGCCCACGCCGAGCTTGTCCAGCACGACCGCGACCCGGCGAGCCTGAACCGGGAAGTCGTAGCTGGCGGGGCTCGTCGGCCGCCAGTGGCTGAGCAGGTCGACGCGGATGACCCGGTAGGCCTCCGCCAGCCCCGGGACCACCGGGTCCCACCACGCAGCCGAGGCCCCGGTGCCGTGGATCAGCACCAGGGCGGGCGCGCCCGCGGGGCCGTCCAGCACGACGTGCATCTCACCGTCGTCTAGC